>LJUC01000077.1 GCA_001303695.1 Phycisphaerae bacterium SM23_30
CAGCGTCCGGGCCGCATAGGCCCCCAACGCCACGATAATCTCCGGTTCAATAATATCCAGTTGCTCGTAGAGGTGGTCTATACAGGCAGCTATCTCCGAGACAGAAGGATAGCGATTGCCCGGCGGTCGGCACTTCAATATATTGCCGATAAAGACGTCTGCGCGTTTCAGGCCCATCGCCTCGATGATGTTAGTCAGCAACTTGCCCGCCCGTCCCACAAAGGGTCGGCCCTGGGCGTCTTCATCGGCCCCCGGCGCTTCCCCGACAAACACGAGGCGGGCATCCGGATGTCCCTCGCCCGGCACGGCATTGGTTCGCGTTTGATACAATGGACATTTAGTGCATTCTCTGATCTTTTGGGCCACGTTCTCCATACGGCGGCGTTTCTCGGCTACTTTTGGGCTTACCGGAGAGCTCGTCGGGGCAGTCTTTGTGCTCTCCGGGTCCCTGTCTGCCGACCTTATTTGCTTTTTTGCCTGCAATTTCCCGATAGGCAGCCAGCGGCCCCCTAAGAACAGATCACACTCGAGTTGTCCTTGCAAAGTTCTATTTAATCGTTCTTGTTCTGGTTGTTCCTTCATCATTACTCACAAACTGCACCTCATATAATTGTCGATACAGTTTACAGCTATGCAAAAGCTCCTGATGACGGCCCTGGTCGATGATTCGCCCCTGGTCCATCACCACAATGCGATCCACGTTGACGATGGTGCTCAACCGATGGGCGATTATGAAAGAGGTCCGGTCCCGGGAAAATTCCAAGAGGGCCTGCTGTATTTTTGCTTCGCTGTCGGCATCTATCTGGCTCATCGCCTCGTCGAATATCAATATTGCCGGATTTCGCAGAATCGCCCGGGCAATGGCTATGCGCTGCAGTTGACCTCCCGACAGCGTCGCTCCTTGCTCGCCGATGATCGTTTGATACCGCTGGGGGGTCTGCTCGATAAACTCATGGGCATAGGCCCGTTTTGCCGCCGCTATAATTCTTTCTTCACTCTCGTTGGGATTGCCGTAAGCGATATTAGCCGCAATGGTGTCGTTAAAAGTGATCGTCTGCTGCGTCACTATCCCGATCTGCTCCCGGAGGCTGCCCAGCGTCACCTCGGCGATGTTTTGGCCGTCGATCATAATCGTCCCCTTATCCGGCACGAAAAACCTCGGAATCATGCTTACCAGTGTGGTTTTTCCGGAACCGTTGGGCCCCACCAGGGCGATGGATTCTCCTGCCAATACTCTGAGGTTGATATCCGCCAAAGCCGGTTGATTGCTGTTGGGGTAGGTAAAACTCACTGCCAGCATCTCCAGGGATCTGGACAGCGGCTTAAGCGTTCGCGCCCCGACGGGGTCGCTTTCTCCGGGCGTATCAATCAGATGGTAGATGCGTTCCGCCGCTGCGTTGGAGTTCTGCAGTCGGGGATAAACGTTCCCCATTTTCCGACCCGATTCGGCCATCGCCCCCAACAGTAAAACCAAAGTGGTGAACTCGCTGACGGTCATTCTATTTTCCGGGTCGGTCAGCCAGTGGGCCGCCAGAATCATCGCCGCACATGCCGCTATCATGCCCAAAGCTTCTAAAATGGGTCCGCTCGCGGCCTCAATCTTACCCATGCGAAACTGCTGTTTCAACAATCGTCGGTGGATCCGTTTAAAGCCTTCCTCTTCATATAGCTCCCGATGATAGCCCTTAACCACTCGAATTCCCTGCAAACTTTCCCGCAGCGCGCTTAATAGCCGCGACCAGCTCTCCAGGGTGCGTCTGGTGACACGTTTCATCTTGCGTCCCAGCCGGCCCAGAATCAGGCCCGCCACCGGCGCCCCCAGACACACTATCAACGTCATTTTGAAATTAATGATAAAAGCCGCTCCCGCCAAAGTGATGATAGTTAACGGCTCCCGAACGGCCTTTCCTAAAAGAGTATTAATACCCACCAATACGTTATTGGAGTCTTTGATAAAGCGGCTCAGGGTGTCGCTGACGCCCTCGGTGCTGAAATGCATCAAGGGCAGGCGTATAACATGGTTATAAGTATCGATCCGCATGAGCATCAACGCGCGAAATCCAATTCGTTTGACCAGATACTCCTGCACGAAACGCAGCGTGCACCTCAGCATCGAGGCCGCCAGCATCAACATAATAATCAGAATAATCGAATTGCGCTTAAACTTCGCTCCCTGACTTTGCGGCACCCGATCCAGAAACCACTGGGCCGCTGTTGCGTAAAGACGGTAAAAGAAAGGTTCTTTTAACGTCAGGCTGATGTTCTCTACCTTTTGATCGGCATGTTCGACGGTAATGACGACCGTTTCACCGGTCGAGGCCCGGGCTAATTTTTCGAGTTGCTCACCGCGTTCGGTAATAACTTTCGCGTCCTGCGCTAACTGAATCGAAATTATTTCATCCTGCTCTTTCAGACCGACAATATAGGCGGGGGAATTTAGTTTAACATTGTTGATCTGCAATTTATGGCGCTCGACATCGTTTTGCCGCTCGCCGCCGGTAAGGTATTCTTCCAGGGGCACCGCCTCAAAGCCGATCCCGCTGCGATCCTTGATGATCGCCCGGTGCACCCACCCGTGCAGACCCTCTTCCCCCATAATCACTTTCATCAAGGGCAGCATGGCCGCCAGACTCAGGGAAAACAGCATCGCCACCGCTATGGCACACAATATCGACAGCAGCACCGCATTATACTGCAACTTCACATAATATAATACCCGCCGAAAACTCTTCATTTTTTTTCCTGTTAAGCGCCGTACTTACGTTTTATAAACTAAAATAAACCATAAATAACTATCAGAATAACATACTGTCGTCAAGGAAACATTTTTACGGACCAAATGCTCCTTAGCAACAATATATAATCAAAGAAAATATAAAAACTCGAAGATGACGGCAGAGGAATTAGTCCGG
Organism: Phycisphaerae bacterium SM23_30; assembly: GCA_001303695.1. GTDB lineage: Bacteria > Planctomycetota > Phycisphaerae > Sedimentisphaerales > SM23-30 > SM23-30. The sequence continues at coordinate 2,913 of LJUC01000077.1, forward strand.
CAGGGGCACAGTCCGCCCCATTGCTCTGCTTTTGAATGATAAGGTATAAAATGTCTTGACGAGAGGCGGGGTGATATGTTTGAATACGGGAAAAATATATTTGGAGGTATATCGAGATGGCAACAGACAAGGCATTTGATTACATCGATCAGAACAAGGAACGGTTTCTGGAAGAACTAAATGAATTTTTGCGTTTTCCCTCGATCAGCGCCCAGAGCGATCATAATAAGGACGTGCTGGCGTGTGGGGGCTGGCTGAAGGATCATCTGGCTAATTTAGGTCTGGAGGCCGGGATAATTGAGACGGAAGGCAAACCGATCGTGTGGGCGCGGGGGCGGGGTCGGTCGTCGAAAAAGGTGATTTTTTACGGGCATTATGACGTGCAGCCGGTGGATCCGCTGGAGGAGTGGCGGACGCCGCCTTTTGAGCCGACGGTCAAGGACGGGTACATCTACGGCCGCGGCACCACGGACGATAAGGGGCAGTTTTTCGCCCATGTCAAGGCGGTGGAGAGCCTGCTAAAGGCAGAAGGCGAACTGCCGTGCGAGGTGTTGTTTCTGGTGGAAGGGGAGGAGGAATCGAACGGGGAAGCGCTGGCGGATTATATAAAAGAGAATAAGGTGGAGCTGGCCTCGAGAGCAGTGGGAGTGGTGGTTTCCGATAGTTCGATGTACGATGAGCGGACGCCGGCGATCACCTACGCCCTGCGCGGAGTGGTGCCCCTGGAGGTTACGGTGAAAGGGCCGAGCTGCGATTTGCATTCGGGACAATACGGCGGGGCGATCGGCAATCCAGCGATAGCGCTGGCGCATATTATCTCGGAATGCGTGGGCATCGACGGCAAGGTTAAGATTAAAGGTTTTTATGATGATGTCAGGAAGCTGGAGGACTGGGAGCGGGAAAACGTCAAGAAGTTAAATTACCAGGACAGCTCGCTAAAGAACCAAGTGGGCGTAAAAAATCTGTTCGGGGAGAAGGAGTTTGCGACGCTGGAGCGGCTGTGGGCGCGGCCGACGTTTGAGGTGAACGGGATATTCGGCGGGTACATGGGCGAAGGAGGCAAGACGATCATCCCGGCCAGGGCGACGGCGAAGATCACCATGCGGCTGGTGCCGAATATGGATTTGAAGAAGACGGCGGAGCTGGCGAAAGGGCATATTCGGGCGGTGTGTCCGGATTTTGTGGAGCTGGAGATCACCGGAGGAGACGCCGGGGCCAACGCGGTGATATTCGATAAGAACAACGAACTGATTAAGGCCGGGGTAGAGGCGTTGAAAAAAGGTTTCGGCAGTGAGGCGGTATATATCGGCTGCGGCGGCTCGATTCCGGTGACGCTGACGTTCTGGGAGGAGCTAAAAAAGCCGATTCTGCTGATGGGGCTGGGTCAGGATTCGGACGGGGCACATTCTCCGAATGAGCGTTTTTTGATAAGCAGCTTTATCAACGGGGCCAAGGCGTCGGCGTATTTGTTGAATAGTATATGAGTGTATGAGTGGACAATTATATGAATGAATGGGAAAGCCCTCGGTAGCTGCTGAGGGCTTTTGTTTTTGACAGGTGGTTGGAAATGATAAAGGTACGTAAAGGACGAGTGAGCGGCGCGGAGGAGATTGTGGAGTTTCAGGTTTAGATGGCGCAGGAGAAGGAGGGGCTCAAGTTGGATCGTGAGGTGGTGGGGGCGGGACTGCGTTTATATACGGATAAAAGCAACCGGCAAGCCCGGGAAATATACGAAAAGCTGGGGATGAATAAAGAGCATTATCACCTTTACGAATGGTTAAAGTAAACAAGTAGATGGACGCACAAAGGCAGGGGGAAAATATATAACAAGGGAAGAGCAAATATTTTAATTTTTCGACTAACCGCAGGTTAGGTTTGGGGTCTAAACAATTAATAATACGGATTACATTAATCATAGGTTTTAACCAATACCGAGAAAAGTATTTTTCCGTCAAATTTAGGTAAAGTAATCGGAAAGGGGCCTTTTTCTCATATGGAAGGGGCGCCCCGCAGGGATACTGTCAGAATAACAGGAGGCACCGGTCATGAAATCTCTAAAGGCAAAATCATTGTTAATGGGATTAGCTTTAGTATGGTTCGGCGGGATAGGATACGCCCAGCAAGAAATTCCGACGAAAAGGAAATTCACCGTGGAATTATCCGACCAGCAGGAGGAGTGGCGCATGGCCTGGGAAGGGCTGGGCGTAATTGAGCCGGTCGCGGTAGCGAAGGTGGTATTGAAGGCGGACAGCCGTGCCTGGCCGAGGGATGATATTGGCCTGTTTCAAGAATACGTATCCGAGCAGCAATATGCTTTTATGGAGCAGCGACATTTCATTGCATCCGGAACTCATGACCGTGCCAATTTATACCGATATTATATGTTCTATGCGGTCAGTGAGAAAGACGCCCGCAAAACAGCGGAAAGGTTTATTGAACTGGCGGATCAACGGGCCTTAGATCAACTGGGAAAATTAAAGAAGGACCTGATTGAGCAAAAGCAAGCTTTGGAAGAGGCGGATAAGAGGATCCCCAAGCTGGAAGAGGAGTTAAAGCCGGTCGAGGCATTGGAGGAAGCCATCGGGGAGAGGTATAAAAACAGCCTAAGTCAAGCGAAAGAGCAACGTTTTGAATTGTACCGGCAGTTGGGTGCTTTTGAGATTGAAATTGCGGGTTATCAGGCACAGGTGGATACTTTAAAGAAACACGGAGCTTCAACCTCACCTAAGATATACGATCTGCGTTTGGCGTTGGGAGTCGAGTTAGCCGGCGCCGAAGCACGGAAAAAGGAAGTCGAGAAGCAGTTAGCTCAAGTTAAAGACTATATTTTGAACTGCACGAGGCGTTCAACTCTACGAGGGGAAGTTGACAGTTTAAAAAGAAAAAGGAACACGGCTCTGAATCGGATTCCGAGTCTGGAACGGCAATTAAATAACCTTCCGTCCAATATGCAACCGGTAGAAGTTTTTGAAGACAGGATAGTGATTCATCCGATGAAAGAGACTCACATAATCGAAGCTCCGCAGATCAGGTCGCAAAGGCCGACCCGGATAATACGGTGAGGGTTGTGAAAATCATAAGGGGGAGAGTAAAGAAATATATACAGAGGGAATTTTTTCGATTTTTTTTTACCAACAGAGGGGCGGTTCGGCGCATTATATAAATAGAGTTAATAATAACCTCTCAGGCTGGCGGTCAGTTTTATGGAGGCGATCGTTATCAAGGCGGGCTGAATGGTGAGAGCATCTCGGGCGGACAGCGAGCCGGTGTCTAAATTATGCTGGGCCGACGAGTTTGTTGGTCAGGAGCAGAAACTAAAAAGGATCGCGGCGGGTATGGGACTGGCGCCGGCCGACGCCGAGGACGTGCTGCAGGAGGTGTATCTTCAGGCCCTGCGAAATCCAGGAAGCAATCGAGAAACTGAGAAGGCGGGGCGCTGGCTGATGCGGGTGACGATCAACCGTTGTCTGCTGGAGCATCGGCGGCGAAAACGGTTTCAGCGGGCGGCGGCGGAAATAATTGAACGGCGGGCAAAGCGGCCGAAAGCCCCGGACACGCCGATCGACCAAGCCATCCGAACCGAAGAACTGGAGGAGGTGCGAAAGGGACTAGGACAGTTGGATGAGTCGCTATTGGGGCCCATGGTGTTGAGATATTTTATGGATTTTAATTCGCAGGAAATCGGTGAGATTTTGCGGTTGAATCCGGCGACGGTGCGGAGCAGGCTCAGGCAGGGCAGATTCAAATTAGCGGAACTGCTGAAGAAATGGTAATGAAAATGGGAAAAGATAAAACATGATACCCAAAGAATGTGAAGAAATAAGAGAGAAGCTGGTGGATTATACCGATGGGGAGCTGGCGGCAGAGGAGGCGGCGCAGATATCTGAACACCTGGGGGGATGTGAACAGTGTCAAATGACATTGAAAACCTTACAGCGGTCGCTGGAGCTGGCGCAGGTGGTGTGGGAGGACGGGGAGGCGGAATTGGCACAAGTGGAAGTGGGGCGGGTGGTAAGGAAGGGAAGATTTGACGGGCTGAAGTTGGCGGCGGCGGCGGCGAGTATTTTGCTGGTATTGGGGGGGGCATTGATCTGGCGGGCAATCCAGGGGGAAAGTGTTCCCGTTCAAACAGATACGGTTGTGGAACAAGAAATTACGATGGCGGAGATTGCGGAGGAGATGTTTCGGGCGGGCTTGGCGGCGGAACTGTTGGCGATGGCCGATTACATAGGCGCCCAGCCGGGCGGGGAGGAGTTCGCCCGGGAGAGATACACCTACCTGGCGACGACCTTTCCGGAAACGGCAGGGGCCGCTCAGGCTAAAATACGTTTGAAAACCCTCGATAACCGGAGCATGAAAAATGAAATCAATTAAAACAAAATTACTTTTAACCGCCTCGATCCTGGTATGCCTCACCGGCTCAACGTTGGCCCAGGATCAACAGATACCAAACAGGGAAATAAAATTCGAAACTTCTGACCAACAGGAAGATTGGTACTATTCCTGGGAAGGTATGGGCGTCATCAAACCCAAATTTGTGGCCAAATTTACCCTAAAAAAAAATCGAACCTTTGAAAGTTTATCCCGAAGTAGGCCGCAACCTACCGCAAGGGCGACAAGGGCGATTTCAGCTAGTCAAACTTTGGGAGTGTGGATGTTCGAGGGTGTAGTATCCGAGCAGCAAATGGCTTTTATAAAACAAAATCGTTATCAAACTAGTGAATCGTTCGATGACGCCGGATTATATCGGGATTACATGTTCTACGCTGTTACCGACGAGGACGCCCGAAACATGGCCCAAAGATTTATCGAGTATCACGACCAAATAGCTAATTCCAGGCTACAAGAACTCAAAGATAATATTCCCCAAAACGAAAAAATCATCTACGAAGCCGAAAAACGTCTTCCCCAACTGGAGGCCGAATTAGAACCGCTCGAAGAACTCGTCAAAGACCTCGGTGTCAGGTATAATGACAATCGCAGTCTCGCCGAGGAAAGACGCACCGAATTTTATAAAATACTCAGCCTCCTAAAAATCGACATCGCCGGTTATCAGGCGAAAGTGGAGGCTTTACGGGAACATATGAAAAGTATTCCAAGTATGTATCCACCCAGAACTCCTTCGCAATTATATGCGGCAGTAAAACAGATGCTGATCGAGCAGGAGGCCGAACTGGCCGGCGCCCTGGCCCGGCAAAAGGAAATCGAATTACAAATCGCCCATATCAATGAATTTACCCAGGCCTATTCCAAACGCTCTTTGCTCCGGGGAGAACGCTCTGGCCTAAATAGCAACATGAATACAGCTATCAAGCAGATTCAGGAATCTGAACAAACCCTCGCCATTCCCCCCGACGAACTACTCCCTGTCGAACTTCTGGAAAATAAAGTCATCATTTACCCCGTCAGAGAAAAATAAAAATTGCAAATTAAAAATAACAGAGTAAAAACAGTAGATAGTTAAGGTTTGAAATCATTGATCAGCGGAGGTGGGGTGAGGGGTATCGGGGGAGATGACTTTGAGTTCTTTTAGGGCGCGGAAGGCGGCGAGTTGTTCGGCGTCTTTCTTGCTGGGTCCCCAGCCGGTGGGAAAGCGCCGGGAACCGATGACGACGCCGACCTCGAAACATTTGCTGTGGTCGGGGCCCTTTTCATCGAGCAGTTCGTAGGTGGGGGTGACGGCCATGGTGCGCTGGGCGTATTGCTGGAGCATGCTTTTGAAGTTGCCCTGATGCTGCTGGGCGTCGGCCTGGTCTAAAAGGGGTCCAATCAGGCGTAAGACGAAGTCGCGGGCGATCTTATCGCCGCCGTCAAGGTAAACCGCGGCGATGAGGGCCTCCAGGGCGGCGGCTTTGCAGGAGCCCGGCAGGCCGCTTTGATTGGTCATGCCCTTACCGACGCGGAGAAATCGGGTGAGGTCCATCTGATCGGCCAGGCGGGCGCAGGTGCGGCGGGAGACAATCATACTTTTGATTTTGGTGAGTTCGCCCTCCAGATAATGAGGGAAACGATGGTACAATTCCTGGCAGACGACGGCGCCGAGAACGGCATCGCCGAGAAATTCGAGCCTTTCGTTACTTCCGAGCCGCTCATCGGCCACCGAAGCATGGGTGAGGGCCTGTTCCAGCAGATTGGCATCCTTGAAATGATGCCCGATGGTCTGCTGACATTTTTGCAGAGACAAATCGCCTGTGTCCATAACTTCCGGATTGATTTTCGTAGGCCGAGAGCGGAAAGGGCTTTATCAGACGCTAAAAGCGGCAAGCCTCTTCCGCCCTGGGCCAACGGCTTTACAGCTAACCTTGCATATGAACCGATTTAAACGATGGTAAAACTCAAGTTTAAATCAGCCTGTCACATACTTTCTGCCCTTTATTAGATCATAGCTCAACGAAAATGTCAAGGTGCAATTTCTTTAATATTTATCGGTAACATATGCGGCGTAAATAACAAAAGGCGGTAAGGGCCGATAATATGCCCTTATTAAAAGCGTCGCGGTAAGCCAGGTAATTCCATGATTGGGGAATTCAGGAAACAGTTTTTGGTGTATATTGAGGCTGATGGAGAATACAATGGATAAGCACTGCAAAAGCAGGATGTAGAGGTTATGCCGATTTATGTATCTTACGGAAGAACAACAGAATTTGATCGGGTATAGCTGGTTTGCCGTCAGCCTGGCGGGTTTTATCGTGTGGCTTTGGCGTAGCCGCGGGGGTTTTGAAGCGTTTCAGAAGGCGCCGCCGCGGCCCCATAAGCTGAAAGGTTTTGATGTACTGGCCATTCTATTGGTATTTATCGCCATAGAGATTGCCCGAACTTACTTCCTGAACCAAGCAGAGCCGCATTCTCCGGAAAAATCGGATTTGTCCTATATAGGACTGCTGGGGGGGCAGTTGGTGATAACGGCAGTTATTTTATTTCTCGGGCGGCGACGATTTACGGGGGGGCTGGGCGGTTTTGGATTGTCGCTGCGACATCCGGGCAAAACAACAGGTATATCAATTTTATATTTTGTGATGGCCACGGGGCTGACTTTATTGGTTTTGAGCGTGACAGTGCAAATATGCGAAGCAGCGGGAATTGAAGAACAGAGGCACGCGACCCTGGAAAAACTGAGCGATCATCCGCCTTTAAGGACCATGATAATTCTGATGGTAACAGCGGCTATCGGGGCGCCGGTAATGGAGGAGCTGCTTTTTCGGGGCATCCTGCAAAGTTATTTTATCCGGTTTTTTTATGGGGCGGCGACCCCGGTAAAGCCTTTAGGCACATCAGAAGATGGGGGGCCGCCGGTGCGGGGTGCGACCCTATATCGCTGGTTGGGGATTGTGATAGCCAGTGCCTTTTTTATGGTTACGCACGCCAACTGGCAGCATATGCCGGCGTTGTTGGTGCTGGGGGTGTGTCTGGGTTATATATATGAACGGAGGGGGAATATATTGATTCCGATTATGGTACACGGTTTGTTTAATATGATGCAATTGGCGGGGACGCTGCTGCAGAACAACAGCGGGGGATGATGACCGGAAACCACTTATTTTTCCAGGTAATTGAGGGTAAGCTGTGCTTTCCAGGAGTCTTTGGTTTTAGCGCTGCGGATAGGGGTCAGGTCGAGGAAAGAACAGTTAAGAGAAGAGAAATTTCTTTCGGCGTAATCGATGAATTGGACTACCTGCAGCAAAGAAACATTCTGCAAGAGATAGCGTTCGCCCTGCAGAATAGTGCCGTCCTTTTGCTTTTGGGATTTGACGCCGGCGAGGCGCTCCATCTGGGTTGAAGAGATGCCGGCGGCGGCGGCACATTCGCGGGCCGAGACGACATCATTAAATTTACGGGAATCAACCCCAATGAGACGGCTATCACCGAATTGATCAAGCAGGGTTAAAATATCATCCGCTTTTTGGGCGGCATCATCGGCGTCTTTGATTAGTTTGCGGGCATTTTTACGCAGACTAAGGGCATCAACAGTAGCGTATAAGGCCAACAGGCTCGCCAGCACCGGGATAACAACGGCCCATATTTGAGGTTTTTTTAGAATTTGCTGATCCATTTATTACCGGCCCTCCCTGGTTCTATCGACCTGGGCGCTTTTCAAGGGCACAATAAGGGTGTCCCGGCGTCCTTCGGGTTTTAGAGCACTTTCATAGGTGAAATCACCCCATTCGGGGTTGTCTTTAAAAGCCAGGTGCAATTTTTCCTGGGCGGCCAGGTTAGGTATAATTCCGGTCAAAGCAATGCCCTGGTTGTTGACGCGAAGGGACTCGTATTGCAGATTAAAAGTTTCCGGCAGGGTATTGAGGGTCTGTAACACGATCAAAAGAGTATTGCTAACGGAGTTGGGCAAAGTCGTAGTAGTTTGCCGTCGGAGTTGGTTTTGCAAAGCATCGTAGTCATTTTGTAATTTGCTGTTAATTCTCGAGCGGTTCTCGGGGGGATCGTCCGGTTGGGTGTTTTCCCAGGCCTGGGTGAGTTTTAAATCGGCCTGATTGAAAAGGTTCTTGTTTTTCCGGGCATAAAGCTGCATAACAATAAACGAGCTAAGCATCAATAAGGTAACGGCGGCGGACAGGCTGTAAAGGGCCTTATGTTGGGCTTTTTGTACGGTTCGGGGCGTCATGCCGTCGGTCCGGAAGTCGGCTATATTGCTGCCGTGGAGCCAACCCAGAGCGGCGCCGCCCGCCAGAGCGGTGGCGGCATCGGGCTCTTTAAACCCCTGGCAGGGAAGATTAAGTTCTTTTTGCAGACGAGCGACCTGATCCTTGGTAAAACCGCCGGAGTGATAAAGGAGTTGGCGAGGTTGATGCTCCCGGTCCAGCAGGGCCAGGCATCGGCGCAGCTCAATAATCATGATGTCGTTCAATTGCTCGCGGGAAGAACAGACACAACTGCGGGCCAGGACAGGCTGCCGTCGGCGGTCCAGCGCCAGAATATAAAAAATGCCGGCGGTCCAGGCAACGCTGAGGAAAGGCTGATCGGCAGGCAAATCGGACAGGTCCTTAAGATAGTGTACCCAGGCATCGATATCGGGTTCAGCGACCAAGGCATCGAGGTGCACTTGCTCAAATTGGACAAGTAAGTCTTGTATCTTTTCCCTCTCGAAGGTATGAATGATCAGGTTGCTGCCGGGGCCCGGCACTCCCGTGCGTTGATAACAAAGGGCGAAGGTTTCCGCATCGGTGGCGAAATCTTCCTCGACGTCAAAACGCAAGGTTTGCCGGAGCATGCGTTGATCGGAAAACTCGCTGTGATGAAACTGGCTCTGGTAAAATTCCCCGGCCAGGGCCAGAGCCACGGACGGGATTTTGGAGTGGCGCCGCTTCAATTGAGCGGCCAATCGATCAATAAGCGAGCCGCCGGCGCCGGAGGTATTTTCCGTTTCGGGGGCAATTTTGAATACCTCCGCCAAACGCGTGCGGCTGCCGCGTTTTTCCACGAGGGCAGCCGTGATTCCAAGGCTGCTGTAATGAATTCCCAAACAACGGTTAACAGTCAATTTTCAATCTCCGGATTTTATGACCAGGGCCAGGTTTTCCGCTTCGGATCTGTGGTTCATATGAACACAGCTTATTAAGTGGCAGAAGGTCCGCCCCAACCGAGCGTTGACGTGGACCGAATAGGTTCTGCTTTTAACGACAAGTAAGGGCTCGATGTTGGTGCGCATTCTGGCGTCCAGGTTCTTTATATTTCTAAGCTGGCTGAGGGAAGTTATGGTTTTCATATCGCGCGCATTAATCAAGGCGTTTAACTGGTAGCTGCTGATTCCCATGGGATTAAAGACACTTTGCAGCAATTCGGGGGGCGCGGTATTGATATTGACATGAAAAGAACCCCAGATGCTTACGCAATCGGCAAAAGAAACGGGAACCATTCCCAGTTCCTGCAGGAGGGGATCATCTCGGCGCAGCTCAAAATGCTCATACCAGTATCGGGCGAAATTACCCATGGATTTGTGGCGTTCCTGCTCCTCGGCGATCAGTTGCACCCAGTTGCCTTTTCGGCCCTTCGGCGCCATACGCAGTCCGGTTCCGGAATAGGTTACCGGGGCGGGCGGCAGGGGTAGAGATCTCCCCAGATCACGGTTAAGATCGACGGCCGCTTCAAATGCCACCGGATTGAGTCTTAGCGAGTCGGCATATTCTTCCAGGCTTTCTATGGCAATTTTGGACCTGCTGGTACGATCAAAGGGCGAAGTGAGTATCCAGACCAAGGGATATTTGGCGTTTTCATCGTGGATTTCGATGTCCACTTCGACGCCGTTAATTTCCAGGTTCTTTTTCTGCATTATGAACCAGGGCAATTCTTCCTGCTCGGGTGCGGTTTCCGGAGTAAAAAGGTCTTCGACATCATTCGGCTCGGCAATACGGTTGGGTTCGTCCAGCCCCAGCAGGGATTCAAGGTCGGAAGAGGTAAAGTCGGCAATGCCGACTATCTGCTCATTATAAACTTGTTGGATTATTCGATTTCCCAGGGCAATCCCGGATTCGGCGGCGTAACGGCACTGGAGGCGTTCGACGCGATAGCTGCTGGCGCGAATCTGCAGGCTGGCATCCACCTGAAACTGTACGATCACCACCGCCAGAATCATAAGCACCATGAGGGTGACGAGCAAAGTCACGCCCCGCGGCGGATATGTTTTACCTCGATTCTTAATCATGGGCTTATTTTTATCTTTGAGTCTCTATGGGTCTGGCGCCGATAAAGCGCTGGGAACAAAAGGTTCGGTGGGCTATGAAAACGCGCTGGGGATCGGGCGGGCCGAAACGATATATCCTCGCGTAGATCTCCAGTAAGGGTAGATCCGAATCAAGCGAGGCTTGACCTTCGGGGTCGAGTCTGACCACCTGAAAAGAGCAGATATTCTCACACAAGGGGATAAAGAGATCGGAGGGACTGGTGGTGCTTCGCTCCCGGCGAAACAAAACCAGATCATTCTGCCCAAAGCGGGGCACGGCGACCCAGTCCACTTGAACATCGGGATCCTGCTGATCGGGTCGGGTATAGGTGTATATGGTCAGGTGGGCCGTCTCGCGCCCGTCGGACAAGGTGTGATTGTCAATTTCGATTTTGGAATTTTTGGTGGCGGCGGCGGTGATGTCATCGACCATCATGTTCAGGCAGTGCTGGATGGAACCCTGGCGGGTCATTTCTTCGGTGATCATCATACTCTGGGTGCGGGTGTGGTCCAGAATACTCAACACCGCCAAGGGAATAAGCGTCATCACCACCAGCGTGACCAGCAGTTCCAATATGGTAAGTCCCTGACGGTTCATTTAATAATTTCCTTAATAACGCCGACGTCCACGGAGATCCCCAGCTCTTGAGCCATTTCAGGAGATAGTTCTCCAATTTTTACCAGCTCGATCATAATCTCATCCAGGGTGGGTTCCCGTCCTAATTCTTCGCGTAATCTTTCCAGCCATCGAGCGTTTGGCTCCAGCGGTAAAGGTACGGCCACCTCATTGCCCGGTAAAGGATCCAGGTAGTCGAAGTAGCGCACCAGTTCGATCAAAGGCTGGGGGTAACCGGGTAAGCCGGCTTCGACGCTGACAGTGGCCTTAATAATAGTGTTATCGATTTTTTTGACGAGACTGCTTTCATCAATGAGGATGCGTTCCAGGTTCAAATTCCAGAAAAACACAGGATCTATCTCATCCTGGCCTTGCAAAAACAGACCGTTGGGCTCCTGGATGGTGGCCATTATTAATTCTATGCGTCTCTGGCCGACGGCGGCGGCGCGCTCGTACAGGGCGTATTGATACGAACCCTCCTGAGTGCGATGAAAGGCCAGCAGCATACCGCTGAACAAGATGCCCAGGATAAGGGTGCTGACAATAACTTCCAGCAGCGTAAAGCCGCAAAGGCGGGCCGGGCCGCTTTGGTCATAATCATTATTTAATAAATTAAAACACATTTAACTCTGCCCTATTGGTCATAGAGGCGAATACATCGACACCACTTGTTGAGGCTCCCATAAGTCTAATGATTTATTATCAAACAAGACTCTGGTGGTGAGTCGATCACATCGGACATAGCGGCGCCGATCGTCCTTATCGCGCAGGTCAAACAGGATCGATGCGCTCCAGCCCTGGGGCGTGGCGTACAATATCACCTCACCGGAGTACTGGCGGGAGCCGTCTTCAAACTTAATTTCATCGATCAGGCAGCGTTCGAGGCGTTGGGTTCTGAGCAGCGGCGTCAAGCCATCGTGATATTGTCTTTCGTTATCGAGCTGGTAGATCGTGTAGCTCCCGTCCCA
>LJUC01000283.1 GCA_001303695.1 Phycisphaerae bacterium SM23_30
GGGGTATTTTTTGTCGGGGTTAAAATTGGCGGGTTTGTAGAGGATGGCATAGACGTCGAATTTGCCGTCGGCGGATTTGAACTTGATGGTTTCGGCGAGGTTGGTTACAAATTCGCCCTTGGTGGAATAGAGGGCGGTGCAGGGGGGGGTGTTGACCTCTTCGTACTGGGCGACGAGCCAATTGTGGTCGGGGGAGAGGTTGAAGTTGGAATGGTGGAGGTCTTTGGCGGTGACGCGGGTCTGATTGGTGCCGTCGAGGTTGACCAGGTGGTACTGGAGGTAGTAGGGGTTTACGGAGGAGCTGTAGCCGGTGAAGCCGACGAGGCCGTTTTCTTCATCGACAAACTGGATGGTTCCGGTCTGGAATTGGCCGTGGGTGACGGCGTTATGGAGTTTGCCGTCGAGGTCGCGGAGTTCATAGTGGGTGTAGCCGGATTTTTCGGTGGGCCAGAGGAAGCGATGGTTATCGGCGAGGTATTGTTGGCGGGGGGAGTTGGTCTGCCAGGTTTTTTGCTTTTCCTCGACGATGCATCTGGTTTTGCCGGTTTCGAGGTCGATGACCATGACCTTGAGGTGGTTTTGAAAGCGGTTGGTCCAGTTGAACATCATGACCTTGCCGTCGGGAGAGACGCGGATGTTATAAACGTACTGTTCGGGGTCGTCGCCGACGTCAACGGTGACGGTTTTTTGGGAGGCGAGGTCATAGACCATCAAGCCGGCGACGGGGTTGGGATCTCCGGCCTTGGGGTAGTATTCGGGGTAATGGGTGGTGATGACGTCGGACCAGCCGCGGACGAGATGGAAGGATTTGACGCCGGTGTCATTAAATTTATAAAAGAGAAGTTTTTGGGAATCGGGGGTCCACCACATGGCTTTATTCTGGCCGAGCTCTTCGCCATAGACCCAACTGGCGGTGCCGTAATGGATGATTTCATCGCCGTCGGCGGTGACGGGGATTTCCTGTTCGGTTTTGAGATTTTTCAGGACCACATTCCAGTTTTTATATTCGGCCTGCCATTTTTCGTTGGGTGATATGACCTGGGCATATTGTCGGCCGCGGGAGGGTCTGCCGACGTATTGGCCGGTGCCGGTATCCTCCCGACGGACGGGACGTTCCGGGCGACGAGTTTCTTCTATGGCTTCTTCTTTGGCGGCTTCGATTTTTTTCTTTTCTCTGGTGACGAGGTTAAAACTATAGCGCTGGCCTTCGGTGGCGTAATGCAAAAAATTACCATCCTCGGACCACTGGACATCCTGAACGGTGCCGGGCTGAGGGGTTCTGGGGGCGCCGCGGCCGCGTCTTTGTTGGTCGGGGGGTTGATCCGAGGCGGATTGGGCCTTGAGATCAACAATTAATAAGGCGGTAAAGAACAGGCTGACACTCAATAAAACGACCCAAAAGAAACGTTTTCTCATGGCTTTGATCCTCCAATTTTAAGGCTTTAATTTTTTGCCAGCCGTTACATACGACATGGCTGAAGCTAAGATAATAGCAGTTTATAAAAGAGAGGTCAACTGAGTAATTTTTTATTCGGCGCGGGGGGAAAAGTGAGGCGCGTGGGGCAAAGCTCCGCCCACGACTGAGTAATTTTTTATTTGGTTTGAGGCGGGGGGCTGTTAAATAAGGGTATCAAATCATTTTATTTAAGGGGCAGGATGAGGTGACGGTAAAAGAATTCCCACTGGGTGTCTCGGCCGTCGAAGCCGTGGCCGCTGCCGGGGAAGAAACGGGACTCATATTTTTTGCCCGCCTGGTCGAGGGCGTCGATAAGCTGAAAGGCATTATTGGGATGGACGTTATCATCGACGAGGCCGTGCATGATGAGGAGTTTTCCTTTAAGTTGAGAGACGAAGTTGAGGCAGGAGCCTAACCGGTAACCTTCGGGGTTTTCCTGGGGGGTGCGCATATAGCGTTCGGTCCAGATGGTGTCGTAGTTGCTCCAGTTGGTGGGTCCGGCGCGGTCCACGGCGGCATGAAAGAGATCGGGATATTTCAACAGGGCCATGAGGGCGAGATAACCGCCGTAGGAATGACCGACGATGCCGACGCGACTGCCGTCGATGTAGGGTCTCTGGCGGAGGAATTTTACGCCGTCGGCGAGGTCCTTGACATCGACGGTGCCCAGTCTGAGGTAGGTGGCGGTTTCGAAGGCCTTGCCGCGGTTAGGGGTGCCGCGATTGTCGATGTGGGCGATGATAAAGCCGTATTCGGTGTTGGGATTGTGGGTTTGGTATTGATTGCGAACCCGCTGGGAGCCGGGGCCGCCGTAAATATCGAGCACCAGGGGGTATTTTTTTCGGGGGTCGAAATTCGAGGGTTTATACAGGATGCCATAAATATCGGTGATGCCGTCGTCTGCTTTGTAGGAGAACAATTCCGGCAGGACCGGTTCGGAGCCGGTTTCAGCCGGTCGATCGGCGCTTTGGGCGAGGGCGGCGACATAATTACCTTCGATATCGTACAACAAGGTAGCGGGAGGGGAGTCCACGGCTTCATACTGAATAACGAACCATTTTTTATCGGGGGAGATATAAAGATTGCTGTGATTGAAAGGGAGGTTGGTCAACCGTTTTTGATCGGTTCCATCGAGGCGGACCTTATGCAGCTGAAGATTGAGAGGATTTTGGTCGCTATAGGCGGAGTAAAAGAGCCAGCCGCCGGCTTCGTCGAGGTATTGAATACCGCTGACCACATAACGCCCTGGGGTCAGATTACAAATGAAAGAGCCATCCAAACGGCGGAGCTCGTACCGGGGCCAGCCGGTTTTTTCGGTTTCCCAGATGAAGCGCTGGCCGTCGGCGAGGAAACGCATTAAGGGTAGATCCTTCTGGAAGGTTTTTTGGGTTTCGGTAAGAACCGCGCGCGATTGGCCGGTATGGACGTCGGCGGCCATGACCTGGAGGCGATTTTGCCGTCGGTTGAGGCGATTGAAGAGCAGTTCCCTGCCGTCGGGTCGGAAACGCACGTGGTAAATATATTGCTCGGTCTGATCGCCGCAATCGACAGGGGTGATGGTTTTGCTTTCAAGGTGGTAGATGAGGAGTGTGGCGACGGGGTTGGGCTGGCCGGCTTTGGGGTAGCCTTCGATAAGTAAGGCGGTGTTGATCCGGGTCAGGTCCCCAAGGAGGTAGAAGTCTTTGACGGGTCGTTCATCGAATTGATAAAAGGCCAAATGGTCGGAGTCCGGCGCCCACCACATGCCGTTGATCTGGCCCAATTCCTCACTATAAACCCAACTGGCGGCGCCATAGCGAAACTTACGGTTTCCTTCGGTGGTGACCTGGATTTCGTCCTTGGTATGATTGTTTTGAATAACGACGTTCCAATCGCGGCAGACGGCGGTCCAATTGCCGTCGGGCGAGGGTTCGGTCATATGCTGCCGGCCCCGGGGGGGATCATCCCGGCGGCGTTCGAGGGTGATATTGGCCGAAACGACGCCCTGGTATTCCCGGTAAAGGGAGGTGCGTTCTTTGCGTTCGAGATCGAAGCGAAAGCGTTGATTGCCGCAGGTATAATAAAGATAAGCCCCGTCTTCACTCCAGAGCACCCGGGCAACGGTTCCTTCGTGGGGGAGCTGATTTTCAGGCGGTCTCAGGGCCGGAGACGGTTCTTTGGGGGGAGAGGCGGGGTTCTGGCTGCAGCCGATAAAAAAACAGAAAAAACTCAAACCGACCAACAACCGTATATGTTTAAGATGGGGCATTATACCGGATACCTCCCGGGGGCTTTACGGATTGATTTTTTCGACAACAATTTATGATTTCAGTCAAGCTACACTATATTACACGTGATACAATTATACCCGTTTGCGGCATATCCGTCAATTGTGAACAGTTAAGGGCATAATCGACCACAGGGTAAATACAAGCGGCGGAGCAGGGACGGAATACGGCTTTACAATGCGAGAGAAATAATATATAAGCTTTTTGTAAAGCAGTGCTTAAAGCATGGTCAAGGCAACGTAGAATAAATGGCAAGAAAGTTCGTACTTAAATCCCGGCGGCCGGGGGAGGAGATTGATTTTGCGTCTGATCTGAATGAGGAGCAGTACAAGGTGGTAACGGCGGGGGGGTATCGACTGGCGTGGCTGGTGGGTCAGGGGATTGATCCGGCGCGGATAATGCTGGTGACGTTCACCAACCGGGCGGCGCGGGAGATGCTGCACCGGGTGGAGCTTCTGGTCAAGCAGAAGACCCGCAATCTCTGGGGCGGCACGTTTCACCATATCGCCAACCGGCTTCTGCGGATGTACGGCAGCTGCATGGGGGTGGCGTCGGATTTTAGTATTCTCGACCGGGAGGACGGGCGCGATTTGATCGCCTCCTGCGTGGCGGAGGCGAAAATACCGATTCGAGAAAGGCGGTTTCCCCAGAAAAGCGTGCTGGCCGCCATATCCAGTTTTATGCAGAACACGCTGGCGTCACTGGAGGAGGTTCTGGGGCGGCGCTACCCGATGTTTCTGGATGATGCGGACCGTATTGAGACGGTCCTGGCATTATATACCCAACGTAAA
Source organism: Phycisphaerae bacterium SM23_30 (assembly GCA_001303695.1). Lineage (GTDB taxonomy): Bacteria > Planctomycetota > Phycisphaerae > Sedimentisphaerales > SM23-30 > SM23-30. Next base: position 4,515 of record LJUC01000283.1, read on the forward strand.
AGGGCGCGGCAGCTGCTGGATTATGATGATTTGCTCAGTTTTTGGCTCAAGATGCTGAAAGATCATAAGGAGGTTCGCGACTTACTGGCGGGGCAATTTCTGCACATACTGGTCGATGAATATCAAGACACCAATGCTATCCAGGGGGCGATAGTTGATCTTTTAGCCGCCAAAAATCGCAATCTGACGGTGGTGGGCGATGATTCTCAATCCATATACAGTTTTCGGGGGGCGAGTTTTGAAAATATAATCACTTTTTCCCAGCGATATCCGGACGTTCAAGAGTACCGGCTGGAGACCAACTACCGGAGCACCCCGGAGATTTTGTCTCTGGCCAACGCCAGCATCGCCTGCAACAGTAATCGTCTGGAGAAGAAACTGCGGGCGGTGCGCCCTTCGGGGCTGCGGCCGGCAGTGGTTGCCTGCCATGACCATAACGAACAGGCGCAATTTTTGGCCGAGTATATTCTGCACCTGCTGGACGAAGGACGCGAGATTAACGACATCGCCCTGTTATACCGGAGTCACTGGCATTCGCTGGAGATTCAACTGGAGCTGCAGCGATACAACATACCGTTTCGGGTGCGCGGGGGGCTGCGGTTTTTCGAGCAGGCCCATATCAAGGACGTCCTGTCCTTTTTGCGGCTGTTGCATAATCCACGGGACGAGATCGGCTGGGTGAGGGCGTTGCGGATGCTGCCGCGGGTGGGCGGGGCCCTTTCACGTCGTTTGTGGCAGCATATCAATCAGGCGGACGATCCTTTAAGAGAGGCCTTTCAATCGGAGGCGGCGGGGCTTTTTCCGGCCAGTGCCCGTCCTTTTTATATTAGTTTTATAAAGTTATTGCAGGAGTTAAACGAGCTTTCCTCTGCGGCCGACATGCTCGATCTGATCCTGGAGGAGTTTTACGAGGACTATCTGGTCTCCCACTATGAAAGGGCGGCACAGCGGCGGGAGGATATTGAAGGGCTGGCGACATACGCGGGCAGGTATAACACGATGGAGGCGTTTCTGGCCGACGTGGCGTTGGCGGGAGATTTTTCGGGGGAGACGGTGGTAACGGGTCCGGAGGAACAGGAATACGTTACCCTCAGCACGGTTCATCAGGCCAAGGGTCTGGAGTGGCCGGTGGTTTTTATTCCCTGGCTGGCGGACGGGCGCTTTCCGACCGATTTTGCGTTGAATACGCAAGAGGACCAAGAAGAGGAAAGGCGGGTGTTTCACGTGGCGGTGACGCGGGCCCAGGACGAGGTGTATCTGGTGGTACCGCAGGTTTATCGGAGCCGAAGCGGGGGATTGATAATGATGAAGCCGAGCCGTTTTTTAACGGAGATTGAGAGCGATTACACGGAGGAGATGTTTTTGGAGGAAGGATTGCCTTATTTAACTTCGGGAGAGAAGCAGGGCCCCACAAGTTTAGACCTGCCGCCCTCATCAGGTCGTAAAAATGCCGCATTAAACCCTGTCAACAAAAAGAAGAGGCTGCCTTCCGTTTTGAAGGATCCGCCTGATGAAGAAGATTAGCCGGAGGTGATCAGTCACTGCCGTAAATGTCTGATCAACCACAGAATAAGGATCAAGATAATATAAATAAGGATGCAGGTGGTGATGGGTATGTAGATCCGCCAGGTTTTGGAGGC
>LJUC01000078.1 GCA_001303695.1 Phycisphaerae bacterium SM23_30
ATCGGCAGGTAAATTTGCCTATCGATTCAACCATATAAACCTACCTGACAGGGGGGCTTGTGTCAACGGGATAATCCCATGTTCTGGTGCGGGGATGGCCGATTACGCTCATGTAGAGCACGCTTTCTTTTTGGCCGTCCACCTGCAGAATTTCATTAACTTCATCGTCAAACAGGGCGGCGATTTGACAACTGCCCAGGCCCAGGCAGGTGGCCGCCAGGGCCAGGTTTTGTCCGATATGGCCGGCATCCAGGTAAACGTAACGATAGGCCCGCTGCTGATATTTCCAGGCGGATCGATAAAAGACGGCGGTCCAGATAATTACGACCGCGGCGGAGGCGCACATAGTTTGCCCCAGGGCGGCCCGGGCGATGGCAGTGCGGAAATCGCCGCATTTCAATTGTTCCAACTGGTGGGTCCTGACGGCGTAATGATAAACTCCTTGTTCTACGTCTTTTACGTTATTAACGACCAGGTAGGTTTCTATGGGATAGAGGGCGCCGGCGGAGGGGGCGGTGCGGAACTCGAAACCTGCGGTTCGGCGGGAGACGCCGTCGGCGGCCCATAATAAAAATGATAAGTCCTTTAGGCTCAAGGGATTAGCTGTAAACAGCCGAACGCTGCGGCGGCGGGATAAGATCTGGTCGAGCGGCATGGTATCCCCGCGGGCAAATGGCGGTAAGTCTATTTTAGGGGATTGTTTATATTCCTTGTAAATTTCGGGTTGGCGGTTGTAGTTCAAGAAGCCGGCGGGTAAGTTGTCGGGCCGGTATTTGGTTTGCTGTTGGAATTCTCTGCCGATCCGGTTCATATTCGCACCTTGTCATTGATCGTTATGTGATAAAAGATTATAAGGCTCATTTTGGGAGGCAGGAACAGGTTAAGGAAGGAATTTTTTTAAAGATTGGGCGTGCTTTTAAGAAGGTGCGAATTACCCCAAATATTATTCGCCGATGATCTGGCAGATGATGTTTCGGGAGCGGGGGCGGGTGTCGAAGTCGATCAGGACGATCTGCTGCCAGGTGCCGAGGGTGAGTTCGCCCCTGACAAAGGGCACGGCCAATGACGGTCCGAGCAGAGAGGCGCGGACGTGGGCGTGGCCGTTGTCGTCGTGCCAGGTTTGTTCGTGCTGATAGGCGGCCGACTGAGGGGCGAGCTTTTCAAAGGCGGCGGCCAGGTCGTGGTTGACCAGGCCCGGTTCGTATTCGACGGTGGTGATGCCGGCGGTGGAGCCGACGTTGAAAAGGGTTACCACCCCGTCGGTGAGCCTGGATTCGGCGAGGGCGCAGCGGACCTGGGAGGAGATATCGACGACATCGCAATTACCGCGGGTTTTGATATTTATCGGTTGCGTCTTGACCATCTGGGCGTATCCTGTTAAAAAGATTAAACAATATCGTAAGTTTTGGCGGGCCAAGAGCCCGCCCGGCGATATTTTTGGTAAAGAACGACTGTTAGTTTTTACCCCCCCGTTTTACCCGGGGGGCTGATATATTCTGTTAACAAGTTTCTACGGATTTTGTAAATATATCCGCAAACGGTTCAGGAGGCAATAATTATGGCAAATGGAACACCGACGCGCGAAGACGCTCTGGCATTACTGAAGGAATTCAACCAGGATACGGGGCTGATTAAGCACGCCCTGGCGGTGGCGGGGGCGATGAAATATATCGCCCGCAAACGAGGCGAGGATGAGGATAAATGGGAGGTGATCGGGCTGGTGCATGATCTGGATTATGAGAAGTTTCCCGATCAGCACTGCAAAAAGACCGAGGAGATATTAAACGAGCGGGGCTGGCCGGCCGAGTACGTGCGGGCGGTGCTGTCGCATGGCTGGGGCATCTGCACCGACGTGGAGCCCCAAAGCGACCTGGAAAAGGTGTTGTACACGATCGATGAATTAACGGGATTGATCGTGGCGGCGGTACTGGTGCGGCCTTCCAGGAGCGTTTTGGATTTGACGGCCAAATCGGTCCAGAAAAAGTGGAAGGACAAGCGCTTCGCCGCCGGAGTAGATCGGGATCTGATCGATAAAGGCATTGAGATGCTGGGCGTCGATAAGACCGAATTGATTACCGATGTAATTATGGGCATGCGCGAGGTGGCCGAGGAGATCGAACTTAAGGGCACGCCCGGCGCGGGATAAAACAGATGAGCATCAATTTACACGCATAAGATAGACATGCTTCTGCCGGGCAAAAAATGTCCACCGGTTAAATTTTGCCGGAGTCATTGCTGATTAGCAAAAGGGAGAAGCGTTTTTATTGGGCGGCTTGCAAGAGGGCGGTGAAGTCTTTTTCGACGGTTTTTCGGTTTTGAGGGGAGTCGGCGATGATCAGGATGGTGTCGTCGCCGGCGACGGTGCCGAGGATTTCTTTTTGTCCCAGGCGGTCGATGAAGCTGGCCACGCCGTTAGCGTTGCCGGGCGTGGTTTTCACCAGGAGCAGGTTATCCACACTTTTGATCTCGGTGACAAAGTTGTCAAATAAGACCTGCAGTTTCTGCCGCAGTTGATCGGGGGGCAGCTCGGTTAACAGTTCGTATTTGAAAACACCCGGTTTGATTCGGATCTTGACGACGCCCATTTCCTGGAGATCGCGGGAGATGGTGGCCTGGGTGATGGCGATGTGGTGCTTTTTTAATTCCTCGAGCAGCTGGATCTGGTCGGACATTTGCTTTTCGGTGATGAGTTTTTTTAATATTTGACGCCTTTCTTTCTTGGTATGATCATTCATGATAATCGTATGATAATACAGATTACATAGAGAATGTCAAGAGCCATGCGCAGGTCAAGAAATCACCCGGTTGATATTGTACTTCATAAATAAATTATTATCGTCCCGGAGGTTGGGGGGGCGATGTTCCTAATTACGGTGCTGGGGATTACCACAAAACCCTGCATTTAGCGCAGGGCAGGCTTAAAATCCCGGCCGGCGGGGTATTTGGGACTTATGAGAAAAAGAAATTTTAGGGAAGGGGAGTGTGGTTAGGCAAAGTGAAGATTTCCGCAGGCCGATATAATTTTTACCGGGATGAAACGACGGCCCTGTGTGCGCCGACCGACAAAAACAAGCGGATGGTCCTTAGCCGACAGCCGCATCATCAACGGCAACGAGGACTCTCGCCCAAGGAAGAGGAAAATGAGCGAGCCGACAGGCAGCGAAGTTAAAGATACCAAGAAACCGGCTAAGAATCCCGGTTTTTCCGCGAGGACCGATAACGCGGTCAAAACGATTAATTGGCCGGTGAGCCAGGATCGGCATCGTTTGCGGTGGTTTCCGGCCCGCCAGAGGCTAATCGGTCTGGTCCGCGGCAGCCGGGATTCCTTCGTATTGCCGCCGGCGGTAGTCCGCAAAGCTTCCTGGCGCGAATAAAAGGGTATCAACCGGGCAGCCGTGACGGGGATTTTTCTTGGTCTTTTATGGGGGCATTTTTCAGACATATCTTGTCTATGTACTGTATGATTATTCCCCTGTTCAAAAGCCTCGGCATCCCGGGTAAGGTTATCGGCCGCCGGCAAAAAAATAAACATCTTTTTTGAAAGGCAAATATTCTTTATCGGACGACCCCGATCGTCTGCGCCGCCTCTAAAATAAGTAGTATTAAAATTACGGACAGGCCCGTTGATGCCCTTTCATATATGTCAAAGGGCCCGGTCGGCGGCGACGGAAACGTCGAGAAATAATCCGTTTAACGCAGTTAGCGGAGTTATAACGTTTTTTCCGATGTCGTGGGTGAGGGGATATACTCTATGGGTGGGGCGGAGTCTAAGCCCGGATTGCGACGGGAAGGCAACCAGCCCTACCTTAATATAACGGGAGGCGCCGCTCCAGACCTTACGGCTGGTTCAACTGGTACTATTAATCCAGTCGTTGTAATGATGATTTACCTCACGACAGTTAAGTTTTGTGACGATAAGGACCCTAACGAAAAGCGAAAGAAGAATTGCCAGAACATTATGGATAAAGCTAGGTTGGGGAATTGAAACGATTTTATTAATCCAAATGACGGGAAGGCGTAGCTCCCATGGGTATGCAAGTATGGTTCAATAAATCATTTATGCCCCGGGCTGTGGTTGGGACGGTTTTATGTCTATCGTTTTTGGCCGGCGGATGCCAGCCGAAACCAACGCGCGTATATAAAATAGCCCCTTCGCTGTCGCGGTCGGCGCCCCAAAGTCCGTATAACCCCGGTCCTTGGTCAACCCAGCGAGAGATTTTCTCTCCGGCGCCAGATGCAGCAATCCCGGCGCCCGGCGGGATTTTTCCGGCGTCGGGTACGGGCCTAAATAATGCGCCCCCGAATTCATACCCCGGCGCCTACCATATGGGGCCGGGGGACGTGGTGCAGTTAAAGATAGACCAGTTGCTCGACTTGAATAAACAAGAAACGTTGGTTCAGGAAGTTGACCGACGGGGTTTGATTTATGTTCCCATGTTGGATTATGTGTCGGTGGCAGGTTTGACATGCGAACAATTACGCCAGGAACTGACCCAGCGTTTGGGCCAGGAATTTATCCGTCAGCCGCAAGTGGAGGTGGCCGTCCAGCGCTACGGCAGCAAGCAAATTATGGTCTTGGGGGCGGTACGTCGGCCCGGAGTGTTGACCCTGGAAACGGATTGTGCCCCCCTGTTGGACGTGATCAGTCTGGCCGGCGGCATCAGCAACGCCGCCGCCCCGGATATTGAGATATTTCGCGGGGCTTATAAACCGGACCGCTACGGATCGAATATATTAACCCCCGCGGGTGGGATGGCGAGCCCTCAAAGCGTATATTATGACAACCGTGAGATCATACCGATCAGCCATCTTTTCACCCGGGCCGGAGAGCAGATCAATCCCTTGATATATCCCGGGGACGTGGTAAATGTTCCCAACCTCACGGAAGGTTTCATATATATCTCCGGGGAAGTAAGACAGCCCGGGGCCAAGCCCTTTCGGCGACCTTTAACCATTATGCAGGCGGTGGCCTGTGCGGGCGGGCTTAACTTTGCCGCCGAAGAAAAAAAGTGCAAAATTGTCCGGCGCACTCCCACCGGAGGGGAGAAAGTTGTTACGGTGGATTTGAAAAAGATAAGCAAGGGTGAGCAGGCCAATCTGCTTTTGGCGCAGAACGACACCATCTCGATACCGGCCAACGGCTGGAAGAAATTCCTGGAAGAACTGGACCGACTCTTCATTCGCGCCGTCCGAGTAGGTGCGGAAGTTAGATACGATGCGGGAAGTCAGATGGGTATTCCCACCACCGGCATAAGGTAAGCCGCCCTTGGTCTTTAAGGGACCAAGGTCCCCTCCGGATGGGGCCCGGCGGTAAGGAGCGGGCAAAATTATGAAATACGCAAAACCTAACAGTCGCACAGTGAGCAAACCAAAAGCCCCGGCCCCGATACCGGAATCGGCGGCGGCGTTTAGTCCGCTGCGGGTTATAATGCGCCGTCGGTGGCAGTTGCTGAGCTGTTTACTTTTAGTATGCAGCGTGGCGTTTGCCGCGACGGTTCTGCGCCGGCCGATGTACGAGGCGGCGGCGCGGGTTCAGGTGGAGACCCCCCGCATGAATCCTGCGGCGGCGTTTCTGGGTGGTGCCGGCGGCGGGGACTTCAGCACCCAATGTGAACTTTTGCAGTCGCGTTACGTGTTAGGGCGGGCGGTAGAGAAGTTGCACGGAGGGAATATATCGGAGGTCGATCTGGAGTATAAGATTGACGCCCTGCGGGAGAGGCTCAAGATCAATCCCCTGCGCGGCTCGCAATTAATCGACATCGTGGGGATAGCAGATACGGGCCGCGAGGCGGCGTCGATCGCCAACCAGGTGGCGGCGGCCTTCATAGAAATATCCGCCGAAACACGGCGGGCGATGCACGACCGGGTAAAACTCCAGATGAATAGACAGGTGGCTAATTACGAGCAGGAGATCGAGGCGTTAGAGGAGCAAATCAGCCAATATCGTCAGGAACATAAGATTGCCGGATCGAACAGCGACTTGGCGACGGCGCTGAGTCGGATCGGCCAGATCGAAGGCCGCCTGACGCAGGTGCGGCTGCTGCACGCGGAGCTGCAGGCCAAACAGGAGCGTCTGCAAAAGATGCTGACGGCGGGCAAAGGGCTCAGCAGCCAGCAAGCCACCCTGCCGGAAATCAACGCCGACCCGACCGTCAGGTCGCTTCGTCAAACCATCGACGACCTGGAGCAGCAGGAGATGAAATTGACGCAGGCTTATCTGCCGGGCCATCAAAAGCTGCGTGACATCCGGGCCCAGATCAACAGGCTGCAAACCCGTCTCATCGAGCATAAAAAAACGCTGATGAAAGTGATGCTGGAAGAAGTGGCGGTGGGTCTGGCCGCCGCCGTCAAGCAGGAGCAGGACTTCACCGAAATGTTGAACGAACAGAAGGAGCTGGGAGTAAAGCTGACCGAGCAACAACAGCAATACCAGAACCTGTTGGCCGATCTGGAGTTGGCACGTCGATTAAAAGCGGAATGTACCAGCAAGATATGGTCCTTCACCCTGGAAGAGGGGATGGATGACTCTCCGGTGAAGGTGGTGGACGCCGCCCACGCCCCGCACCAAACCGCCGGTTTGAGCAAGTCGCACCAGGTGGCGTCGATTCTCCTTTTAGGATTGCTGTTTAGTCTGGGTTTTGTCTTTGCGATTGACCGGTTGTCGGCGGCGCCGGAGACGGATCAGCAGGCTGTGGCGTTCCCCGCGGGAGGACTGCCCCTGGCCTATTGGCCGGGAGGTTATTGGCCGGCGCCCATAAATAAATCCGCCGAGGCGGCGGGCTACGATTCCCAACCAGCAGAAAAAACGAACGAAGCGCCCCAGACCCGGGTAAATGAATCATTGGTGATGGGCCGGGTAGGGCCGATGAGTTTAGGCGCCGAATGCGCCAATGAGGCGTCCTTTGCCGCTCGTTGTCGGATAGTACACACCGACCAGAGCGGCGCCGCGGCCGGGGCCTTTCGACAGATCGTGAGCAGCTTATTAACTCGATTCGGTCCCTCCCGACAGAACGTGGTGGTTACGGGCCCTGCCCGACAATGCGGCAAGACTACCTGTGCCTGCAACCTGGCATTGTTATTGGCGCAGGCGGGTCGCAAAGTGCTGCTGGTGGATGCCCATCCTGATGCACCGATGTTGCCGCGGGTATTTGCCGAAACGAACGACAAGCCGGGTCTGCCGGAGGTGCTGCGAGACGCATCCCGGACGGTTCCGGCCCTGCAGCAAACAGACGTGGCCAATTTGACCGTACTGGGTCCGGGACGTACCGAACAGGGATTCGAAGATTGGCAGGAGCCGGATATCTGGGCTTTGGTAAAAAATCTCCAGATGCGCTTCGATTGGGTCATTTACGATGCGGCCCCACTGGGACATCGATGGACTCAGGCCTTGTTGCAGGCGGTGGGCAAGTGTGTGGGCGTAATTGCGGGCGATCCGTCCGAACAGAAAATGCAAATTACCAGGAAGATCGAACAATCCGGCGCTGTTGTCGTGGGATTAATCGAAAACCACCGGGTGAAGGACGAACGAGTTCTTCAGGAAAATTAAACGTAACTATATAACGATCAAACAGGGAGGTATTTCGAGACTCGGTCGGGAAATATCAAACAAACCGGACATCTCTGATAACCCTAGTTAACTGAGGAGATATTTTGGGAATATCTTCTGTCGAAATACTGATCCTGGCGGGGGCCGCGGCGTTTATCACCGCTTTCGCTTTGGGGATCATTCTGATTTCCCTGATGTGCCGCCTGAGTTGGCGCTGGGGGGCGATAGATAAACCGGACGGGTCCTTGAAGTGTCATGTACGTCCGACTCCCACTTTGGGCGGGGCGCCTTTGTTTGGCGCCATCCTGGCCGGCATGGGGATTCTGGCGTTTCTGAATTATTCCCTGTCGGCGGCGGCTCTGGGCGACGGCAGCGGATTTTTAAGCTGGCTGCCGCTGGCGGTATCGGGTCTGATCATCCTGTCGATGGGAGTCCGGGATGATCTGCGTCACGTTAAGCCGCGCACCAAATTTTTCTTTCAGATGATGGCCGGCTTGGTTTTAATCGGGTCGGGATTAATTATCGGACGTTTTGGATTTTTCGGATTATTTGAGGTTTCCCTGGGCATATTAGCCGTTCCTTTCACGCTGTTTTGGCTGGTGGGAAGCTGCAATGCCTTCAACTTTATTGACGGAATGGACGGTTTGGCCTCCGGGATAGGGATGGCTTTGGCCCTGGTCTTGGCGGCGTTCGGTTTTATCAATGGCGCTTACGCTCCGGCGGTGGTGTCTCTGGCGGTGGCGGGGGGTCTGTTGGCTCTGCTGCTTTTCAACTTCAAACCGGCGCTGATATTTCTGGGCGACAGCGGATCCCAGTTGGTGGGGCTGCTGCTGGGAGCGTTGGTCATAGAGACCACCACCAAAAACGGCGTCTTCGACCTGCCCAGTGCCGGGATTATCCTGAGCATCCCGGTGTTGGACGCTTTGCTTTCCATTTTGCGGCGTTACAGCCGGTCGGAATCGCCGGCCTGCGGAGACCATCAACATGTCCATCATCACCTGCGGCGCTACGGCATGAGCGTACGGCAGGTATCTTTGACCTTAATGGCGACGGCCTTGGTTTGCGGAGCGGTCGCGCTGGGATGCCGGATAGCTGAGGGTTACTGGGTGGCGGCAGGGGGGGTAATCTTGGTAGGGCTGGAAATCTTTATGGGCGTGCGTCTGGGTTGTCTGGAGCCGGAAAAATTATGGCAGCGGATGCAGAGGCGTCATCCAGGGCAACCGGTCGGTGAAGGGCCGGGCTCCTGCGTCTCCAAAGCGGCCGAACTGGCCGTTATCTGGGAGCGTATGAAACCGTTGTTCGAGCAGATGCAGCTGGACCGGGCGATCCTGACGCTGGAAGGGATCAGCGAGAATGGTCGTCAAAGGTATCATACCTTTAAGTGGGCGCGTTCGGACGCTCTGACATCGGCAAGCATCGCCGGGACTATGCCGCCCAGCAATCGCTGGACCAAACGCTTTTTGCTGGGACCGGATCAGTCTCAAATAGCGACCTTGCGGCTGGAGGCGATCGAGAAAGCCAGTCGCGCGGGAGAGTCTTTGCTGCATGACGAACAGCGGATCGCCCGACTCTTGAAACAGATCAGCGATAACATTCGCACCACCACCCGTAAGGGCGTTTCTCTAACCGGGGCGGCGGCTTCGCTGGGAATAACCGGCCCCGGGCCCTTGACCGAAACGGCGGCCGATCCGATCGAAGAGTTAATAGATGCAGGTTGACAAGATGAGATATTTATGACAAATCCCTTTTTGCATCGCGCCCGTAATTACCCCTTAAAGCTGCTGGTCGATATCCATTCCTACTGCAACGGACGCTGCACCATATGTCCCTATCCGAAATTATCCCGGCAACAGAGCCAGGGATACATGCGGTGGCCTCTTTATCGGAAGATCGTGGATGAGATGGCCCGCATCGGCGCGGATCACGACTTCCGGCCTATCATGAGTTATTGTTATATGGGCGAGCCGTTTCTGGCGGAGGATTTATCCAGATATGTAATATACGCTCAGCAGCGCGGTATGGACCTTTACCTCAACACCAACGCCGCCGCCATGACGCCGGATAAAATCGACTCGTTATTGGCCGGCGGTTTTAACGGCAAGATCCATATCAGCTTTCATGGCATCACCCCGGAGGTTTATCACCGGATTATGGGGTTGGATTATGATATTTCCCTGGGCCACATTCTATATCTGCTCCGGCGCTACGATCCGGGCCGGATTTGCATCCGCGGGGCCGACGACCGTTGGCCCGCCGGTGAGAAAGAGCGCTGGTTTTCGTTCTGGCGGCCTTACGGGGTGGAGCTGGAGTATTTACGCCCGATCAGCCGCTGCGGGTCGGTCCGAAGACTGCTGCCCGCCAGGCTGCGAACGCCGGAAAAGATCAAACTCTACGGCTGTCGAAATCACCATCCGTTGGTCGAAATGGTCATCCTTTTTGACGGTCGGGCGGTAATGTGCTGCCAGGACATGGCCCGGGAGTTGATATGGGGTGACGTAAGCCGGGATGGGATATCAGGGGTATGGAACGCGCCGGCCAGAATAAAGGCGGTGGAACAGTTATATAGCGGGCGGCCCAGCGACAAGGATTTCCTTTGCGCCCGCTGCGAGCAGGCCCTGGGAAAGGCAGGTATAACTCAGGCGCTTGTGGAGGCTTCCTGGCGCAAATTGACCCGGCGGCATCGAGGCCCGAAGACTTCCGCCCAGGCTGGCATTCCTGTCGAAGTCGCAGGTAACATTATTTGAGGGCTGGACGCGGAATATGACCTTCGCGGAGGATTCTGCGACTAGTATCGAATGGCGAGTTCAAAATGGAGACCGGATTTATGCGTGCTCTGATAGTGGAAGATAATCCGACCAGCCAAAAGTTGATGCGGAAGATGCTCGCGCCGCTGGGTGAGTGCAGCATTGCCGATGACGGCCGGGAAGGGGTTCAGGCCTTCGAGGAGGCCTTATTAGAAGATAAACCCTACGACCTGGTATGCCTGGACATAATGATGCCCCGGATGGATGGGCACGAGGTCCTGGCGGAGATCCGCCGCATCGAACGAGAAAATCACCTGCCCCCCGAAGGGGCCGTCAAGGTTATTATGACAACGGCGGTGCATTCGCCCAGCAGTGTCGCAGAGGCTCAACAAAACGGCTGCGACGGGTATCTGGTCAAACCGATCCGAAAAGTTGACTTTTACGAGGAGCTGGAACGTCTGGGGCTGATGCCTTAAGATACCTTCAGCCAGAGAAAACCGTAGGGCGGTAAGTCCAATTGATAAGAACCATTTACGTCCGGGGATATTTTTTGTCCGGAGATCAGGTCGATCCCCTGTCCTGGCGGAACCGGCCCCAGCCGCCCGGGCTCAATATTTAATCTTTGAGGCCGGCCCGTCACGTTATGCACCGCCAACACCGCCTCGGATTCATCAAGGGCGGTTCGCAGGACCGCAAAGAAGGATTTACCCATGTCCAGAACCTGCTGGCCGGCCCGCGGGTGGAAGGCCCTTTGTCGGCGCCGCTGCCGGATCATGTCCAGGTAGCGTTGAAAAACCTGAGCAGAACGAGAAAAACCGGTCGGGAGACTTTTTTCCGTCAAATTCCGTCGTACTTGTTCGAGGTCGAGTTTTTGGCGGTTTATGGTGCGGGGATGGCCGGTTTGGGCCGCCCCTTCAGGCCAGCCGCGGCGGCCCAGCAGGGAATGGATGTATATTGCCGGCATGCCCATCAGGACCAGGGCGATACTCTGGGATAGGATAAACCGGTCGATTTCCGTCTGATCGGCGGCGGGGGCATGGGGGTTATTCAGGGCGTCAAAATAATTCAGGTTCAGTTCGTAAGGAATGGCGTTGCCCCGGCGGTCGTGCTTGCAGGAGACCTGTCCGCCGTGTCGTTCGGCCAGCTCTATGAGGCCTTGAAATTCAGCCGGCGAGAGGATGTCCGCGGCGGGCCGTACGCCGATCCCGTCGTGGGAAGCGGTAAAGTTCAAAAAGGTGGTCCTCTCGGAGACCGGCTCTAAGGTTTGGGCCCAGCGGGTCAGGGGGGCGGCGTCCTCGGCGGTGAGCGTATAAAGCACCAGCGGCGGCAGGGGGAAGTTATAGACGATCTGGGCCTCGTTGGTCCCGTCGCCGAAATAAGAAATATTGTCGGCGTGGGGGACGTTGGTCTCGGTCAGCAGCAATACCTGCGGCGCCGCCAGGTCCAGGATGTCACGCATAAGCTGAACGGCGGTGTGGGTCTGAGGCAGGTGGGCGCAGCTGGCATGCGGCTCTTTCCAGAGATAGGCGATGGCGTCCAGGCGAATGATCCGGGCCCCCCGCCAGACGTAAAACAGCAGGATGTCCAGCATCTCCAGCAGCACGGCGGGGTTATGAAAGTTAAAGTCGATCTGGTCGGCGCTGAAAGTGGTCCAGCACCATTTCTCCCCGGCGGCCCCTGCGAAGCGGTGCAGCAGCGGCGAGGTCCGCGGCCGCAGGACGCAGGAGGTGTCGGTATCGGGATCGAGACTGATAAAAAAATCTTCATACTCCGGTTCCCCGGCCAGGTAGCCCTGGAAATACTTGCTGGAAGCGGAGCAGTGATTGACCACCAGGTCGAAGCACAGATCGACATGCTCGGCTAATGCCGCCACGTCGGACCAGTCGCCGTGGGCGGGATTCACCCGGCGGTAGTCGATCACGGAAAAACCGTCGTCGGAGGAGTAAGGGAAAAATGGCAGTATGTGAATAATGCTGATAATATCTTTGAAATACTCCCGGGCGAACCGGGTCATCGCTTGTAAAGGGTACGCGTCCGGTTGGCGCAAACTGTCGGCGTAGGTGATCAGCATCACGTCCCGCTCGCTGAGAAATGCCGCCCGGCCGCTTGGCATCAAGGAACTATAGCGACCTAAAAGGTCCTCAATTTTCCCGGCGAGCGGCGGCGTCTGAGCCGGACCGTAAAGCTGCGTAATCTTATCGCGCGTCTTTTCCGGCAGCATGGCTGAATTTCCTTTTATAACGGGACTTTTGCCAAACTTTGGTTGGTAAATAAAGTTTTACGATCTTAATCTTCTTCGTCGGGATTTTTTAGCTCCCGATGTAAAATCGGGGGGTAACCTGAGTATGCCAAATTAGTAGCGATTTACCCCCTCATTTTACCTGAGGGGCTATTTGAGTTATACCCTAATACAAATTCCTATGCACTTAAATTTAAGTTAGGCATACTGGGCCCTTTGCCTGCCGCTCAACGGACCTTTCTGATCCAGAAACTGTTGGGGATGTTCCGCTGACGGTAGCCGGCCGGGCGGACAAAAACCTCTGCCATCTTCTCCGGATGTTTCGAGAGCATATAATGGTTGGCAAACAGCACCTCGAAGCTCTGATTGCCGCAGAGAAACGCCTGCAGAAGATACTGCTCGGTCCAGAAATGCAAACGCCTGATGAGCCATTCTCTGGGGTACTCGTAGGGCAGAAAAATATCATGAATATGAATCACCACGCCTTTTTTCAGGCGCGGCAGGACTTCCAGATACAGAAAGTTCACGTCGCCCCCGATGCGCACCACGTGGCTGGAATCGATAAAGAGAATGTCGTTTTCCTGCAGTTGTTCAAAGAGGCTGATTTCGGTCTGCTCGACTTTTTGGACGATCAGCTCGTCCAGCCCGGCGAATCCTTTTAGATGAGTTTGGCGCGGGTAAGGTTCGATGCAGATCAGCCGCATCGGAGGGCCCTGTTTTTGGTTCAGGCGGCCCGCCCGCGCCGAGACAAAGGTCGAATATCCCCCGCCCACCTCGATGAGGGTGCGCGGCCGAAAATGCCGGATCATCCCGTGCAATACCGCCGCATCTTCCAGACTGAAAGCGGCGTTGAGCAGGTAAAATTCGTGCGGCGTCTTGGTCTTGTGAACCGCAAAATCAAACTCCTCTTTGTAGGACGCTAAAACCTCCAGCAGCCGCAGCTGCCCCTGAGGGTTCATATCCAGACCGATCAACTCCGATTCCTTTTCCCATAGATCCCCTTGCCCCAGCAGCTGCCGCCCGTCGGGTATGGGACTGTAAAAGTGCTTCTTCGTCACGTTCACCCCCAGCCGCTGCCAGAAGGCAAAAACCTGCCGCGACCACACCATGTTCCTTATCAGGCGACTCAATTTCGACATCCGCAGCTTCCTCTTAACGCTGACGCTTTTTGGCCCCCAATTCGGGCTTTGCCCGGGCCCTCGCTATCATATAAAATTTCCCCCGCCGGGCAACCATTTAACTCTCCAAAAACCCATCCCCAATTCCAACGTCAACGGGTGGCAGCCCCAAATCCGAAGGATTTGGAGATGGACCGGCGGCCTTCAACCATCGGCAAGCTGCCCTTGAAGCGGTCACCTTCTTTTATTGCCGGCGGCGCAGTTCATCTAACCCTTTGTTCGTCGGAGATCGGGGCCTTTCAAAGGCAGAATGTGCAGCATATGCAGGCGGCTGCCGATGCGTTCGTCGAAGTGCTTTTCCAGTTCCAGGGGCGGTTTGTTGGAGCTGATATAGGTCGGCAGGTCCTTATGCACCCGCGTATCGAGAACGCGATACAGGACCTTGTGGCTGAAATCGGTAGCCCGGGCCGCGTCGGAATAACAAGTGCCCAGATCATCCAGAAACAGATGTTCCGCCTCCAGAACCACCGAGAAAATCTTTTCCTCGTTGGCGTTGCTTTCCGGCTGATACACGCTTCTTAAGCTGCAGCATAAGGTCTCCAGCGTCGTCCAGACCGCCAGGGCCCCCTTGATTAATAAGTCATTCGCCAGCGCCGCCAGCAGATGCGTCTTGCCGATCCCCACCGGCCCCCAGCAGTAAAGCCCCTGTTTGTCGGCGATCTCCTCCAGGTCTCTCCGCACGGCCGGGCTGAAATCGCTCAGCCGGGCGTCGAGAAAATGCTGCGGAATATACCGGGCGCGATATTCCCGCCGCTGTTGATCGTCCATGGTCATGTATTCCAGTGCCCGAATACACCACAAACAATGCCGATGGGCACCGTAGGGCGGTCGAATCCCGCAGCGCGTGCAGAACGACCTATAATTCAAGGGGAGCTCGGGTTGCTTCGGGGTCGTTGAAGGTAGTAGTTCGCTTAATGGTCGCACGTCCGCCATCACTATGGCCTCCTTTCGACGGGTTGGTCTTGAACTTATTCGGATCGTAATTGTCTATGTCAAACCGGCCGGGCAGATACTTCTCGTAGCCCCGGTAGAAA
>LJUC01000079.1 GCA_001303695.1 Phycisphaerae bacterium SM23_30
GGCCGCCAGCGGCCGCGAGGCTATCACCAGCGGAATAGGGCGGCCTTCGGGGCTTTCGCCGATATATTCCACCGAGATCGGCGCCCCCTGCACCTGGAGGTCTTGAAGAAACCGTATTACGTCGGCGTAATGAGAGGTCTCTTTATAACCGGTGCGTTCGGCGCGGGTCTGGGGCCAATCCTTCGCGTCAGCGGCCGATTGCGCATAAATCCCGCCGCCGACCAACAGCAATGCGGTCGCTAAAATAAGACTTAAAAACACGGTCTGATTCGGTCTTTTTGTTATTTTTTCCATCATATCTTGCCTGCCTTTCCTATATTTAACGACTCCTGCAAAATCGAAGCCAGGTATATATTATCGAAGAAAAACTTTTTCCTGATTTTCTTAAATAATGCCATAATGATCTATCAAATAAAAACTTGCCGTTTGAAAAGGAAAAACGAAAAAAACAGTTTTTTCCTTCCCAGGTATGCCTGGTTTAAATTTTATAGGAATTTCATGCATTCACGGATATGAGCGTAACTTAATCAGCATGACGGCACAAGCAAATTCTTTATCCGGCAGTCGGTTCTGAGCCTATCAAGTTTTTGCAAATTAATCCCCTACACTATACTTGACTATGATTAGAGGTTTATAGTATAATCTCTACTTCTTATATGTGAATATATATGTTTGAGAGATATTCAAGGAGTTGAAATGAAATTATCAACCAGAGTGAGATACGGTTTAAGGGCGATGGTGGAACTGGCCAAGCAATCGGACTATAAGCCTATGTCCCTGCGGGAATTGGCCGAGAGGCAGCAAGTTTCCTCCAAATATCTCGAACAGATGGCGTCGGCCCTTAAGATCGCCGGCCTGGTGGAGAGCGTACGCGGCGCCGAAGGGGGTTATCGCCTGGCGCGTTCGGCCGATCAGATCACCGCCTGGGACGTATATCGGGTATTGGACATCGCGTCGGTGCCTACCGATTGCCTGAATTATCATTGTCAGCGAGAAAAATTCTGCTCCAGCCGGGAACTCTGGGACGATTTGAACCGGGCCATCATTGACATCTTGAAGTCCTATTCGCTGCGCAAACTGGCCAAACGGGAACTGGCCTTACAAAAAAAACTGGGAACCGATATACCCACCGGCTGTGCGCCCAAAACCGATGACAGATAAACCATCGTAAATTGCCGAAGTAGTTGGTAAAAGTTGCGCAAAATCGGCTCTGGTCATGTTTTGGGGATAGATTTTACAATAAGTTTAGTAATTAACCAAAGGTTCCTGCAAATTTTCTTATATAATATATGCCTAACTTGAATTTTGCAGGAGTCGGTAATTAACCACGTACAGGAGGCATACTTGCATGACTGAGCTGCCCCGACAGAATCAAAACCCCCAGGCTCTGGAGACCCTTTCGCTGCACGCCGGCCAGCAAGTCGATCCGGCCACCGGGGCCGGGGCGGTGCCTATCTATTTATCCAGCAGCTATTTTTTTAAGAGCACCCGGCACGCGGTGGACCTTTTCGAGCTTAAAGAATTCGGCAATATTTATACCCGTTTGCAGAACCCCACGACCGAGGTCTGGGAAAAACGCCTGGCGGCCCTGGAAGGCGGCAGCGGGGCTCTGGGGACCGCCAGCGGGATGGCGGCTATCTTTTTGGCGATTCACAACCTGGCGCAAATGGGCGATCACCTGGTTACCACTACCTCTCTGTATGGCGGCACGGACACCCTTTTCCGGCATACGCTGCCGCAGATGGGTATCCAAACTACCTTTGTGGCAGATTCCACCCCGGCAAATATCGCCGCGGCGATTCAGGAAAACACCAAGGCAGTGTATATCGAAACCATCGCCAATCCCAGCGGCAACGTATTAGACATCACCGGCATCGCCGACGCCGCCCACGCCCAGGGCATTCCCCTGATCATCGACAACACCTTCGCCCCTCTAATCTGCCGGCCCATTGAGCTGGGGGCCGACATTGTGATTCACTCCTGCACCAAGTGGATCTGCGGCCATGGTACTTCCATGGGCGGCATCATCGTCGATGGCGGCCGGTTCGACTGGGCTGCCAGCGGCCGATTCGGCGGCTTTACCGAGCCGGACGCCAGCTATCATGGTCTGGTTTACTGGGACGCTTTCGGAAATCATCCGGAGTTGGGCAACATCGCCTTTATGGTAAAGGCCCGCGTCCAGGGGATGCGCAATATCGGGCCGTGCCCGAGCCCCTTCAACGCCTTTCAATTTATTATCGGACTGGAATCGCTGCCCCTGCGCATCAAACGCCAGTGCGAAAACGCCCTGGCCCTGGCCCAATACCTCAAACAGCATAAACACGTCGATTGGGTCATATACACCGGTTTAGAAGGGCATCCCAGCTACGCAAACGCCTGCAAATACCTCCGGGGAGGTTTTGGCTCGGTGTTGGGTTTTGGCATTAAAGGGGGCCTGGCGGCGGGGGTGAAATTTATCGATGCGGTTAAATTATGCAGCCATCGGGCCAGCGTGGGCGACACCAAGACGCTGGTGCTGCACCCGGCCTCCACCAGCCACCAGCAATTGAGCGAGTCGGAGCAGCGGGCCGCCGGCGTCACTCCCGAATTCATCCGCGTCTCGGTCGGCCTGGAAAATATCGGCGACATAAAAGCCGACCTCGACCAGGCCCTGCATCAAGCGGCTGAGTGAATCAGATCGTTGCCAATTTCTACTTAACATGTCCATCGTATCATCGATAATCCAATATGTGGTACATGTATTCATAAAGGGGACTAGATATAGTATAGGGATAAGAAAAGTAAACATGTCAACTACTTTTTCATGCCGTGATTTTATTGGGGGGGGGAGTGATTTTTTTATCTTTCGTGAATCTTATACAGGATACCATTTAATCTTTATGTTCAGGTACATATCACAGGATATTAACAAAATCCCCAAACCGCAATGACATCTCAATTTTAGCTAACGTCCTATAATACATCTTCCCGATAAAATTTAGGCATAGACGGTATATGTCTGTGTAGTGATATGTAATTTAAGTTATTGTCATTGAAAGAGTTACATATTATGCAGCGTTTGAGTTTTGAGAAGATATTTTATCATAAAAAGCATCTTTATGATGTTCTTTCCGGGGAAGTGGAGGTTTTTCCTATTCATCTGGAGCTGGGTTTGACCAATTTTTGCAATCATAACTGTCCCTTTTGTTATGCCGCCGACAGCAAATTCGCTGCTGACGCCCGGCGTCAAAAGATTGAAATTCCCACCGGCCGGCTGCTGGAGATCATCCGCCGGATGCGAGAACTGGGCATCAGATCGACCAACCTGGTCGGTTCCGGCGAATCGACCCTGCACCGTGATTTTGTCAACATCATTGAAGGTATCCGCCGGTTGGATGTAGAAATCGGTCTTTTTACCAACGGCAGCGAAATAAAAGGCGAGATAGCTCAGGGCATTGTTGAAAATTTGACCTTTATCCGTTTCAGTTTTACCGGCGCCGGGGGCGAAATTCATAAGAAAACGCAAGGGGCCGACAATTATCTGCAAATTATCAGCAACATTGATCATTTGGTGCGCTTACGCGGAAATCGCAGGCTTCCCACGATCGGCATTCAATTTATCCTCACCGAATATTCCGCCGGCGATCTGTTCAAGGCCGTCGATATGGCCAAAGAGCTGGGGGTGGATTATTTTCAAATCAAACCCGTATTTCCTCAGAGAGGTTCAAAAGACGTCCGCATAGGCCTGGATCTCAACAAAGCGCTCCAGTTGGCCTTCGAGGCGAAAAATCTCCAGGACGATAGATTGGAAATCCACATCAAACCGGAACAGATGCGCCTGGTGGTGGAAAATATCACCGAAAGGCCCTACGTCAAATGCCTGGGCAGCCTGACCACTACGGTTCTGGAGGCGGATTTGAATCTTTATCTCTGCAGCAATCAAAAATGCCCGGCCTTCTGTTACGGCAGCCTTGCCCAGGACGAATTCACAGAAGTATGGTTGTCCGATAAAAGGCAGCGGATGTTGGCCGAGCTGCCGGTCAACAGCTGTCCCGCCGCCTGCCGCATGGACCCTTTGAATCGCATTTATGACAAAATCCTCAAGGGAGAAATGACCGTACCCACCGAACTGCCCCAACCCCGGGCGGAAGATCATATAAATTTCCTATAGAAGAATCGCCGAATATGAAAAACAAGATTCTGCTGATACTGCCGCCGGTAATTCTGCCCTCTTACGGAAAAGTCTTTATCACCGAACCTTTAGGTATCGCCTATGTGGGGGCGGTGCTGGAACAGCTAGATTATCAGGTAAAAATCGTGGATAGTATCCTCCGGCGGCCCGGTTTTGATAGGATGCCGGACGGCCGCAAGTATTACGGCCTATCCTGCGCGTCCCTCAAAGAAGAAATCGCCGCCTGGGGGCCGGATATGGTGGGCGTCTCCTCGATGTACACCGCTTCGCATGAGGTTGTTGAGCATATCTTCCAGATGATCAAACACGAAATCAACCCCGAGATCATCACTCTCTGCGGCGGGGCCCATCCCACCGTTTGTCCGGAGGGAGTTTTAAGCGATGAAAATGTTGATTACGTTGTCCTGGGCGAAGCAGAGCAATCGACCGGGGCATTATTAGACGCCATCAACGGCCGGGGGCATTGGGCGGATATTGACGGCATCGGTTATAAAGTCGAGGGCCGGATAGTGGTTAATCCCAAAACCCGTTTCATCGAAGAGCTCGATGATCTGCCTTACCCGGGGCGGCATCTGCTGGATATGGCGGGATATTTTGGCGTCTCCCGCCGTCACAGTTGTGAAAAGGTGCACATCAATTCCGCTTCTCTTTTGACCAGCCGCAGTTGTCCGGGGCGCTGCATATTCTGCTCGGCGCGGCGGCTCATGGGAAAGTATCGCAAACGCTCGGTTCAGAACGTCCTGGAGGAGATTGAACACCTTATCGATCGATATCAAATCAAACGGGCGCTCTTTTTCGACGACAATTTCAATTTCGACAAGGAAAGAACCAAAAAGTTACTCAAAGAAATGATCCGCCGCCGATATGGCATCTCCTGGTTTTCCACCAACCTGACCCTTTACAAACTTGATTTTGAGACGCTGGAATTGATGCAGCAGAGCGGCTGTGAAGAGATCGACGTCTCCATTGAGAGCCCCATGCCGAGCACCCTGAAATTGATGAGAAAACCCTTGCAGCCGGAGACGGTCGAGCCCCTGATCAAAAAGATGAAGGAGCTGGGTTTTCCGATCGCCGCCAGTTTTGTCATCGGCATCCCCGGCGAGACCGCCGACGACATCCGCTATACTATTGAATACGCCCGGTCATTGGAGCTGGATTATTGCGCCTTCAGCATTGCCACCCCTCATCTGGGCACGGAGCTTCACGAGATATGCCGAAAAAACAACTACTTCGTGGATGACTTTGATTATCGCGACCTGCAATTCGGCACCGGGGTCATTAAAACCGATCAGTTTGATCCGGCCTTTCTCGAGCATATGCGAAAATGGGGCTGGGAGCAGGCCAATTTTATCGATAAGGGGCTGCCCGTGCCGCCGGACGAACAATTTGAGATCGAGAACGATACTGTTTGTAATGCGAGTGTTTAAATGTCTTAACTAAATGATTTTTAAATAAAAGTGAAATGCAGAAACAAAGAATCTTAATAACCGGCGCCACGGGCTTTGTCGGCCGCTACTTGTTCACCCAATTAACCGAGCAAGGACGAGAACCCATAGGCATATCGAAGAACGGCGGAACCGTCGCCGGACGCCCCGTCGCGGCGGCGGACATCACCGATGAAAAGGCCCTTAACGCATTTTTAGATCAAAATCCCGTCGATTACATATTCCATCTGGCCTGTTTTATCCCCCGAATCCAAAATAAAGACGACTTTCATAATTGCTGGTTGGTCAACGCCTTCGGCACCCGGAACCTGATGCGGGCCGCCGTCGCGCACGGCGTCAAGCGGTTCGTTTATGCCTCCAGCCAGACGGTCTGCAACGGCGCCCACAGAACCAACGTCAAAGAAGATGATATAGAAGCCCCCAACAGCGAATACGGCGTGACCAAACTGGCCGGCGAACACCTGTGTAAGATACATGCGGCGCGTTCTATGAGTCTTATCATCTTACGCTACAGCTCCGTTTACGGGTTCGGCCAATTGCCCTCGGTCGTGCTGTCCATTTTCGTTGAAAAAATAATGAACCATCAACCGGTGACCGTCTGGGGCGACGGCGGCAGCACTTATGACTTCGTTTATGTTAAAGACGTGGCGGAGGCTACTATCCTCACCGGCCTGAGCGACCAAACCGGTATATTTAATATCGGCTCCGGCCGGGAAACCAGCGTTAAAACCTTAGCCGACGCCCTGAAGAAGCTCTGCCCCCGGGCGGTAATTACCTATGATCCTTCCCGGCCGGACGCGGGCAGGCGTTTTTGTTTTAATATTGAAAAACTGCAAACGACCTTTGGTTTCACCCCACGGTACCGTCTCGCCGACGGTCTGCGGGAGTATTTAAATATGTTCCATGAATCAATATGCCTGAAAAAATAAATATCCTCATTACCGGCGCCGGGGGCACCACCGGCCAGAGCATTATCAAGGCCCTGCGGATTAGTTCGCTCACCTGCCGCCTCATCGCCGCCGACACCCATCCCCTGGCCGCCGGTATTTACCGCGCCGATGCCGGCTATCTGCTCCCGGCCGCCGACCAGCCGCAATACATCTCCCGCCTGATCGACGTCTGCCGCCAAGAAAACATACAGGTCATCCTGATCGGCTCCACCCCGGAGGTGCCGGTTCTGGCCCGTCATCGTGATGAAATCCAAAAAAACTGCCACGCCCTGGCCGTCGTTTCCGAAAAGGAGACCGTCGATATTTGCCACAACAAATATAACACCTGTCAGTTCCTTAAGCAAAACAACCTGCCCGGCCCGGAAACGGTTGATATAAGCGACCGCAGTCAGACCGAGCTGTTAATCCAAAAGAGGGGGTTCCCTCTGTTGCTCAAACCACAGCAGGGCTGCGCCGCCCGCCACGTTCACGTTATAAACAGCAGGGAAGAATTTGATTTTTTTGCTCGGCGGATCAACGAACCGGCCCTTCTGCAGGAGTATTTGCCGGGCGACGATGAGGAATATACTTGCGGTCTATTTTACAGCCGCGATCATCGAAGGCTGGGCGAGATCATTATGAAGCGCCAATTGTCCTATGGCGGCACCTATCGAGGGATGACGGACGATTTTAACGACATCCGGGATTACATCCGCCGCGTGGGCGACGCTCTGGCCCCGACCGGACCCATTAACATTCAATTAAGAAACACCCCCGCAGGGCCGGTGCTTTTTGAGATTAATCCGCGCTTTTCCTGTTCCGACGCCATGCGGGCCCAAATGGGTTATAACGCCCCCGAGGCCGCCGTCAGACATTTCTTGTTCGGCCAGGAAGTGCGGCACCTTTTACGCTGGCGGAAAGCAATATCGCTGCGCTACATCAATGAAGTTCTGATCACCCATGAAGATTATGAAAAATTAGTAACCCAGGGACACCTTGACACATGTAGCGGAGTCCCCTTTACAGGTTTTTGAAAGATGAAAATTGCCGTTATCTCAGACATACATGCCCATATTTTCGCCCTGAAAGCGGTTCTTGAGGATATGCCTCCTATCGATCACCTGTTGTGCGCCGGCGACATCACCGGCTATCATCGTAATGTAAACGAGGTGATTGGCCTCCTGCGCCGGGCCCGGGCCCGGATGATCCTGGGCAACCACGATTATTACGTTTTTAACAGATGGGCCCGGCTTCCCAGTCCTGTTATTGTCAGGTCGGTATTCTACACCAAGAAGAAAATTACCCCCAGGAACCTGGCTCTATTAAAGCGGCTGCCCCAATCGCTGATGCTGAAGATCGACGGCGTGACCTTGCATATGTTTCACGGCAGCCCGCGGAACCCCATGCGGGAATATATCTTTCCCGATTCACCCGAGCTTCTAAGATGCGCCGCTGCTCCCGGTCAGATCATTATCATGGGCCACACCCATCGGCCCTTTATTAAAATGATCGCCGACAAATGGATCCTCAACCCCGGCTCGGTGGGCCAGCCCCGCGATGACCACAACATGGCCTCTTACGCCCTGATTGATACCGACCCCTTGAACTTGGAAATAAAATTGGTGGATTGTTTCAACAATTACGATTGGTCCGGAGTGATGATCTCACCGCCCTTGAAAATGAAAACATAAATAAAAAAGCTGATTGAGCATGCCCGCGCCTGCGCGGGCATGGCGCCCGGCCTCACGCAAATTATAAATTTTACAGGAACGCTATAATATGTCACGGGTGTTGATAACCGGCGGCGCCGGCTATTTGGGTTCGGTGCTGACCCCCAAATTGATCGAGAGGGGTCATCAGGTCCGGGTGCTGGATACCTGCTGGTTCGGCGATCATCTTTCCGACCGTATCCGTAACAAAAAACGCCTGGAGTTAATCAAGGGCGACATCCGCGATACAATCCTGCTCAAACAAATCGTCCCCGGCTGCGATACGGTTATCCACCTGGCCTGTATCTCCAATGATCCCTGCAGCGACCTGGACGAAAAACTGACCCTCTCGATCAACCTGCAGGCTTATGAACCGTTGCTCTGCATCGCCCGCAGCGCCGGCGTGAGCAAGTTTATCAACGCCTCCAGCTCCAGCGTCTATGGCGTCAAGGACCAACCGCGCGTCACCGAAGATTTACCCCTGGAGCCGATCACCCTTTACGCCCGCTGCAAGGCCGAGTCCGAACGAATCGTCCGGTCTTTTGAATCGGATGATTTCAAGACCATTTCCGTCCGCAGCGCCACCCTCTGCGGTTATTCACCCCGGCAAAGGCTTGATCTCACCGTAAACATCCTCACCAACTTTGCCGTCAACAAAGGCAAGATCCTCGTGCACGGCGGCAGCCAGCAGCGGCCCAACATCCATATCGAAGACATCGCCGACTTTTACGTCACCCTGGCGGAATCGGACCCCGCCGGCTGGGGCGGCCTGGCCTATAACGTCGGTTATCAAAATCACACCGTTATGGAAATCGCCCGGATGGTCCGCCAGGTAGTGGGCCAGCAAAACGTCGAAATCGAAGTCGCCGACGCCCATGATCTGAGAAGCTATCGCATCGATTCAACCCTGGTGCGCGATCGTTTGGGCTTTGAACCGAGGCGCACCCTCCAGGACGCCGTTGGTGATCTGAAAAAAGCCTTTCAGGCCCAACTGCTGCCCGATCCTCTCGAGGATCCGAGATATTTTAATATCAAAACCATGCAAACCATGGCAACGGCATGACCAGAACCGTAAAATACATCGATCTGTCGCGTCAATACGCTCGTCTGCGCCGGGAAATCTTCACCGAGCTGGAAGCTGTTTTTGATACCGGTGAGTTTATTTTAGGCCCCAGGGTCAATCAGTTTGAAGAGCGATTCGCCCGGTACCTTTCCGCTCGTCATTGCATCGCCGTCGGCTCCGGCACCGCCGCTCTGGCTCTGTCCTTGCGGGTCTTGGGTATCGGCCCCGGTGACGAGGTCATCGTGCCGGCCAACTCCTTTGTCGCCACTGCCGGGGCTGTCTATGAAATCGGAGCGAAATGCCTCTTCGCCGACGCAGCCGACGACATGAATCTCGAACCCTCCGAAATCGAACGCCTCACCGGCCCCAAAACCAAAGCCGTCATCGCCGTCCACTTGACCGGCCGACCCGCACCAATGACCCAAATCACCGCCCGGGCCCAAAGTAGAGGTCTATTTGTCATCGAAGACTGCGCCCAGGCGGCCGGGGCCGCTATCGGTGATCAAAAAGTCGGCATCTTGGGAGATCTGGGTTGTTTTTCCTTTCACCCCCTTAAAACCCTCAACAGCGCCGGGGATGGCGGCGCCGTTGTCACCAATTCGGATGAGCGGGCGGAAAAATTGCGTTCCTTACGCAACCACGGCCTCACAGACCGAGACCGTGTTCAATATTGGGGCGCCAATTCCCGTCTGGATGAACTCCAGGCCGCGGTGCTGTTGGTTAATCTGCGTTATTTTGAAGACTGGACTGAAACCAGAATCCGTTACGCCCGTCGATATAATGAAAGCCTGGCCGATATTGTGCGCGTACCCGCCCCCGCCGGCGATTCCCGCTGCGTCTATCACACCTACGTCATCCGGGCCGAGGCCCGCGACCAGCTTAAAGACCATCTGGCCCGGGCCCAGATCGAAACCAAAATACACTATCCCGTTCCCCTCCACCGTCAGAAACCCGCCGGCAATCAACCCCCCCTGACCAATTGCCAACGCCAGGCGCAAAGAATTCTCAGCTTACCCGTCCATCAGCACCTGACTGCTGACGATATAGATTACGTCATCGAAAATATCAAAAGCTTCTACCGATAAAAGGTAACGCCATGAAAGCCTCATCCGAAACCGAAACGCCTGCCCCCCCCGCCGACTTTGCCGCCCTTACCGACCGCCTCCAGGCGCTGCCGGACCAGGCCTCCCCCGATCAGATCGAAACCACTATCGCCCATTATGCCCGCACCTGCGCTAATCGCGCTCACGCCTTCTTGCTGCAGGGAGTTCTGCATTACCTCAAAAAACAATATGCCCAAACTATTCAGTTAATGCATCAGGCGCGGGACCTGCTGACAGAGGATGAACACCCGGCGCCTTCGTCGATCTACTCTGAGGTTTTTATCAATTCCCAGTGGCTGCTGCCCCGCCGCCAAAGGCCGGCCGCCGCCCGGGCCTACGGCTATTATAAAAAAAATATCGACGCCCTCCGCCGGCAGGATGCAGCCTTAGCCCATCAGGTGCAGGCCGCTGAATGGCCGGGTGACTTTGTGGTGCTGGATTTCTGGGGGGGGCTGCACTTGTTTAACTCTTCCGAAAACATACTGCTGGTTATGGACGGCGCGTTAAAAAAATCACTGGCCCCCGTTATCGGCCGCAGAGATCCTTTAACCTTCGGCGGCGTCGGCACGGGCCAGGAACTCCGCTATTGCCTCAACCACCAGGTGAACCTGCTGCACGGCATGACCCGACCCCATTACCTGTTCGAGGCAGACCCCGCTCAAATAAAGCTATTGCTGCATCTGGACGACTTCAGCCGCCCCTTCGCCACCGAGGAATTGATCATCTTCGGCGGAGCGGAACTAAAAAAACGCCTGCGGCAAATCTTCCAGACCCTCCGCTATATCTCTCCCAACGTCATTATCGGCAACGCCAACCTGGTGCAGCCGCACCTGGAGAACATCCGCCAATATTGCGCCGGTCCCGTATCCGCACCCAAAGTGCAGGATTATTATAACGCCGAGGAGTTTATGCGCCGCCGGCAGGGCATCGCCGCCGGCGAAATAGCGCCCCGGATATTGGTCTGCACCTGCCGCTGGACCACTTTCCTGAAATATTGCGCCGCCGACTTCGAAAAATCCTTCAACCGGCTCGGCTGCGACACCCTCTACTTCATAGAAGAAAACGACGTCCAGTCTTTAACCGCCGCCCTGCACTGGCAGGGCATCGACCAATTCAAACCCGACGCCGTCTTTTTAGTCAGCCACGCCCGCCCCACCCTGCCTTACCTGCCGGAACCTCTGGCCTTCATCAGTTTCATCCAGGACAAATGCGGCCCCCTGGAGACCCACGCAAACCTGGCCGATAAAGTTCAACCTCACGATTTGTTCGTCTGCGCCACCGATCAATACCGCCATTGGCTCATTAAAAAACAAGTGGCCCCCGCACAAACCTGCGTCTTCCCCGTACCCGCCGATGATGACGTCTTTTTCCCTCTCGACGAGCCCGCTCATCCCCGATACGTCGCCGACGTGGGCTTTGTCAAACACGGCGGCCCCGAATTCGAAAAGGCCTTTGAAAATTTCCAAAAAGAATTACAAACGCCTCCCCACGCCCACCGGGAAAATAACGCCGCCTTAAACGTTATTCGCGCCGGCTTTGACGATTTGTACCGCCAATTCTGCCGGGGCGATCTCGATCAGCCCCATTATGACGACGAAATGACCGAGTTTATGCTCGAACGCGTTCGCCCCGCTAACGACCAGGCCCGCCACCTGCTTGATCGGCTGATCTGGCTGTTCTATTGCGGCGTCTATTCCAACGCCTGGCGCTACCATTTCCTGGAGGAACTCGATAAGGCCGGCATTCCACCGGCCCTTTACGGCAATAACTGGGATCAGCACGCCCGGCTCAAACATCTGGGCCGCGGCCCGGTCGATCACGGACCCGAATTAAACCAGGTTTATAATTTCAATAAAATTTCCCTCAGCATCAATCACTTTGTCACCATGAACCAAAGGGTCTCCGAATGCACCCTGGCCGGCGGCTTTATCATGATCGCTTCTCATCGACCCGGCAAGGACGGCATCGACGCCCGCAATTATTACCGCCAAAACGACCAGATTATCCTCTTCCATTCCGCCGCCGACCTCATCGACAAATGCCGCTATTATCTCGAACATCCCGACCAAAGAAATCGCATCGCCCAAAACGCCCGCCGCCGCGCCCGCAAGGAAATGACCGTCAACGCCGCCGCCCAAAAAATGCTCCAGCAATGGAGGCGGCTGCTGCAACAAACTCAACCGCCCCAACCCTGAGGGAGGAATTCTTTCCTGTTAATATTTATGACAAACAACCGCAACATCTTACTCGTTTATCCGCGGACCGGCGCCGACGCCCCGAACATCAGCCTCCATCCCCCTTTATCGCTGTTGTACCTCGCCGCCGAACTGCGGAACGATTACCGCGTCGCTATTTATGACCAGCGGACCGACGAACCCCAAAAATATCAACAACTGCTCGATCAACGCCCCCTTTGCGTCGGCTTTTCCGTCTTTACCGGCCCCCAGATAAAATACGCCCTCCCTCTGGCCCAAAAAGCCAAGGACCAAAACCTCACTACCGTCTTCGGCGGCGTCCATCCCACTATCCTGCCCCAACAAACCGCCCAAGACGACCGCGTCGATTATGTCGTCGCCGGCGACGGCGAATATGCCTTGCGCACCTTGTTGGAAGCCCTGCAACAAAACAAACCCCTCGGCCCCGTTGTCAACGGAGCTCAAGCGCAAAAGGTCGATCTGGATCAAATCCCGCCCCTCCCCTATGAACTGGTCCGGGTGGAAAATTATATCCACAACGCCACCCTCCCCGGGCGCTGCCTGCCCTTTTTATTCAGCCGCGGCTGCCCCTACCAGTGCACCTTCTGCTGCAATCCCGCCATCAGCAAAGGTAAATGGCGGGTTATGAATGTCGATGTCGCTCTGAGCCGGCTGGACCAGATGGTCGATAAGCATCGTCTGGATGCCGTCTTTTTCCTCGATGAAAACCTGATGGTTCATCCTGACATTCTAAATGAACTCACCCGCCGCATCGGCGGCCGCTTCGCCTGGGGCGCCCAGGCCCGCGCCGACGCCTTATTAAAATACGACTTAAAATTCCTGCAAAAATCCGGGGCCCGCTACTTCGGCGTGGGCCTGGAATCCGGCTCCGACAAAATCCTCCGGCAGATTAAAAAAAGAGAAACCGTCGCCCAGTTCCTCGAGGCCAACCGCCGCCTGGCCCGCACCAATATCAGTGTCTGGTACAATTACATCACCGGCTTCCCCGACGAAACCCTCGACGATTTACGCGCCACCCTCGACCTGGCCCTTACCATGCTCGACGAAAACCCCTCCGCCCAAAACAACACCTTTTATCTGCTCACGCCCTATCCCGGCACTGAAATCGGTAATTCCCTCCAGCACGTCATGCCCGCCAACCTCGCCGGCTGGGCCGAGTTCGGCCGCCATAACTATAACGCCCAATGGCACGACCCCCAACGTATGAAACTATATCAGCGTATCGGCTTTTCTTCCAAGTTCACCGGCCGACGCCTGACCACCCTCTTCCCCCACGATCCCGATCTGGCCCGACTCGCCCAAACCATGACCCAAAAATGGCGCACCTTCGACCTCTTCGACGACCAACAATGGCAAACCCTCACCCAAAAAGGCGGCCAAATCCTCCAAAAACTCTTCGGCCCCCACGCCTATTAAAAAGGGATCATGCTAAAATAGGCTCCTGACCTCAGGCTGGTTGAACACGCAAACTTATTAAAAATGCTTACGGCGACTTTCCACGATATCGGCAATCGCCTCACAGGCCTCCCGGCTCATCGGATGCTTATCTAATTCTTTCAGGAAGGCCTTCAGA
Source organism: Phycisphaerae bacterium SM23_30 (assembly GCA_001303695.1). Taxonomy (GTDB): domain Bacteria; phylum Planctomycetota; class Phycisphaerae; order Sedimentisphaerales; family SM23-30; genus SM23-30. Next base: position 14,210 of record LJUC01000079.1, read on the forward strand.
TCAAAAGGTTTGGGAACAATTCGTTTGATAACCTGGCTGAATGATTCGTTCTCTTTGCGCACCGCTTGCAGTCTTTCGTAAGCTTCATTATCAATGATAATCGTTTTCTTGACCATTAGAACTTACTCCCCGCTCCATAACGGCAGTCTTTCTTAATCGAACCGCTTGCGCCGTCGCGCCGGGGGGATACGCAGGGTCGAGCGGTATTTGGCCACCGTCCGCCGCGCCACGTTCATCCCCTGCCGGGCCAGCTCCTCCACCAGTTTGTCGTCGCTGTAGGGATTGGTCTTATCCTCGTTATCGACGATCTCCTGCAGCTTGGCCTTGATGGCGTCCCAGCTGACGCTTTCACCCGCCGTGGTCTCGGTGCCCCCGCTGAAAAAGTAACGCAAAGGATAAATCCCCGTCGGCGTCTGCAGGTATTTGCCCGACACCGCCCGCGAGACCGTCGCCACGTGAATGCCCAGCACCACCCGCAGCAGCGTGCTTTTACGCTGCTCGATGGACTCGATCAGCCAACGCGCCGAGCGTATGTTGTTCTGCAAAAATTCCTTGGCGTCTGACGGGAGCCCGCCTTTCTTGATCATATCGACGTACATACGGCTGATCCGCAGGCTCGGCGTACTGCCCTCGCTTAGTTGGGCACTATAACAATCATTGTCTTCGTCGTACATAACGATCACGTCCGGAATAATATAAGGCGTCTCGCGCCGGCCCACCTGCAGACCCGGCCGCGGGTCCAGATGCGAGATCACTTCCACCGCCTTTTTGATCTCTGCGACGCTGCGCCCCGTCTTTTGCGCCACCGACGGATAACGATTCATCTCCAGGTCTTTCAGGTGATTCTCTATCAAATCAATCTCCAGACTGCGATCTTCACTGTTGCTTTGCAGTTGAATCAGCATGCATTCCACTATGTTTCGCGCGCCCACGCCCGTCGGCTCCAGCGTCTGCACCAAGGCCAAGGCCGCCTCCAGCTGCTCCGCCTCCACCGGCGCCCTTACCTTTTCCGCCAGCGACGGCAACTCCGCGGAAAGATACCCCGACTCGTCAATATGATCGATAATCACCGCCCCGATCTTTTGGATGATCTCTTCGCATTCCACAAACACCCATTGTTCGTGCAGGTACTCATTCAACGACTTGGTCGGCGCCGCCGTATTTTGCATCGCCTCCCACTTCCGGTCCCGTTCGTCGCCCCCCCGCCGCGGCTGCACGTACGAAGACCGCCGGAGATAATCGTCAAAATCGTCCCCCAGGTTATCCAGCCGGGCAAATTCCCGTATCTTGCTGTTGTCCTCGGCAATCTGTAGGGTCCTCTCCCCCTCCAGCTCTTCGTCGGCCCCTGACGCCCCTTCCGGAGATCTTGAATCGTCGCTTCCTTCTCCTTCCGGCTCCTCCTGCTCCAATACCGGATTGGTCAGCATCTCCTGCTCGATCCGCTCCTGCAACGCCAGAATCGGCAACTGCAGTATCTCCATCGATTGGATCATCCGCGGCGCCAGCACCATCCGCTGGTCCATTTTCATTTGTTGCGAAATATCCAGACGCATCTGCAACCTGTCTTATTGCTGCCATACTTTGGCAAAATTGGCTTTTGGCATATGCAAAAACAATTTCACCAAACTTCAGTTATTGGATTTATAGGTCGTATAAAGCCTCTGCCGGCTTGTCCGCCCGGCCGCCTCCCTGTTGATTATCGACTACTGCAAATCTCCAATTTGATCGAAAAAACAATTTATCTCCATCACCATGATTATATCTTTTTATATTATATCATCCTGTACGGCGGTGGCGCCTTCCCGGCGCCGCCGGAAAGGTGCTTACCGACAGAATACCTTAAATTCTTGTTATTCCATAGCCACTCGTCCCTTAATTGCATCGCTTAATACGCCCTGGTTGGCGTACTCAATCTGTCCTCCCGCCGGCAGCCCCCGCGCCAGCCGCGTCACCTGGACCCCGCTATCCTTCAATAACGAACTGATATACAGCGCCGTCCCGTCTCCTTCCATATTGGGATTCGTCGCCAGCACCACCTCCCGGACGTCGCCTTCTTCCACCCGTTTTATCAGTGCCTCTATGGTCAGATCGTCCGGCGTCACCCCGTCCAGCGGCGCAATCTGTCCCCCCAACACGTGATACACCCATTGGCATATCCCGGTCTCCTCCAGCCGTATTAGATCATTAGGCTGTTCCACCACGCAGATAACGGTTTGATCCCGACCGGCGTCCCGGCAGATCTCGCACAGGTCCTGTTCGCTTAAATTATAACAGCGGCGACAACGTCGAATTCGCTGTTTGACCGCCTGGATCGCCTCCGCCAGCGCCGTCGCCTCCCCCGGCGGCTGACCCAGAATATGATACGCCAGCCGCTCCGCCGTCCGCGGACCGATCCCCGGCAGCTTCCCAAACCGCTCCATCAGTCGTTCCATACTCTCGGTGTGAACCTTACTCATTACAGCATCTGACTCAACTTATCCAGCCCCGCGATATTCACCCCTCCCATCGCCTTGGACATCTCCTCCTGCATTAACTCCTGACTCTTGGCCCGGACCGCGTTCACCGCCGCCTTCACCAGATCCTCCAGCATCTCCAGATCGTTAACGTCCACCGCCGTCTTGTCGATCTTCAAATCCAACAGCTCCCCCTTGCCGTTCATCTTCGCCGTCACCATCCCCCCCCCGCTGCTCGCCTGGACCGTCTTGTTTTGCAGTTGTTCCTGCGCCTCCTGCATATTGGCCTGAATATTCTTGAACTGCCCCAACATCTTCGTCAAATCTCCAAGTCCCATCATGCTTCCTTCCTGACTTTTTCTTTTCCAGGTATGCCTAACCTCAATCTTGCCAAACTTTAGTTCCTAAATAATAAAAAACAAAAATCCCGTCTAAAAAAAATTTCCGTGAAAATCCACGTCCTCTTTATACCCATATACTCATACACTCTCATCTCCCACCACCCGATCCACCCGCCGCACCTTGCCCCCCAGTATCTGCTGCACCTGCCTTATTTGCGGATCGTTCATGGTGGCGTTGATCTCCTTTTGGCTGGGCTTGGCCCCCGGCGAAGTCCGCAAACGTCCGTTAGCGGCGGGGCCGGCTTTACCGCCCGAAAAGACCCATCCCGTCATGCCCCAAAAAGCCCAGCTTGAGCACTCCTTCGTTCCACTCTGTCGGCTGGGCCGGTTGCAGATACGCCTCCAGATGTTTCATCCCCCGCCTCGACAGTTCGGAAAGGATCTCCTTCCAGTGTTCTCGGATATACGTCTGGTTCAGCGTCTGGGGCGGCTTTAGGAATCCCTTGCTCTCTTGGCTCTCTTGGCTCTCTTGGCTCTCTTGGGCGGGTTGGGGCTTTTCGGTTGACTTCGCCGCACCCGCGGCACTCAATCTCGACCCCCCGCCTTCAGCGGCGTAATCCCGGCTGCTCACCTGCCGGGGACGTTCCCTTGGCCCCGCCGACAAGTCCTTACCCTCGCCTTGACTTAGATAACCCTGCATCTGCTCCAAAAGCACCTTGGTGTCGCTGAACCGTTCGCTGGCCGTCAAACGCACCAGCGCCGCCTCCAGCAGGGCCCGTCCCGACCCGCTCGCTCGAATCGATCGCCGCAGCTCTTCCATCACCGTAATGTTATAAACCAGCGTCGCATCGTCGAACATCTCGGCCTGTTCCGTCATCCGTTGCCGCAATCCCGATTCGTTCGTCTCCACCAGTTCCGTATCCGGCCCGCAGTTCCGCATCACCATCAAATCGCGAAAGTGCTCCTGCAGCGCCTCGGCTAAAACCTCCGACGCCAGTCCCTCCTCGAGCGCCGCGTCAACCTGCCTTATAACCTTTCCCGCATCACCCTGCCCTATCGACTCGGCCAGCTCCACAATATGCTCCGAACGGGGTGTTCCCAGAAGCTCCGCCAGCAGCCCTGCCGTCAGCTTTTCTTCCGCCATGCTCAATAACTGGTCCAGCAAACTCAATCCGTCCCGCATCGATCCGTTTGCCAGGTGCGCCACCCGACGCACCAGTTGTTCTTCGGCCTCCATCTGCTCCTCCGCCAGGATCTTCTGCAATTGCGCCGCTATCTCCTCCGTCCGAATATTGCGAAAATCGAATCGCTGACAACGCGACTGAATCGTCGCCGGCACCTTGTTCGGCTCCGTGGTGGCCATAATAAACTTGACGTGCTCCGGCGGCTCCTCCAGCGTCTTCAAAAGGGCGTTGAACGCACTGGGCGAGAGCATATGAACCTCGTCAATGATATATATCTTGAACCGCGCCCGCGCCGGCCGATAAATCGCGTTCTGACGCAGCTCCCGGATATGATCCACCCCCGTATGCGACGCCCCGTCTATCTCCAGCACGTCCATATCTTCCCCCTCGTTGATCGCTTTGCAGCTTTCACATTTACAGCACGGCTGGGTCGTTGGCTCATCGAACGCCTGGCAGTTCAGGGCCTTGGCTAATATCCGCGCCATCGTCGTCTTGCCCACCCCGCGCGTACCCGTAAACAAATACGCGTGCGCTACCCGGTCCGTCGCAATCGCATTCTTGAGCGTCTGCGCCGCCGCCCCTTGTCCCACCACCTCATCAAACGTCCGCGACCGGTATCGCCTGGCTAATACCGTATATGACATCCTCGCCTCTTCTTCTTAACTCGTCCACCCATCTACCAAATAAAAAAGGCCGCGCACTTTTCTTCGAATCGTCGTCACCGAGTGTGTCGCCGTCATTGGCTCCGGTCAGGTGATTCCACGGCACAGCGAACAAGTTCGCTTATGGCTG
>LJUC01000284.1:0-4035 GCA_001303695.1 Phycisphaerae bacterium SM23_30
CGAAGACGGTGCTGGAGGGGTCGGCAAAATAGACCTGTTCAAAGGTGCAGTGGGCGGGGGTAACGGTGCGGGGGCCGTCGAAAAAGCGGCTGTGCAGGCCTTTTGCGTTGAGGGTGACGATTTCACCCGGTTCCACCTCCCTAATGAATTCGGCGTCCACAATATCCAGGGCGCAGGTCTCGGAAGCCACCGCATAGGCTCCTTTTTCCAGCCGGCCCAGGCACAGCGGGCGTATGCCACAGGGGTCGCGGGCCGCCTCGATCCGGTCGGGGTATAAAAACAACAGGCTAAACGCCCCCTTCAGGTGGTTCAGGACATGGGCCAGGGGGTCGGGCTTACTGATATGGGTGGGTTTGGCCAGCAAATGCACGATGATTTCGCTGTCGCTGGTGCCTTTGAAAATAGACCCATAGGCCTCGTATTCGTCCCTGAGGGCCATGGCATTGACCAGGTTGCCGTTGTGAGCCACCGCGATCTGACCCAGAGAATACTCGACCAGTATAGGCTGAGCGTTCTCGAAGCGGGAAGAGCCGGCGGTGGAATAGCGGACATGTCCGATACAACTTTGTCCCCATGGCGACATCTCGCGGAGGCGGGATTGGGGGAAAACCTCGCTGACCAATCCCATACCCCGATGGCTAAGCAGCCTTTGGCCGTCGCTGAGGGCCATGCCGGCGGATTCCTGGCCGCGGTGCTGCAGGGCGTGCAGACCAAAGTAGCACTTCTCCACCGCGGCGGGGTGGTTGAAGATGCCGAACAGGCCGCATTTTTCCTTGGCTGCGTCCGTCACGGCGCCGTCGTAGAAGGGTGATTTCATACTGCCAACTCCAAAGAAGCTACTTTACTAATTGGTACTGGACAAGTCAACCGATAGAGGACTATAATTTCCACGGTCAAAAGCTATTTACCCTAGTCAATGGCAGGCAATTCGATATGGAAAACAGATCAGCCGACCAAGGTGACGTTTCCCGAACTCCAGATGAATCTTGCGAGGCGGCCCGGGTGGTGGTGGTGGGCAGCATTAATATGGACCTGGTGATCCGGGCGGCGGCCATACCCGGTCCCGGGCAGACCATCGCGGGTCACAATTTTTCCACGATGCCCGGCGGTAAAGGGGCCAATCAGGCGGTGGCGGCGGCCCGCTGCGGGGGTCGGGTGAGTATGATCGGTCGGGTGGGCAATGATGATTTCGGCCAGCGACTGCTGCTGGGTCTCAAGGCCAACGGCGTCGATACGGAGGGCGTGATGTTCAGTGAGGGCGTGAGCACCGGGGTGGCTACCATAGTGGTCAATGATATCGGGGAAAACGCCATCTGCGTGGCCGGCGGGGCCAATCTGCTGCTCAGCGTTGACGATATTGATGAGCAGCTCGATCTGATCAAACAGGCCGACGTGATCCTGATTCAGCTTGAAATACCCCAGCAAACCGCAGTACACGTCATCCACGAGGCTCACAGTCGAAATATTCCGGTTATTCTCAATCCGGCCCCGGTGGGCCAGGAAATAAATCCCGATATATTCAAGGCGGACGTATTAATCCCCAACCAGGATGAAACCACCCGTTTATGCGGCGAGCCGGCCCACGATATACACTCAGCCAAGATGGCCGGTTCGGCTCTGGTGGCCCGCGGCGCCCAGGCGGTGGTGGTGACGCTGGGTCGCCGGGGGGCCGTTGCCATCACGGCCGACCACATATTCCAGGTTCCGCCCTTTAATGCCAAGATAGTAGATACTACGGGTGCGGGGGACGCCTTCTGCGGGGCCTTCGCCGTGGCTTACGCCCAGCAAATGAAGGCGAGAAAGCAGAAAAACACCCTGGAGGTTCCGGAAGAGGTTTTAAGATACGCCGCTCGTTTTGCCGGGGCCGCCGGCGCGTTGGCCTGCAATAAATTCGGGGCCCAGCCTTCCATGCCGCGTCTGCACGCCATCCAGCGGCTGATCCAGCGGAGCTGCTGAGGTCGGCGAGGGTTTGAAATAATCCCGTCCCTTCGATCATGCTTTATTACGGGGCACATTTGGTTACGATTTGTTATAATTCTAAGGTTATGGAAGCGTTGAGGGGTTAGGGGGGAAGTTTCTTTTATCGTTGACCGGCAAGGAGTTACGGCTATTATGGGGGAGCTATGGAGAAAGAAAGAGCGGTTAGTGAATATGAGCAGGCGCGGCGGGAGAAGCTGGCTAAATTGCGCGATCTGGGGATTGATCCATTCGGCGGCAGATACGAAGGGGCGGCGTCTCTGGCGGATATCAAAGAGAGGTACGACCCGGATGATGAAGGGCAGGTGGTCAAGGGTGCGGGGCGGATCGTCCTGCACCGGGATATAGGCGGTTTAATCTTTATCACACTGCGGGACAGGACAGGGATGCTGCAGATCGGGTTGAGTAAGAAGCTATTGGGTCAAGACTGGCAGGTGGCGAAGCTTCTGGATTTGGGGGATATTTTGGGGGCCGAGGGGACGCTGGGCCGGACCAAGACGGGGGAGATTACGATATGGGTAAGAAAGCTGAGCCTGCTGGCCAAGGCGACGCTGCCGCCGCCGGGCAAATGGCACGGGCTGCAGGACGTGGAAGCGCGGTACCGGCAGCGATACGTAGATTTGTTCAGCAATCCGAAGGTGATGAAGATATTCGAGGATCGGGCGGCGATCATAGATACGATGAGGGCGTATCTGCGGGAAAAGGGATTTATAGAGGTGGAGACGCCGATGATGCAGCCGCTGGCGGGCGGGGCGGCGGCGCGGCCGTTTGTCACGCATCATAATACTCTGGATATGGATCTTTATCTGCGGATTGCGCCGGAATTATATCTGAAACGGCTGCTGGTGGGGGGGATGGAAAAGGTTTTTGAGATCAATAAGAACTTCCGCAACGAAGGGATCAGCACGCAGCATAATCCGGAATTCACGATGTGTGAGTTGTATCAGGCGTACGCGGACTATAACGTGATGATGGACTTGATGGAGGAGTTGGTATGCCTTTTGGTGCGACAGCGCAGTCGGGATATGAAGCTGGAGTTTGAGGATTTAATAATCGATTACGCGCCGCCGTGGCCGCGAAGAACCTATGGGGAGCTTTTCGCCGAGCACGTCGGCTGTGAGATGGACGATACGGAAGCGTTGCGGAAAAAAGCACGGCAGATAGAGATACCGGAAGCGAACATGGACGACACCATAGTGATTAGCGAGTTGTTCGAGCATCTTGTGGAAGACCACCTGATTAATCCGACGTTTGTGAAGGATTATCCCGCCGAGTTGTGTGTTTTAACCAAGCGAAAGGCGGACGATCCCAAGATAGCCGAACGGTTCGAGTTATATATCGGGCGGATGGAGATCTCCAACGCCTATACGGAGCTGAACGATCCGCAGGTGCAGCAGGAGAATTTCCGGATTCAACTGCGCGGCCAGAAACAGACGATGGCGCAGATGGATGAGGATTACGTGACGGCGTTGAAATACGGCATGCCGCCGGCGGGGGGTATGGGATTCGGGATCGATCGGCTGGTGATGCTGCTGACGAATTCACCTTCGATCCGGGATGTGATATTGTTCCCGCTGATGCGGCCGGCTGCAGACAGGAAGATAGCCACAGAGATCACAGAGGAAGAAACTGATGAGGAAGGGGTAATATAATGTAGCTATAACAGCACCCCAAGCGAAGCTTGAGGGCGCCACTTGATTTGGCACAATTTGCACCTGTACAATTAAAGCCAGAAATATCAAAAAAAGTAATGTATAAGTTTTTTCTATGTCTGCGTTATCTGCGGAAGCGGCGGATAGCATTTTTCGGGGTGGCGGCGGTGGCGTTGTGCGTGGGTCTGCTGATCGTGGTGACGAGTCTTTTTCACGGTTTTATCGACAGCTATATGATGCATCTGGAGCGTCTTTTGGGTCAGATCGTGTTGACGCCGATGTCGCCCATGGCCGAGTACATGGAATTGGCGGCGCATCTGGAAGAGCTGGAGACGGTGGCGACGGCCAAGCCGGTGGTGCAGACGGGGGCGCTATTATATCTGGGCCGGGGGGACGTCAGGGGGGT
>LJUC01000284.1:4050-5311 GCA_001303695.1 Phycisphaerae bacterium SM23_30
GTGTGCTCTTCCGATCTATTTGGCCCGCCAGGCAAAAGAAGAATCTTTTCGGCGGGGACTGTTGCTGTTGGGTGAAAGCGATGAGAAACCAAGCTTTGATCTATCGGGGCCAGTAAAAGAGGCGGCGCGGGCCTGGCTGGAGGAGAGATTGGCGCGCGAGATACCCGATGAGGATTTGCCGGTGGGGGCAATAGCAGGGATTGGGATTCTGGGTAAACCGGATGAGCTGACCGATGAGTATGATCGGTCGTCGATAAGGGCGGGGATTACGGTGCGTCAGGAAGGGATGCAGATTACCACGGGCCGGCTCACCGAGCGCGGGGGCGATCAGGTAGAGATGCCGGCCGAGCGCCGGCGGGGGACCTGTTGGCTGGTGGACGCGGTGGAGACGGGACTGCATGATGCGGATACGCAATTTGTGTATCTGCCGGTTGATTACGTCAGAGATTTGATCGGCGGGAAAGGCAGCGACGGTAAGTTTCGCTGCCCGGGGAGCGTGCAGATTACCGCGACGGCAGGGGCGGACGAGCAATTGGTCATCGAGCAGGTAAGGCAAAGCTGGCAGGAATTTGCGGCGGCACATATCACGCCGTCAAACCCCTACGGGGGCTACGCCAATGTTTCCGTGTCGAGGGACAGCCCCAGGGTGCGCCAATACACCCAGGCCATCCGCAAACAACTGGTGATCATGCAATTGATTCTGGGTTTGATCTGTCTGGTGGCGGCGTTGTTGATGTTTGTGATTTTGTTGATGATCGTGATGCAGAAGAAGAAAGAGATCGGGATAGTAAGGAGCATAGGTTCATCACGCTTGGGAGTGGCGACGATCTACCTGGGCTTCGGGGGCGGGGTAGGCCTGGCGGGATCGGTACTCGGAGTGGTATTAGGCTGGTGGGCGACGCGTAATATAGAGGCGCTCGAGGGGGTATTGACGCAACTATTAGGATTTAAGATCTGGCGAAGCGGGGTGTATTTATTCAGCGAAATACCCAACGAAGTGGCGTGGGATGCGGTGGGCTGGATTATGGCGGCGGGGGTGTTAAGCGCGGTGCTGGGGGCGGCGCTGCCGGCGGTGCGGGCGGCGCGGATGTTGCCGGTGGAAGCATTACGATATGAGTAAAAGAGAAAGAGATTTACAATATTATTGAATGATTAATTAATAATTAAGCATCGGGTGGCACCCTCAAGCGAAGCTTGGGGGTGTCTGGGCAACAACATCGGCATTCGATATAAGAATATACGCGTGGGGCAAAGCTCCACC
>LJUC01000002.1 GCA_001303695.1 Phycisphaerae bacterium SM23_30
GAGCGGAGTAAATAGGGCCTGGGTGCCGCGATTTTGGTCCGCCACCCGCCGCACTTTTGCTCCGCCGTTTACACTTTTCAAATTCATTACTTTAAGGTAATTGCTAAAACACCTTTTTTGGTAATCAACGCCGTGATTTTATTATGTCTTCTTTGAACGACTTTAATTATATTCAAACTTTTCGCAGGAATAGAATTTTGTTTAGATAAATGGAACTAACGACAATTTTTGCGGCTAAGGATTCAGTCCGATAAACTCCGAACCTGAATATATCTTCGGCTAGAAATTAACGTAAGATTCCGACGAAGTACACTCTGGCAAAAAACAGGGGAAGGCATTGAGGATGGGAATTGGTTAAGCGACTTCAGAGGTAACGGTTGTGGTGGCGGTAGATGGGGGAATTAACCTGGCATTTCAAATATATTTCACATTTTTTTTTGATTTGCGTCACACCATGCCGACGAATGGGCACCGGTGTTAACGTATTCATAACGAATTTCTTCTCCGCAACCAACCGACCAAACCGATACCGATGCCGACGAGCAAAATGGCGCCCGGGGCGGGGATATTTTCAGGATCGGGCGGAGCAGGCGAAGAGGAATCGCCTTGGTATGTGACACTTAACCTGGAGTACTTGATATAAGCATCGTCGAGGAGATCCCCACTGTATGACTGTTCATAATTCACGGCGGCATGGACATCGACGCCATTGAGCCAGCGTGGATCGAGTTGATAATGGGTCCAGCCGTTTTGGAGGTATCCAACAGGATCTTCCCCCGGCAACGAGCAATTCCAAAGATCGTAGGTTTGTCGCTGGCCCAGCGGATTATCCCGACCGGCGTCCGTGAAAGTGATGGCCACGAGGTCGGGGTCTGCGCCGGTTTCGGTGATTTGACAGGCGTAGATGGAGAGAGTTACCTTTTGGATAACTCCTTTATTGAGAGCCTCCTCATAATCACCCGTAAACGGGTTTTGATGGGTCCAGGCGAGGTCCCTGACCCATCCCTGGGAGGTCTCCCAGATATATCCGCCAAAGCTTCCCGTCCGCACGTCGCCAAAATCGGCGACGGTGGTCAGGCTTGCCTGAGCAGCGGCAGTTATACAAGCAACTGCACTAACAGCTATAAGTAGCTTATACTTCACTCCTTATTCACCTTTTTTTATTTACGGTTTTCATGTTCTCCGCCCAGCCCATCCAGGACAGCACATATGAATACTGTCCTGGACGCCAATTGCGGTTTTTTTTAGAGGGCGCGCCTTCTGCGCAGCCAGCCGACCAAGCCTACTCCAATACCACCCAGTAAAATCGCACCGGGAGCGGGTATGGCATGGAGATAACCGACCAGGGCCACCTCGGGGAAATCACCCACCAACCCACCACTTGGGGAAATCATATCGATCTGGACTTTATGGATGCTTCCCCCGCCCGGTACGCCCAAATCACTCAGATCGAGCAGGGCGGCCTTAACTTCCACCTGACTAACACCGCCAAGTTCCGGATACTTCGGAACATATACAAAAGCTCCAGTAGGCTCTCCTGTTTCCGGATTTATGGCATTCTCATCCCATACAGGTGTGGGATCCATAGGGGAATTTAGATAAAGGCCGTAAGCCGGATCTTCCGGATCGGTAAATATTTTTTCCGGTGTTATAATTACCGGGTCGTAGTCGTCAACGCTAAGCCTTACATAATAAGGTTCAGTGGTCTCCACCGTGAAAACCACCAAGTCAGGGCCGCGCAAATTTTTAATCGGTTGATCAGTCCATTGCAGCTCGGCGTAGGCATCAAACGAGTCAAGAACTTGACCTGGTACAGGTGCATAATAAGCATAAGTAGTCAGCGACACATCACTCAAAGCCAGTTCCGGCGGATTAATTGGAAGCTGATAGCTGTTGCCATCGGGATCGGTATAAACATCCTCAATAGCAACCCAATTAGCTGGAACTCCATCTTTGGTCACCAACGACGCCTGGTCGGGAAAGGCCCTCATATCATAGAATTCAAAGGGCAAGACCATTCCATTCGTCGCTTGAAAGGTAATGGGGTTAGGAAAGGGAGCGTCCGCTTTTGCGTTACCGACCAGACCAACCAGGCAAAAAACCGCTAAAATTGTCGTTAATCCTTTTTTATTCATCATATTTTCCTCTTTGTTGTAATATTTTCCTCTCTCTTTTTATTTCCCTTTTTGTTTTCCTTTGTTTGTTCTATAAGAAATTCATCAAGTTTTCCTGCGGCATTTTCCTCCGCGGGGCTTTTTCCCGATTCACCTCATTGGATGGTGAAATAAATCAGGGAAATAACACCGCCAAGCGAGGCGGTCCGCGGGGCAGATTTTCAAAGATAAATCCAGGCGAGAAATATATGGAAGACTCAGGCCGTCTCACCTGATAGACAGAGGACGGGCTTAAGTGATGATTACTTGCTATAAGCGCGGGTTGAGGAGAAAGAGAGATGTCATGGGGGCGTTTAAGCTGAGTCGTTCTTTTCGCAGATAATATAGGCGAAACACAACTCAGGGCATTTCCCTCCCCTGAAATATTAATAAGAGCGCTTTCCTCGTCGGGAGAGCCCGCCAATCGGTGCAATAGACCTGCGTAATGAATACACTCATAACGGCCCGCCAGCGAAAAAGCATGATTAAACTGATAGGGATCGCTGACGAAGGCCGCAGGTTGGTTTTCAGGAAGTCTGCCGCGAGCCAACCGCGCTGTAAGCTTAGGAACGGTTTGCATACCGGTCTGACTCAATAAGAATAGACCGGCAAAGATCGACATCCAAAATTTTCGGTCTCTAACCAAGGTAACAGATAAAAAGCCGATCACGCTCATCAAAATGGCGCCGGGCAAAGCAGGCAAGTTTTTAATGGAGCTTTGCGTAAGGGGGGTTTCATCAAACAAAGCGGAGGAGGGTTTTAACATCTCGCGACCAATATCAGCCAACGAGGAATTGCCGTTCTGTTCAAACTCAGGTGAGAATTCCTGTGTCAGTATATTATGATTAACAGAAGCAAGTTGCGGGGCGCAATTCCACACGGGATTGGCAGGTGCATGCGATGGGTACGTACTTGCGGTAACTTTAGGAGCGGCAGCGGCACCGGTAACAGCAAATACCACCACCGCGGCAAGAAGCATAATCCTGGATAAAGTCACCACCATTTACTTTCCTTTTCTGCACACATGCAGAATTTAATAACCAACTCAAGATCGCATTTGATTTTTCGGCTATTCACGAAAGTCAAACAAATACGACCGTATTAACCAACGCGCGAGAAAAGAAGAAAATAGACAAATGAAGTTGAGTTTTCTACCTTCCTTTCTTCTCTAATATAAATACACTTGCTCCGTATCTCAGTCTTTTAAGATGAGTTCTTTGGAACAACCATATTAAACTAAACTCTATCTTTACAGTAGTTTATGTTACCAAGACCCCAAAGACATTGCAACAGAAAAATTGGAAAAAACAAAAAAATTTTTAAGATAAAGTTATATGGACTTTTATATGAATATTGGTGATTTACATGCAAAGGCGCAAAACATGGGGGGTATTGGAGGCCAAATTACCATAATTTAAGTTATGCAAGATGACTTTGGTCATGATTTCGGGATAGATTTTCGATTTGGGGGACCTGCCGAAAGCGATTATAAATCCTTATTATTTATGGATTTGCGTTGTTTGGCAAAGGAATTTTATTCAGAAATTTCTTTTCTAAGGTACGCCCAAAGCCAACATTTCAAACGTCCATTTATTATTTTAAATTGGACCTACCAAGATATGGAAAGGGAGCAAGGTAGTAAACCATCGAAGTACTCCTATAGAGGTATATCATAAGGATTAGATGTTAATATTATAATTTGAAACTGAGGAAAAGGATTTATGGTTTGTTCGCCCCCGCCGAGGTGATAATGAGATGACAGGAATTCAACATAAACCGCATATTAGGAAATGAGCACAAGAAAAAGGCAGGAGAAATATATCAACCGGAGTGATATCTTGGGGAAGCCGGTAAAAGGTCGTTGGCATCTTCAACGAACCGTAAGAGCATAGCAATTTTATTATGGACCCAGGTTTTCCGGTAGATATTCCGCAGATGGGTCTTTACGGTACCATGTTTTATATTCAGTTCTCCAGCAATTTTCTCATTACCCAGTCCCTGACAAACGAGTTGAGCTATTTGTAATTCTCGAGCGGTCATGAGATATCTTTTTTTAAGATACGACCATTGTCGTTCGCTTATCAAGGCTACCTGAGGCAGACGATAACCGGAATCATCGTTTTTGAATTGCTCATTTTCTAAAGGATGCGGTAATTGTGACATAATTAAACTCCCTTTGATATTATCTCTAAGAGGCGTTGGGCCTCTTGAGCATCTTCCGGTGATAATCCTCCTGATTGATTATGCAGATTCAGGGCTTGTTTGAGGTTTTTTTGTGCTTCTGATTCTTGTTTTAATTGGTACTGAACCCGGCCCAGATGAAAATAAGATCCCGCCAAGGCGGGTGTACCTCGAGGGTATAACTCCACACATTTGGCAAAGTCCCGAGCGGCTGTTTCCCATTCCCCCAGTCGATAATAAATTACTCCGCGGGTATCTATCAGATCGAGATAGTCGGGATTTTCCAGGAGTCCCCGCTGGGCCAATTTCAGGGCGTTTTGATAATCGCTTTGGTTTTCGCAAAGGAGCCAGGCCAAGTTATTTAAGGCGATAATTTCTTTCGGATTAAGGGCAAGGATTTTCTGATAAAGGGCGGCAGATTCATCACTGCGTCCGGTAGTTTGCAAAATCATAGCAAGATTTTGCATAGCAGGGATGTGGTCAGGCTGTTTTTGCAGGATCCAATTCAGTATTTCCTCGGCACTTTTTACGGCGTCGGCATCGTCAGGGATAAACAGCTCACTGCCAATGGAAGCTAATAAATCGGCGCCGCGCGGGCAAGATTCGTACCAATAAGCGGATTTTTGTTTTATTACCAACCATTGTTGATCGTCCTTGAGCAGGCGCGCCTGAGTCAAGGGGGCAGAATGATTATTGGGATCGGCTTCAAAAAGTAAATCCAATTCCTTAAGGGCTTCTTGTTTAAGGCCACTTTTATATTTAGCCGAAGCCAAGGCGACACCCATTCTTCTTTTTTCGTTTTGATCCTCAAGAGAGGCCATTTTTTGTTTAAGCAACTCACGGGCCAAGTCGGCATTCTCTGTTGAGATGTAAGCATCAGCCAGATTTAAGGTAAAAGTAACATTATCAGGATTAAGTTTATGGAGTTTTTCCAGAGTTAGGACAGCTTGCTCAGGATCGATAATTTTCTCGGCACGAGCCTTTTGCCAAAGCAGGTCTTCATGGTCGGGTAAGGCAATCAAGCCTTTGGAGGCCCATTCCCGGGCCTCCCTGGGCTGATTATTGCGAAAAGCAATTTGTATCAGCCCCAGATACGGTTCGGCGATTTTAGGGTTTTGAATGGTAATTTCCCGGAGGATATTGGCGGCTTGTTCGATAGCAAGGCGTGTAGGGATAGTCAGTAAGGAACGAGCCTGATAAATTTGCAGCTCAACATCATCAGGATGAGCCTGCAGGGCTTTTTGGAGAAGGTCTCGGCCCTGGGTAACTATATCGGGATCACTATGGATTTGAAAAAGGTTGATGGCGCGTTTTTGAACCAGCAGATTATCAGGTTCCTTGGACAGGGCTTTTTTTAAGGTAGCCACCGCTTCATCAATTTGCCCCAGGGAACTTTGAAAGTCACTTAGATTCACCAACACATTGACCAACACATTGATATCATCAGAAGCCAGGGCCTGGGCCTGGGCAAAATCTTTTTGGGCCTGGAGAGGTTGCCCCAGCAGGGCATAAGTTTGGGCCCGAACCATAAAGGCGGGGGGATTGTTTTGGGTATTTACCAGATGATCGCAGAGTGTCAATGCTTCTTCCAAAGTGCCGCGATTGATATTAAGATCGATTTGGGCCAGCAGTACTTGCAGAGCATTAGGATCAGCGGCTTTCAAGTCATTGAGCATTCTTTCGGCTTCGTCATATTCTGCTTGTTGCACCTTCAGGGAGGCCAGGCGCAAGCGGGTGGCACGATTTTCCGGATCGTTTGTCACTATACCTTCCAGGATACCTACTCCTAGATCCAGTTCGCCCTGTCCCAGGTAAGTATCAACCTGCAAATTGGCAAGGGTAGGGTAAGACAACTTTTCCTGGGCGGCCCGATTTAAGATTTCGCCTGCTTCATCAAATTCTCCAACCTGATGAAGAGCGGTAACCAAGTAAGTGATCGCATTCAAATTTTTCGGGTCCAGACCATATGCATCCCGAAAGGTTGACACGGCTAATTGGTATATTTCTTGGCGCTGGTAAACCAAACCCAGCAGCAGACAGCTGGCCTGGTCGAAGCGATTAGCCAATAGATTTTCTTTCAGCAGGGAAATGGCCTGGGTAGAATAATCTTCGAAATTTTCCGTAACAAACCACCATTTCGCCTGTTCATAGCGCCATTGCCAACCTTGGGGGCCTTCAATATCTTTAATTTCATCAATCAGCTGCTGGGCTCTGAGGGGATCATCGATTACCTGGCGGTATTGGAGCAATCTCCGTTTAAGAGAAATAATCTGGGGGAATTTTTCCGCCAAATTATTAAGGAATTGGTAAGATTGATCCGGATCGTCAACGGCAAGGAATAGTTCGGCCAGCAACAAACCCAGGCCGCTTTGGATTTTAGGATCCCGGATACGTTCGACGGCACGGTAAATCACATCGGCGCCTTCTTTTTTTCGGCCCTGCTGCATATATAAAATCGCCAGCGTTCGGATTGGAACAACAGCGTCAGGGAATAGCTCAATAATTTTTTGTAAATGAGTTATGGCGGGATCGATTTGGTTTCGGGCTAACAATATATCATATTCCGCCAAGGCGATCTGAAGGTTTGCCTCATGATTTTCTTTCATATCCAGGAGTATTTTTTCGGCCCGGTCGAGTTTATTTTGCCTGAAGGCGAGTTGAAACTGCAACAGTTTTACCTGAAGAGCGCCTTCAGTAGTTTTGGCTAATCTATCTATCTGCGTTTCGAGAGCCTGGGCCTGCTGGATGTCTTCGACGGCATTAAGAATATGCAATTGCGTCTGGAGAGAAAATATTTGGACATCAAGATTATCGGGTTGAAGCTGAGCGGCGTTTTGGGCATATTGGGCAGCTTCAATATAATTTCCGGTCTGGTACAACATTCTGCTATAAGTCGATGCAAACAGGGCGTTTTGGTCTTGCTGGGAAACCAGAGTGCGCATATACTTCATGGCCATTTGATAATCCGCCACTTCAAAAAAAGCATTAGCCAAAGAGTATTGCAGGGCATTGGATTCATAGCCTTGTTGTATAGTCTGGCGCCAGTGTTCGATAGCGGGGTAGATTTGACCTCTCTGATAGGCAATACTTCCCCGGTAAGATTCCAACTGAGCGGAAGGGATAACCTCCTTTTGGCGGGCCTGGCTGATCAAATCGGCGGCCCGATCAAGTTCGCCAGCCTGGATAAACAGTTCGATGGCCTGGGGCATGAAATCCCAGCGGAGATAGCCCATTTCCTTCAATCCGTCCTCGGCCACCTGCACCATTTTACTTTTATCGTTCAAGTTTCGGACAAGCGACGCCCATATTTGCCAAAGGTCACCATTAGAAGGGTCCATTTCCCGGAGACGTACCAGATATTCTTCTGATTTTTCAAATTGCTCCAATCGTCTGAATAATTCCGCCAGCTTCCGCAAGGTGGCAAATTCCGACGGCTCCATTAGTTCGGCCTGTTGTAAATCGGCCTGGCTATTAGTTTTTTGCAAACGCCGCAAATAGAAGTTGGCGCGGTTAATGTAAGCGAGGGCCGAATCCGGATTATTTTTTACCGCTTCGTTAAAATAATACTCGGCGGAGGCCTCGGGGAATTCATCAGGGTATGACTCTATAAGAAGACTCAATCTTTCATAGGCGAGAACATGTTCCGGATGATTTTCGATGATGTCCTGGAGCTCGGCCTGGGCCTCTTCGAACTTGCGTTGTGCTGCCAGAGCTATGGCCAGTAAAGTCTGGATCTGGAGATCCTGGTTCAGTTCCAGAGCTCTACGGGCGATGCCTTCGGCTTCGCCCGGGGCACCACTTTGTATGTATATGGAGATAAGCTCTGTTGATGCTTTAACATTGCCCTTATCCAAACGTAGTATGTCACGATAACTGTTAATGGCGTGAGTAAGATTGTTCTTTTTGAAAGGTCTGATATTGAGATGGGCCCGGGCATATTTAAAGATCACTTCAATATCATCTTTTTCTTTATTTCGGGCGATATAGCGTCCCAGGTCGGTGGTTGCCTGCTCCCACCGGCCTTCTTCGAAGGCCTGATTACCGGTTATCAAGGCTTGATCGGCTCTGCGGTTGCGCTGCATTTTCCCCAGTTTAACAACGGCCCCTGCCAATCCAACGATCACCACGAAAAAAATGACGATAAATCTCCAATTAAATCTTCTCTTGGCCACGATATTTTTCCTTTTTCTTACGTTAAATTAATTGCTGCAAAACAAAAGTTTACTAATTCAAGCATTTGCGCCATTTACACCACTTTATTTTGACCCCGGCCCGGATATGAGAAGTGTTTTTGGCTTAGGACGTTTCCTTTTATCATTATTACCATCACCGCGCCTTCGACCATAACCATAGCCGTAACCGTAGCGGTAACGATAATGGCTGGAGGAAGGGGAAACATTGCATAAAACATTACCCAGGATTTTCACATTTATCTGGGACAAGAGATCCAGGGTTTCTTTAAGATCGGAACTTTCAGTTTGGCCGGCCAGGCTGCTCAAAACCACCGCATCGGCCATTCGAGCCCACAACCGAGCGTCGGGAACGGCCAGCACGGGGGGGGTGTCAATAATTACATGATCATATCTTTGGCTGATATTATTTATACATTCTGCGGTTTGCGGTTTTTCCAGGAGTTCAACGGCTTCGGCGGGATTTCGTCCATCGGCGGTCAAGACATCCAACCCGCTCAGGGGCACGGAACGGACGGTTTCTTCAAACTTTTTAAGTCCGTAGAGCACATCCATAAGCCCCCAGGAGTCATGGGGAAGGTTTAACAGCCGTTCAATATCAGGTTTTCGCAAATCCCCATCAATCAAGAGCACTCGTTTGCCGGCCTGGGCCAGGCTGGTGGCCAGGTTCACGGCAAAGGTGCTTTTTCCTTCCCGTACACCGGAGCTGGTAACGACCATTTTGTGGGGTATTTTGCCGTTGCTGAGCAATCCCAAATTGGCACGAATCGTTTGATAGTCTTCGGCCACCTGTTCCAGCAAGAGCTTTTTCTCCACATGGGTCAGATCGCTGGTGGTACCGATCATAGGTACCCCGATGCACCTTTCAATGTCTTCGGGGTCATATATAGTTTTATCGATTTTACCCATAAGTAAGGCAAAGGATATGCCCAAGGCTAGGGCGCCTATCGCCAAAGCCGCCAGCAATTTTTCCCGCTTGGTCACGGGCGGACCGGTACTAGCCTCGTCCGAAATAGTAATACGGGCCGGTCTTTGTCGTTTAATTTCAATATCATCAATTCTTTCAAGGACCAGATTATATTCGCTTTGATCCCGGGCCATTTCGGCTTGCCTGGTCCTGATCTCAAACTGTACATTTCCCATATCTTTGTTTTGTTCCAGCTCCTCAACCAAACGCCGGCTATACTCAGATTCCATTGCTTGGTAATTAGCCAATTGCACTTTAGCCTTGGTCAAATCCGCTTCCCTCTTTTGCTCCATAAAACGGACCATGGCCTCATCAAATTTTTCCCCGGCCTTGGCGCGATATATTTCCAAATCTTTTTCAAACGTTTCTATAGACTTTGTTATTCTTTCAATTTCAGGATTTTTTAGGGTTAGTCGTTGTTTATAAGAACTTAGCTCCATTTGTAATTGCACCAAAATAGCGGTTGTTTCGCGAACATAGGGATCATTATTGATGGAATCACTACGATTTTTTAACATATCCGGGGGTATATCGATAGGATGATTGGGATCGGAGAGTAATTCTATTTGCGTTAAAGTATCAGATATTACCAACTCCAAATTTCTCAACTGTTCACGCAGCGAAGTGATATCTCCCAGCGCCACTCTTTGGAGTCCTTCCAAAGAATCGGCGCCATATTTTTCATTAATTTTCCGCAGTTCCTGCAAGTGGTTTTTCAATTTATTCTCCAACTCCAGTTTTAACTTCCTTAAGTTGGCCAAATCCTGATCCTCCATCCCGAGATCTATATTATCAACCACCTTCATATATTCTTTCATAAAGGCGTTTACTATCTGTTCCGCCTGGCGGGGTTTTCGGCTGGTCATGGAAACGCCAAGAAATTCTGTTCTGGTCAAATGCTTGATGGTAATTGTTCCGTCTGCAAGGGCGGTTTTCAATGCGGATATCCTATCAATTCCAGTTCCCAGAAGCGTATTATTATCATCAAGCACATCCGCCACATTCTGCAGCACCCTATTGTCTCTAATTATTTGGGCCTGTGTATTCACGTAGATATCATAATTGGAAATTCCGCCTGATTCATGGGCGCCGGTTAAAAGGTCGGCTACCAGCGGTCTTATATGAATCGTTCCGCTAGTAGTATAGATTGGTCTTTTTACATGCCAGATAATCGGGGCGCCCACTGCAGAGACTAATATGAAAATCACGAGCACCCAATACCAGCGGCGGAGGACCGGCTGAAACAAGTGAAGTATGGAGCTATCTTTGGGGGCGGAATCCGCCTCCAGATAATCTATATTAGGGGTTATTTCCTGCGGTTGATATTTTTCCAGTTTATCCACGGTTTTCCACTTCCTTTCTCATATGGACGTTAAAATCATAACCTGATGGGCTAATTAATATTCCGTCTTTTTCCGGCGGCTCTTGTTCTTTGGGGCAAGCAGTCATTTTTTTCAAAACCCAAAGCTCACAAACCACCAGGGCCAAGGCCAGGGGCATCATGGCATATCCGCCAAAATCATGAAATAATTTTCCCCAGGTTTCCTCTGCGAGTACGGTGAAGGCCATGGCCGTGACCGCCAGCCGGATGGTATTGCATAACAAGCCGACCGGCAGCGCCGACATTAAAAGTATCAGCTTTTCCCACCAGGCGCGCCGGACCAGCAGCGCCACCAAACCGGTTATAACAATGAAGGCGGTCACCATTCTCAAGCCGTTGCAAGCTTCAGCCACCGCCACCGACGTTGAACCAATGTGAATAATATTGCCTTCCTGGATAACATCGTAGCCTATTATTTCCAGGCAAAAAACGGCGGACGACGTAGCCCAAGTTTGTAAGGGCAAAGTAATGCGGGTCTCTAACATTCGGGGCAAGGGCAGCATCAAACACAAGAAAAGTAAAATTGTAGTTACTTTACCGAGAAGCCGCCCCCCAAACAATAAAAGCACCAGGGCCGCGATGCTGAGCACCAAGGACAGGCGTTCGGCCGAGCTGTACATAAGAAACAATCCCAGAAATCGAATTCCCTGGGCGGCTAAAAAGAGCAATGCTCCCCACATTGACGGCCGTATTTGACATTGAGCGATTTGCTCGCGCCGCGACCAAGCAATGTAAACGGCTAACACCGGTACCAACAGACCGCTGGAATACTCGTCGCTGCGCATCCAAATTTTCAAGAGGTTGGTTATCGTGGGCCCGTACGACCAGAGAAAACCGCAAAAAACCAGGGGTAAACCGATCATCACGAACCATCTTTGCCGGTTTGGTCTCGGTTCATGTTTAACGGGGTGTTTCTGATTATTTCGGCGTTTTTGTTTTTTGAACAATCGTGCATTTTTCAATTTTTCAGGCATTATATAAAATCCTTCCCGCTCCTGCTGGTATATGAATTTGCCTACTTAGATATCCGAATAGTTTTTCGACTTTTATGCCTTTTTTTAAGAAGTTTCAAGGCCAAGTTTTCTTTTCGCCGAATCAATCTGCTCTTGGGGCAGATCTGTATTAAGCCTTCGTAAGCCTTCTTCTCTTGTCATACATCCTAAACGAACGAGCTCCGCTATTTCATAGGCATAGGGATTGAATCCAAACCGTTCTATATGAACCTGGTTGGCGAAGGAATTCAAGAGACAATTGGTCGAGTTGGCATCGGTATCATCCGGCTTTTCCCACCCATACTGTCGAGCGATTTTTAATATCTTCTCTTCTTTGTATTCCGTGAATACCAGAGGATTTACGCTATAGGGGAACTTTTCCGTCTTGCGGAAATGTCTTTCTTCCAGGAAAAACGATTTGGCGCAATCACCGAGCCTATTCCATAAAGGTAGAAATACACTTTCCTGCATAGTCCTGATTAAGCGGGCATTCGTTTTGACCAAACCGGTAGCCAAAGAGGCTTGACCGGGCGACATACCGAACGCCACCAGAGGTATTTCAAGATCAACCGCAAGACGAAATCCGACAAACCTTATCAAGGTGATACAAATCGAGCAAATGCTGGAAGCTCTGGTCAGGGCCTTGTTCATATGAACGCCCGTATCAACGGCATCCAAAAATATTTTTTTCATCACTTCAAAATTCGGCGTTATAGTCCAATGATCGACTTTAAAATTATTTAAAGCATTTCGAATATTCCGTCGCGCCCCATCCGACTGAAATCCGTTATCAAAAGAAAACGTCAAAAGGTTTAGATCATATTTGTCCTTTAATAGATGAAGGGTGTAAGTGCTGTCTTTGCCCCCGCTATAAGCAACCAGACAATCGTAACACCCTTTTGCTTTATATTGCGATATCAACTGCATAAATTTTTCTTGATATTTATTCCAACCCATCCGAGGCTGCTTTTTCTTTTTCGCAGAACTGCAATAGTTACAAATTCCGTCCCGGTTAAACTTGATTCCCGGAAAACGTTCATTTAGCACGCAATGGCTGCATATCTTCATGATATTTTCCTTGGTTGTCGGCTTAACTTACGTAATAAAATCCGGATTAATCCTCGGGTAAACGCCTGAGATTACTTACCTTTTCACAAGCTGTTGCCAAGGCATTTATAAACTTTTCAACTTGTTCAAGGGATATAACTAAAGGAGGCTCCACCATCAAGGCAGAGGGGTTGGCAAAAGCCGTTAAAATCAAAATTCCTTGTTGAATCATATGGCGCACCAATTCAAGAGCTATTTTATTATCTTTTGCATTGATACCTATCAGAAGACCTAAGCCATCAACCGATTTTAGAAGATTGGAATATTTTTCAACTAACTCTTTAAGTCGAGGCATGATGATTGTGCCCATTTTTTGACAATGGTTTAACAAATCATCCTTTTGAATATAATGGATCGTTGCCCAAGCCGCCCGGCAGGCCAGCCCATTTCCAGCGAAACTCGACGCCGACATCGTGAAGCTTAAGCCGAATCTTTTCCAGAAAGAGCTTTTAGCAATTATAGCACCCAGAGGGACTAAACCGCCTCCAAGAGACTTACCCACCACTAAAATATCGGGAAAAACCTCAAAATGCTCACAGGCGAACATTTTTCCGGTCTTGCCGAAACCGGTCTTAATTTCGTCAAAAATTAGTATGAGATCATGCTCGTTACAAATACGCCGCACCTGGTGAAAATAATCATCCGGGGGCAAGACCACGCCTGCTTCATGTTGGATTGGTTCCAGCATGACCGCCGCTGTCTCAGCATCCACAGCCCGCTCAAGGGCGGCGGCGTCGCCAAAAGGAACGTGTACAAATCCCGGCACCCAAGGTTTGAAACTTCGCTTAAAGGAGGCAATACCTGTGGCGGACAGGGCCCCGAAAGTATGCCCGTGAAATGAATTTTGGGCAGTTATGATTTTTTTAGGACCCCTGTGAAGCCGTACCAGTTTAAGGACATTGTCGATAGCTTCAGAACCGCTATTGTACATAACAGAACATTTTAGATCACCGGGAGCGATGGCGGCGAGCGCTTCGGCAGCCCTAATCTGAATTTCAGTGATCAAAGGTTTGGTGAAAAGTTGACATTCACTCAGTTGATCCTTCAAGGCCTGGATAATCCCCAAGTGATTATGGCCTAAATTAAATATACCGTATCCCCCGGTGCAGTCGATATAGGTTTTACCGTCTGAGTCAGTTATCGTGGCACCCTCGGCCCTGACAGCGGTTTTATCCAATCCCAATTTACGTAAAAAAGAAGGATAGGACGGATTAACAAAACGTTCATAAGCTTCAAATAGAGCTAAATCATTATTTGCAGCTACAACGCCCGGGTTTTGGGCATCAATGATATTTTTTTGTGTCTTGGTAACTTTATCATCCTTTCAAATATTTAAATCATCAGTTGAAAATATGATTTCTCAATTCAATTATGCTTTTAATTGTTTTTTATCTATCTTGCCATGAGCCGTTTTGGGCAGGTTTTCCACAAATTCGATGTATTTGGGCACCATAAAGGTTTCCATATGTTTCGTGCAGTATTTCATTACGTCATTTTCAGTCAATGGGAAATCAGGGGTTGATACAATATAAGCTTTAATTGCCTGGCCAAAAATCTCATCCGGCACTCCCACCACGGCGGCTTCGGCCACTCCTTCCATATGGCAAAGGGTATTCTCCACTTCCTTGGCACTTATCCGCTCCCCCTTGCTTTTAATCATGTCGTCTTTGCGGCCCACGAAATAAAGAAACCCCTGCTCATCCCGGTGGAAATAATCCCCGGAATACAAAACTCTGCTGCTGGGGTAATCGCCGTTTTTATAGGTCCGGTCGGTCAGTTCCGGGTCGCGCCAGTATCCCTGCATGACGTTTGAGCCTTTAATAATAAGCTCCCCAATTTCACCGGGCGCTACTTCATTACCCTCGGTATCGACGATGAATACCTCGCAATTGGGCATAGCGCGGCCTACGGAGGAGGGTTTTTCGTCTAAATAATCGGGAGGCATGTAACTAACACGTTTGCATTCGGTCAGTCCGAACATAGAAATTATCCTGACATGGGGAAACAGTTCTCTCAGTCGGCGAATATGCTCCACCGGCAAGGCGGCGCCGGTATTGGTCATATAACGCAAACTGCTAAAGTCGTATTTTTGTAAATCTTTCATCTTCAACAACATGGCTACAATAGTAGGAACAACGGGAAAACCCGTTACTTTTTCTAGAGCGATGCGTTCTAAAACGTGATGCAAATAAAGAAACGACTTTTCCAACACCACGGTGCCGCCAAACATAAAGGCCATAATCACCTGGTAGAGGCCGTAATCAAACGACAAGGGTAAAACATCAAGAATAATATCACCTTCTGAATTTTCGACATATTGAATGATACTGCGGGCCGCCGAGATCATATTATGATGGGTGGACATTACTCCCTTGGGTTCGCCGGTGGAACCGGAAGTATAAATCAAGGCCGCCAAGTCCACATCGATGCTGCGTGGCAATTTACCATCGACAATCGCTTCCGATTCATAATCAACTGCGCTATCAGTGCCCCGGGGAAAAACATCTTCCCAACTTAGATATACCTGGGATGGTATTTCCGGGATCTTTTTTTTTGGCCCCACCCAAATTACTTTGCAATTTCTTTTACCATCAGCCAAAGCATCTTTGATAACGGGAGTTTTGCTTACGTGGGTAATGATTACACGAGCACCGGAGTTATCCAGAATATAACCTAATTTACTACCTTTGACTGATCCTGCCAGAATCGCAAATACCCCCGCCGCCTTAAGTATGGCATACATGGCAATCACCGTTTCCACACAGTTATCCAATAATATCACTACCCTATCGCCGCGTTTTACACCTATTCTGATTAAAGTAAGCGCTAAGTGATTCGTATGGCATTCAAGGGTCTTATACGTCCAGCGCTCTCGGCCACAGATCAGGGCGGTTTTTTCCGGGTAGCGATTAGCAGATCGGGTAAGCCAATTGTGAACTAATATAGGATCAAATTCGATCACTTTTTTTTTCTGTGATTCTTAATTTCTTTTAGTTTTTTCGTTTTAACTTAATTAACGTACTCGACCGGGTTTTTCGCCGATCTACGACAAGATCAAGGGAAATCGCACGAGGGAACTGATGGGGAAAGTTTGCCACAAACTGCTGATAAACAAGTTGAGAGGACAAAATACCCACCAAGGCCATATCATCGATTTCCCGAGATTGGTCAACTTTTAGCATCTTTCTGATCAACAAATTAACCTTATCGGCCTTAAACAATCCCGCTTTTTTTAACATACTTTCCGACAGCATTTCTTTAGTATAGGCGCAAGCATTTTCATTTAAGAGGCTATGTTTAATCGGCGCTCGATAAGGGTGCTTGGCCCGGCGGATGATTTCTTCAGGTAAAAGCGGGGTAAAGGATTTTTTCAAAATATGCTTTTCATTCAATCCCAGGATTTTCCACCGGGAAGGAACTCGCCCCATGAATTCCATCAGGTTAGGATCTAAAAAGGGCAGTCTAATTTCAACAGAATTTCCCATCGCCATCCTGTCGCCCTGTGACGAAAGCAGATAATTACTTAAAAAAAGGACTATTTCCAAATACTGTGCTTGACTCAAACCGTCCCACTGATCGTATGCCGCGGGCAGACTCTGGCGGAGCTGCTCATATCCATTATATGCGCCGATTTGGGTTTGAAGTTCTTGGGAAAAGAACTTTTTGATATTACTGGTGTTTTCCCATCTGATCAGGTGAGAAAAGAAAGGGTCGTCAATCTGATTTAGTCCCCGGGAAAAGAACGAATGCAGGGAGCGCTGCAATCTGGGATTTTTAAATATATAGGGGTAAAGTGTGTCAATCAAGGCCGACCGGCGGTCGGAATGGGGTTGTTTGGCCCAGAAACGTCTCACCTTCGCTTCCCGGAATATATTATAACCACCAAACACCTCATCCGCCCCTTCACCCGTGAGTACGACTTTCAGGGAGTTTTCCCGTACCAGTCGCGACAACAAAAACAACGGCACCGGGGCGGTTCTCAACAGGGGTTTTTCCGTATGCCAGACTACTTCCGGAAAGACGCTTCCGATTTTTTTATTATGGGCGTGAACTTCCCGGTGATTCACTTTCAGGAAAGATACCATCCGATTTTGATGGTCGCCTTCATCAAAAGCCTCTTCTTCAAAGCGAATGCCGAAAGTGCAGGCCTCGCTATTGAAATTGTTAACAATCAGCGAGGTCACTCCCGAGGAATCCAACCCGCCGCTGAGATAACTTCCCACCGTCACATCGGCCCGCAGGCGAATTCGCACCGCCTCGAGCAATAACTGCCGGATTTGTTCGCTCAACTCATAGGGTGATAAATCCCAATGTTCATATCGCGGATAAAGAGGAAAGTCCCAGTATCTCTTTACGATAATCTGTCCTTTGGATAATTTAAGATAATGTCCCGGCGGCAGCTCATGGATATTTTTGAAGATTGTGTATCCAGGCAGGGTGGTCCAAAAAGTAAATATTTGATCCATGGCGATCGGATCAATTTCTCGCGGCACAGACTCGACCATAAAAATCGATTTGATCTCGGAAGAAAATATCAAGGCATTATTCTGGATTGTATAATGCAAAGGCCGAATACCCACGCGGTCCCGCGCCAGAAACAGTTCCTGCTTTTTTGCATCCCATATAGCCATAGCAAACTGACCGTTTAACCGCTCTAGACAGTCAGGACCTTCCTCTTGGTAAAGCTGAAGCACTACTTCGGTGTCAGAGGTAGTATAGAAACTGTACCCCTTCTCAACTAATTCCTGTTTTAATTCCACATAGTTGTAAACCTCGCCATTATAAATGATCCAGAGGGTTTCATCTTCATTATGAATAGGCTGACAACCGGAAGAAAGGTCGATAATGCTCAATCGGGCGTGTCCCAGCCCCACTTGGTGATCCAGATAGATACCGGCTTCATCCGGCCCGCGATGATGCAGGGCAGCTGTCATCCGACGTAACACTTCCAAAGAAATCTCGCCGGAGTTATTTAAAAGACAAATACCGGCAATTCCACACATAAGTTAATGCAACATTCTTAAATAGGCGTATTTTAAAATATTTTTCCCAGAGGTCCCCCATATTTTTTTGGCTTTTAGGGGTCCTTCGGGACCTTTATGCCAAGCGCCATCGCGGTAACAATATGATTCGACAGTTATAATTTTTTCATCTAAGATTCCACCTGATATTTCAGCGCACTTTACCAAATCATAATAAACAGGGCTTGTCATATCATCAGGATTATGGATAGAAAGTTTCGAATTGGGATAGAGTAAATATTTGAAAGCATGATAATCCAAAGCGACCGGATCCTCACTTACCAGAACGGCGCGTGTTTGAACCACCGGAGGTTCCGTTCGGGAACTGAGGCCCACCCATTCGGCGGAGGTAATATTTAAATCGGGCTTTCGAATACTACTCATAAAAACTCCCACGGCTTTCCCCATGGCTCCGGGGGCAGGACCTTTTTGCCATTTATTAAAGGCGAAAGCATGAAAATTAAAATAGTCTCCTGTTAAAATCCCGTCATCACGCGGATCGGGTCCTCCGCTTAAATCAACCACGCCAAAAAGGTTTTTTACCGAACTGGTTGCCCCACAGTAAGTGCTGTGATGATTTAAGGCGGCAAAATTCACCCATTTTAAAGGTTGTCCGGTAAAGGAATCTCTTTCCCACACTCCGTTTTTAAAATCAACCATAGTTTCCTGGTCGGTCTTAAAAATCGGATACGTCATTATCGTCGAACGTAGCTGCTCCCCTTCGACATCGTTGTCACAAGATATCAAGGTTGTTCCCATCGAACCATCACAATAAACATAGCCATTTCCCTCGGCCGGATTGGAGACCCTGCGGCTTCCATAACAAACATCGAGCCAATGACAGACGGTAAACTGCGGACCATATTTTTCTTTCAAGCGTCGGGAAAGATCATTCATATTGTCAACCTGAGCCACATCGGAATTACGTACGAAACGGCGCGACCAGGCGGCATTCTCCGACAACCAGGGTTCTGCCCCACGATGACAGTTATCCGCCAATACCACCTCACCTTTAAATCCGCCCGTTCGATTCATAATAAAATCCACAAGGGCCGCCAGCGCCGCCAAATTTGCAGCGCCCTGATTCCACCACTGGGTATTTGGCTTAACGATAACCACATCCTCAAGACCAATATATTGTTGTATACCACCCATCCTATCGATTAATTTTTGTAAATTTGCACCAGGAGGACCGCCGTATGCCCGATATATAGTGCCCGGCGCCCGGAGAGGATGGTTTAAATTATACATTACAACTCATATAATGGAAAAAATTAATTCGACTATGAAAATTAAACACAATTCTATCTTAAAATTTTTCGTTATACATTGGGATGGGAATAAATAAATGTTACTTATCTTTTTAGGCCTACACGTCAGACAGTTTCTTTTCCAAATAACGGACAATACTATTCAAACGGTCCATGTTTTCCGGTATTAATTCATCATCCTCAACGGTTATATCATAGGTTTCTTCCAGAAAAGCAACCAACTCCAGGATACCCGTTGAATCTACAATCCCGTCTTCTAAAAACGAAGTATCCTCAGTCAGCTGTGCATCATCTCCAAAGAGGAAATTCTCGATGATGAATGACCGCACTGCTTCAAGGTAAGCCATATTTTAAACTCCTTCTTTCTCGGGTGTAAATCCTTTGTTGCCACGTTCTATGTTTTTGGGGTTGGATTTTGCGATTTTTTTCTAAGGGGGCGAAGCCCACTAACAAATTCTTCATACGAATGCTCAGCGGTAAGAGGTACGGTAATCCGGGCCAAAGGTCCAGCCTGGGGCGGTCCCCAAAAAGTCTCCGGCGGTACATCCCGCGTCACTACGGTTCCGGCCTTGATTACGGCGCCTCTGCCGATCCGCACTTTGGGAAGTATCACGCAATGGGGACCGATAAAAACATTTTCCTCAATAGACACCGGGCCGGCGAACTCTCTCGATCTTTGAGAACCCCAATAAAAATGGGTAAAGATCGAGGTCCGCAGTCCGATACTGGAGTTATCCCCAATGGTCACCGCCTCCGGATGCAATTCATCGATATAAACCCAACGGCTGATCCAGACATTTTTACCCATATGAACGCCGCGTAATTTATGAAGCCAGGTTCTAATATGAAAACCCCCAGGCGCCGTAAAAGCCAATCTATGTAAAAATCTTTGAAAAACACCTCTTAGCATTGATATAATCCATAATCAAATTTTTGATCAGCCTTTTGATGTTAAGCCGTCATACTTTCCGAGCATTTATTTAATTCTTCTCAGACATTTATTTCAGTTCTTTTTGTCACTGCACAATTCGGCCAGCAGGTCAAAATATCTTTCCTGATAAACATCCCAAGAATTTTTTTGGATAAATTTCAATCCATTTTCAACCAGCCGCTTTCTTAACGGTGCATCTTTGATGAGTAAAAGAAGACAGCGGGCCAGGTCTTTTTCATCGCCCGACCTAAAGAATTGAATCTCCGAATCATTAAAATAAAATTGGTCGATCTTGGTATCGGCAGCTACTACCGGAACCCCGAGCGACATGAATTCTAATATTTTGGTGCTGAACGCCTCGTTGCCGAACAAATCTTTTCTCTTGGGCACTACTCCAATATCGGCTTGCGCCATAGTATCCGCAATTTGTTCTAAAGGTAAGAAATCCTTGAAAAACACCCTATTTTCCAAAGCCAAATCTTTTGCCAGTTTTACAAGATCCAATTGCTGAGGTCCGTTTCCATAAATATGGAATTCCAACTGGGGGGCCTGATATTTGATAAGGTCCAAAGCTCGCAAGGCCACATCAAGACCCTGGTGATGATTTAACGTGCCCGGATACATCATAATGAATTTATCTTTTTTGGACGTTTTCGACCGTCGATAAAAAATATTCTGATCAGGATAATTAAGAAAGACCTTACATTTTTCCTCCCGAACGGAACGGGACACCAGCACCTGCCGCCAAAGATCGTTGGCGATAATAACATGATGTGAAAAGGCGATAGAAGCCTTTTCCAACAAAACCAAACACTTGTAAAAAAAGGAATTTTGGGAAACTCCAAACTTACAGGCATAAAACTCGGGAACGATATCATGAATATCCAATATAACTTTCGCTCCCATCCATTTGGGTAACAAAGCGGCGAACACTTCAAAATCAGGTATCGAATGCATATGGATAACGTCGTAACGATTTTTCCAGTGCTTGACTCCCAGATAAGCGGCTGAACCGACTAAGAAACGCATCAACTTGTACAAATATGTTGATTTAGCTTGTTCGTCAATAATCCTTTTTTGAATTCGGTAAATGTTCACCCCTTTGATGGTTTCGCGGCGGGGCTGGCCCGGTTGCCTCAAGGCGATAACATCCACTTGGTTTCCGTGTTGAGTCAGAGCTTCGGCATATCTCTTTACACGGTTATCGAGTTCGTAAAATGTGTAAGCCACCATACATACTTTCATAGGGCATTTTACCGCCCGACTTTGACCTACAGATAACTGAATACCTTTTCGGCGGTCACTTACCACACGTTTCGAAAGCCTGGTGGATGATCGGGAACTCCCATCTAATGTTAACCGACAGGAACGACAGAGAAGTTTGGTATCATAACATTTCCATTCACCTTTACCGCTCATTTTCTCAGAAGTTCGACGCCAAAATCGCGCCATTTCCCGAGGCAACACATACCAATAATCTCCCTTATATTTATCCTTAATGTAGGTGAGTAATTCTTCATAAAACCTAACCGGGTATTCATTAAAAACCAAAGGGCTCGGTCCCATATTCATATAATCAGGATGGGTAATCAAGAGGGCCATCCCGCCGTGTGCTGCGATCCAGTCCAGTTTAGCTTTCCATACGTCAATGTTATTCTCCCCCAAAAGGACAAATAACGAGAAATCTTGAGCCAGCGTGTAGGGTAATTCCACATAACTATTTCCCGAGTTTTGATCGGTCACTAAAAAAGGAAATATGGAACTTACGCCACAAGATTGAGGCTCGAAAGGATCGGTATCAGTAGTAGAAGCATCGTACTCAATATCCAACTGATGAATCCATTTGAGATTATGATGCATAGCAGGTGAGCGAAATCCCACCGCATGGTATTTCTTCAGATATTGATTGATGTCTGGTACCCGTTGGCAAAATATTTTCAGGGATTGAAAAAGCCTGCCATCATGTTTCAGGCCATGGATGCCTACTTCAAAATCGTTTGCCTGTATTTGCTTAATAACATCAGGCAAAATGGCATAACGCTCCGGCGTGAAATTAAAACTGGAACAAAAGCCCAGGCGCTTTTCTAATTGCATTAATTTCAAGCACCGTTCCTGACCTTTGGCGGTCTCTACGTCATGGGTGAGAACCAGGGCGAATTTTTTTCCCTTGGGCCAGCCGGTCCACCCCAAAGGCGTGGCCGCGGCTTTTTCATAAATCGGCCAAACAGCGCGAAAACGGGATCGCTTCTGTTGAGCGACTACTTGTCGTATGGCAATCAAAAACCGCTTCGGAATATATGATTTGAGATTATAATAAATCCAATTCCTCACTATTTCTATCCAATGCTTTTAAATCGATTTGAAGCGATCTTAAAAAACGAACAAATAATTAACAACTAACCTGCAAGTTGATCGACGATGCGATAATATTCTTTTTTTCGGACAGACCAATTATTTTGAGCCAGAAATTGCCGCGACTGTTTTACCAAGGATTCTCTGGTTTTTTTATCTTTATAAAGATTGACAATACACTTGGCTAAATCCATATGATTTTCCGGCTCAAAAAACATGATCATTGAATCATCAAAATAATGAAGGTCGATTTTGGTTCTTGACGCCACCACCGGCAGTCCCGCCGCCATAAAGTCAAATATCTTGGTGCTGAACGCCTCGGAAGAAAAAATACCGTTACGCTTGGGTACCACGCCTATATAGGCATTTTCATAAATCTTCGCAAGCTCTTCATGATGCACTGGCTCGAACAATTCCACCTTGCCGTTCAGATTTAATTTTTCTATCAATGCATGAAGTTCCTGATAGTAATCTGCGTTTCCTGCCAGGCCATATATATGCAGTCGTGCTTGAGGGATTTTTTTTGTAACTAACGGCATGGCTTTTATGGCGATATCAACACCATGAAGATGAGAGATAGTACCGGGATAGACAATCGTAAAATATTTTTTGGTCGTGTGCGGCACCGACTTTTTTATCAATTCCCATCTCGGATAATTTAAGATAGCACAAAATTTATGAGGCGACTTTTTTGAACGTGACCGAAGCTTTTTTACCCACAGATCGTTAGCCACAATTACGTAATCCGCAAAAGACACCGATAACTTCTCAACTTTCAGCGCTAATTGAGCCAGAAAAGAATCACTGCTTTTATTAAACTTTTGGCAATAAAATTCTGGAAAAATATCGTGTATATCCAGAATAACTTTAGCTCCTAGCAGCTTTGGTAAAAAGGCCATAAACACAAGCCAATCGGGAACATTGTGAATATGAATGATTCTATAAGACCGTCTTAAATGCTGCCATAAAAGGAATAAACAGCCTATAAGGAAAAATGTCATCATCTTATATAAATAACTAAAGATACTCTGTTCGTTATGGTTTCTACTTTGAATGCTATACAAATCAACTCCTTTTAGTCGCATAAATCTCTTAGTTTTTGTCGCTTTTTTAAGACCTATAAAATCTACTCGGCATCCACGTTCTACCAAGGATTCCGCATAATTTATAATCCGATGATCGGTTTGGTAATATGAATATGCCACCATGCATACATTCATGTTTTTAATATCCTTCCCTGATTTTGCTAACGTCCAGACACATATGCAATAATAGAATATTTAATAGATGCTGTTTTTTCCCAAAATACACATGATATTAATTGATATTATAATTTCATACTTACGGTTTGATTGCTCTTACTAAAAGAGAAGTAACAAATAAGTTTCTATCACCTGTTACTACCTCCGCCACGATAGCCAAAGGCAATATCGTCAGGGCAATGATTGCCTTTAATTTCGAGTCCAACAAGTCACGACAAAGACCTTTGGGTCTAGCGTTATCAATTAGAATTTCCTGGAAACCCATCTTTACAAGATATTGCGTTATCGTAAAACGATTAAAGGCATACATCCCTATACAAGAATCATCAAAACGTTTTATCCCTCTCCAGAAAATACTAAGCCAATAAAAAACTTTACGTAATAATATATGTAAGTTGGCGTTGGTAAATTTTAAAAATATCGCCCCGCCAGGCCTTAAATTTTCGTAGGCTTTCCTTAAAGCGACGTACGGATTTTCCAGATGCTCCAGAACATTCCATAGGGTTACAACATCAAAATAATTTTTCGAATATCGAGCTTGCTCAAAACTTCCCTTAAATACATCTATGTCAAATTTACTTTTAGCAAACTGCGCCAGTTCCGGATTTAACTCAACTCCGAAAACCTTCCAGCCTTGTTCACGGCAGAGGCCGAGGAAGTAGCCGTGTCCTGAACCGACATCTAAAATACGATTATACTTGCGAAAAAGAGAAACAGCTTCACCATAACGCTTAAACAACTTCTTTCTCTGGTTGGTTAAGTCTGCCGGATAGGACGAGTGGATTGCACTATGGTGATCTTTCCGTGAAACCTTTCGATATTGAAGATAACGGTAGATCAAGCCGCAGTGGCTGCAACGGACAATATCACCGGGTCTGCCGTCAGAATATTTACCGGCCCGAACAATTACTTTTATATCTTGAGATTGACATAAATTACAGCCGGGCTCTGTAAATGAGATCGTCAACACTAAATTCCCACAAACTCCCACGATGAAAGATACTTCAACTCACCAACGGCACCACTTAAAAAGAGATTATATGTAAATCTCATCCAACTATGCTTCTTTCTTAATTTTTTCCAGCCATGAGGTATGCCAGAAGAAGAAACAATTTCGATCACAACTGACCTTATAGAGTCGCTGTCGGCCGCTGCAGAGCACCCCCTCAAGGATCACCGTATTTCGGCACCTACATATTTTTTGGCGAGCTTCGTCAAAAAAGTAATCAATAACTTTCAAAACTATATATGTATTTCCACAGTGTTCATACATCTCATCGATGAACAAGCACCCCCGGTACTTCTCTCGATCATCAAGCATGTTTTTTATTTCATCCTTAGACCGCACCCTCACCAAATCGCCCGAACGAATATCGCACGTCGTCTTCTCGATAAGCGTGCCTGTTTGTCTTTTTGGTTTGAATATTCTCATAATCCTGTTTTTTAAGTATATGGCGTTTCTCTTAGTTTTGCGCAGAATTTTCACCCGTATTTGTAAAATACTATTTATTGGGGACAATTTTTGACCCAGATCAGAAACGCATTCTACTTGACACATTAATCGTGCTCCTTACATATATGTGCAACTCAGGAAATAAAAGAGTTATTAGACATTGATGCGGCATTGAGACAATCGATAATATAGTCCAAATCTTTTTGAGAAAGGGTATAATGATTCGGGATGATTAGAACCTTTTTGGAGCTTTCTTCCGTTTTGGGGCAATCGCCCTTATAATTATAATACTCCTGGGCGGTCTCCACAATATCATCAAGATATTTTGCCGTATCAATACCGCATTTTAGAAGATGATCGGCCATATGGTTTCTTTGTTCTCGGTTATTAAACCTGAGTGCAAACTGGAAGTAATTGCTCCAACAATCTTTTTTTTCCTTTGGTAAAAAAACATCCGGCAAGCGAATCTTTTTAAAAAAATAAAAGGCGTTTACTCTCTGCTTTTCAATATTTTTGGAGAAAGTTTTGATTCTATCATTTATTAGTCGAATGTCGCAGCCGGCTATTTTTTTAAACCTGAAACCGGTCTTTGCCGTAAGATTGAGTTTACGATCCAGTGCCCGGCCGATCGGATAACCAACTATACCATACCAAGGTCTTCTATAAAGCGACGATTTTATATAGGTACCGGTGCAGTGCAGTATTTGTTGAAAATTTGTCCAGTCATCAAATTTTTCAATTAACTTACCTATCGACTCCAGCAATTTTGGGTCTGTAGAAAAAATTGCGCTGCCCTCACCCGCTGAAATATATTTGCCCGAACGAAACGAAAAAAAAGAAACGTTCGACAAAAAACCGGTATATCTCCCTTTGTAATTGCTCAGCAAAGACTGGGCGCAATCCTCGATGATGGGAATATTTCCACTCACCCTTGAAATCGCATCAAAATCGACAGGATGGCCGAACATGTGCACTACTACCACAGCCGATACAGAATCAATTTTTTTCTCTAAATCTGATGCTGACAGGGTATAGTCATCCGGATTAATATCAATAAAAATCGGTGTCATATCTGCCTGTCGGACAGCATCAAAGACTACCGGGCAGCAATATAATGGAACTGCTATTTTAGCATCTTTAGCCAGATCAAGAGATTTTAAAATCGCATACAGGGAAGCCCTTCCTGAAGTAGTAAAAAGGGGTTTCCAACCAAATATCTTTTCCAAGGTTGGTTCATTATTTGAATCCGATTTAAGAGCAGCTTTAAACGCCTTCGCATAGTCGGAAAACTTGTAATCCCAATTATAGCGAGGAATCAGGCCTATTTTCTTTCTTACTCTTATCATATTCTTTGCTTAATATGCATTACTCAAAAAATATCTTTCCTTAAGCTTTTTCGAGCCAATTTCCATGCCACAGCAAGTAACAACTTCGGTCGCATCGATGCGCGAGCTCATCAACATCCCCATCACAGATCAAGCCGTCCAAAATGTACAATGGAGAACGAGTTTTATACATCTTATATCTATATTCATCAAAAAAGTTTTTTACTACTTTCAATATCGAATATTTCTGACCACAGTACTGAAACATCTGCTTCATAAAAAGACACCCATCCAGCTTATTAAATGAGTCGAGAGTTTTTGAAATGCTCTCTGCTGAACGCACATTAACATAGTTTCCTATTTGGTAGGCTGTCACTTTAATATCATTACCTCCGTTACTCATAACTACTCCACACATAAGTAAATCATAAATCTATCCTATATGTTTATACAGAAGGGTTCCGGCCATTTTTAACAAAGGAATCGGCATCTTTTTAAAAAGAAAAATATTTGATATCTCACGTTCCGGCCCTTCAACAAACTTTTCTTGAGAAAAAATGTAACGATAATATCTGATGATACTTTCCTCCACGCCCCATCCTTTCTTAAAACGCCTTAAACCTTCGTTGCTCGTCTCTGTCCTGCCGAAAGAGAAATTTTTGAATCCTTCCTTACAAAACCGCTTTATAGCCCACCAGGTTATCAGATCGTTCGGCCTTAAGTCTTGAAATTTCTTATCCAACGCATTGTATTTATAAATTACCTTGTCGTCGAATTGGAAAAACATGCCTCCAGCAATGGGGATATTTTTATAATAAGCCAGCAATACTAATCCCAATTTCTGGGAAATAATATTATCGAATATACTCTTAAAGAAGCTAAAAGGCTGGGGCGGCAGACCATGCCTTTTCCTGGTTACACAATTCAGGCGATAATACTCTTTGAGGGACGATAATGAGCTACCCTCTTCGACCTGCACTTCTTTTCTTTGGGCTTTGTTAATATTTTGTTTGACGGTTCTTTTTAAACCCGAAAAGATGGTTGCCGAATCCTGCAGAAGACTTAACCGGTGGCCATAAAAACTTTTATAAACAGGCCAATCTTCTGGCAATCCCCCCCCAATCCTCAATTCAAAATACTTCCAACCAGCTTTTCGTCCAAAATTAACTAAGCTCTCAACTGCGTTCTCCACACAATGTTGTTCGGATATAATCGGCTCACAATAATCCGAGAAAGGTAAAGAAACGCCCCGACGACCGGTCAGAATACTATCAACTTCCATCATCGGTATCAGGCATTGCATTTGACCGTCAACTAACGTAGTAAAGTAAAGTGGTTTGTATTTGTAAGTATCAGCAAGTACTTTAGACCAAATCGAACTGTGAAAAAAAGAAGCAACGGAATTAGTTTCGAGTAGCTTATCCCAGCCTGGATAATTTATGGGATTCAGTGGTTCGAAGTTTACATTCTCCAGCTCAGAGAGTGTCATTTTCTTGTTATTTTCCTAATTGCTGCTCATCAAGAGAGATAATCGGAGTTTCATTTTTCAGCTATCAAGTTTCCCAGTTCTTCGCCGACATATTCGATCTGCTCTCGGCTTAATTCGGCAAACATCGGCAAAGATATAATCTCATCGGCGCACTTCTCTGTTACCGGAAAACTTCCTTTGCCTAAACCCATAAAGCTGTAAGCCTCCTGAAGATGTAAGGGCACCGGATAATGAATTCCACAATAAATATCCTTTTGGGCCAATGATTTGATAATTTGGTCACGGTTATTCGTACGCACAGCGTAAATATGATACACATGTTTGGCATATTCGGCCTCGAGGGGCAAAACAAGTCTATCAATATCAGCAAGGACCATGTTATATATCTGGGCGTTTTTTCGACGCCCTTCGTTCCATTTCGGCAGATACTTAAGCTTAACACTTAAAATTGCCCCCTGGAATCCGTCCATCCGGCTGTTCCAGCCGATCCGAGAATGATAATATTTCTTCAATTGGCCGTGATCTCGCAAAGATCGTATCTTTTCTGCCAGTTCGCCATTATTAGTCACGATGGCCCCCGCCTCTCCATAAGCCCCCAGATTCTTACCCGGATAAAAACTATAACAACCCGCATCACCGATCGACCCGACGATCTGGCCTTTGTATTCCGCTCCATGCGCCTGACTGGCATCCTCAATCACCAATAACTTGTGGGCCCTGGCAATCTCCATAATGGGATCCATATCCGCCGCCTGGCCGTACAAATGGACCGGAATTATCGCCTTGGTTTTTTTAGTAATCGCCGCTTCTAATAACGCTGGATCCATATTAAAGGTCTGATCATCCACATCGACAAATACCGGTCGGGCTCCACAGTAACTGATTGCTTCTGCCGTAGCTATAAACGTATTGGCAGCCGTAATCACTTCGTCTCCCGGATCTATCTCCAGGCCCAAAAGCGCCAACCAAAGAGCTGCCGTACCGCTGGAAACACCGACAGCATATTCACACTGACAAAAAGCCGCAAATTCCTTTTCAAATTGAGCGACAAAAGGGCCTCCAGCAAATGCGGTCTTATCCAATACTTCCTGCAGGGCTTGGGCTATCTCTTCTTTAATTGATTCGTACTGAATTTTGAGATCGAGAAAAGGTACTTTCATATTATTTTTCCTCAACTACCTTCCTTAAAACCTTGGCGGGATTGCCCGCCACAATAGTATTCGGGGCAATATCTTTGGTCACCACACTGCCTGCTCCCACAATCGCATTTTCGCCCACGGTTACTCCACAAAGAAGTGACACGCTGGAACCGATGGAGGCTCCTTTTTTCACCAGCGTCGGCACACACTCCCAATTATCTTCGGCTTGTAGTTCGCTATTCGCCGCCGTGGCTCGCTTGTACTTGTCGTTAATAAACGTCACATTATGTCCGACAAACATGTTATCTTCAATAGTCACGCCTTCACATATAAAAGTATGACTGGAAATTTTACAATTCCTGCCGATTTTAGCCCCTTTTTGTATCTCCACAAAGGTTCCTATCTTGGTATTATCACCCACCCGACAGCCATACATATTCACAAAATTAAAAATCTTCACTCCTTCGCCTAACTGTACATCAGGTGTAATTTTTAACGTCGGATTATCTTTTTCATCCATTTTATCCTCATCATAGCTTGTTATAAAAACAAATATTATATCAAAATCATATCCAAATCTACTATCAATACGACGGAAGTGGTCATAATAGTAATTGAAGATTTTATTTGGATCAGGCTGACTTTTCCAGCAATTCTC
The DNA here is from genome assembly GCA_001303695.1 of Phycisphaerae bacterium SM23_30. Lineage (GTDB taxonomy): Bacteria > Planctomycetota > Phycisphaerae > Sedimentisphaerales > SM23-30 > SM23-30. The sequence goes on from LJUC01000002.1 coordinate 29,873, forward strand.
TTACTGTAGCCAGGTGTAACTCACGACGTTTAATTTCTTCAAGTATCGACTGCAACGCTGTCACCGTTACCGATCCTTGCGAACCATTACCCGTCCTACCGTCATGAAGCAGAATAACACTACCAGGGGCTAATCGATCAATCACAAATTGAGCCACTTTTTGACCTGATTGCTGTTGATAATCTTTAGGATCTATATTCCAAAAAACCACCTGCCGCCGTTGGTCCCAAAGAGAAATCAGCAGGAGAAAATTAAGTTTGCCGTAGGGGGGTCGATATAAAATCGGCTTTTTAGTCACTCCCAACTTATCTATGATGCGTCTAGCTTTTACAACCTCCGCTGACGAATTTAAGGGACTACTCTTCCAGGGGTGTAGATGCCGGTAGCCGTGCTCGCCGATTTCGTGGCCCATCTCAACAATTCTCCGGGCCAGTTGCGGATGTTGCTCGACTTTTTCCCCAACTACAAAAAAGGTCGCTTTGGCGCCATACTCACTCAACAATTCCAATATTTGAGGCGTGATTTTATCATCCGGACCGTCATCAAACGTTAAACATATTCTTTCACTGCTTGCCATAACCGCCAGAAATCTCCAACGTAAATAAAACTTAACTACTACACCCAACCCAAAATAAAGAAACACCACAATAATAACTATAATAAGTAAAGCTATTTGCCACATATATTATTGTTGGGCTTGACAATACAATCGGAGAATTACGTCGGTCTTTTCTCGGATAGTACAGATTTTTAAGATGGCCTGGTTATTTTTTTTCTTGCCAGGCGCAATAGTAATTTAATTCTCTGCATCTGCTCTTTATGTAAAAAGCTGATATAATCATCAGGTAATTGAATTTTGCCCCCGCGTAACCATTCCAAGATATAAGCGATCATACTTACCAAACTACCTATCAAATATGGCTTCCTTAGGAGCCTGGCCAACGCTTTGGCTACTGCAAATAAAGGATGATAACCTAAATAATAATCCATCCTCCCTTCTCTAAACCTCGCTTGCAATATCCCCCCTGTAGCTGTTCCTGTTTGACGATGATGGTAGACCGGAATGCCACGAAAGGATTCTGTCACCCATCCCTTCATGCGCACCATAACCTCTGCAGCTGTATCCTCCCCTCCAAACCTCAAAGGAGGAAAACCACCTACCGCATCAAAGCAGGCACGCTGAAACATTTGTACAGGACCAGGTACATGATGCAGAACAGAAGTGACTCTTGCAAACTTATTGCCTATTAAATTATAAGCTTCACCACCTGCCACCCCTAATTTCGGATTTCGTTCAAATTCCTGCAATATTTGCTCATAATAGGAAGGCTCCACCGATATATCCGCATCTAAAATTCCTATAAAGTCAAAACCATAACTTGCGATAGATTTATAACCTATTTCGATGGCCGATACTTTTGCCGCAAAGTCTCTTTCTCGTTTTGAATCTAGGCAAATAAGATTAATAAAACTGCATTTTTCCTTATATGCCGATACGATTTCCTCTGTTCGATCGACCGAACCATCGCTGACTATAACCCAATGCTGCGGCAGTATAGTCTGAGCCGTCACCGATTTCAAAGTTTCTTCGATATACTTTTCTTCGTTGCGTGCCGCCGTTATTAATACATACTTCTTTTGGGGCATTCTACCAAGCTTCTTGAGTAATAAAATTTATAGTATAGAATAACTACTGGATAAAATAATATTAATCGACAGTGATGTTGATAGGGCAATATAATTCCATATAATACCTATTATGGCTTGCCCTTTATGACAGAATGTCAATCGACACTTTGATCCCGTTGTTCCGCAGCGATTGAGAAGACGCTTCCAGTATCTGCACCACTAAAAGACCTTCTCGGCCGGAAGAATCCGGTTTGGCTCCGGTTCGAATGCAATCCAAAAAATGTTGACATTCCACCTTCAAAGGCTCCACCTGCTTAATATACGGTGCATAAGTATCCCCATAATGATAAGAACACTGAAACTCGGCAAAAGTATCATAATGCGGTGGCGTCTCCACCCGCTTATCATAAATTCTAATCTTTTCCAAAGGCTCCATATCGTTATAAACAATCATTTTCTTGGTGCCCACGATTGTCATTTCTCTGATCTTATTGGGATCAAGCCAACTGCTTTGAATAGTGGCGAAATTGCCGTTGGAAAAATCTAATGACATATTAGTCACATCTTCTATGCCCTCTGCCACATGCGCTTTACCTTGGCAACTTACCGATATGGGAGGATGCTTCGAAAGATAAAGAATTATTGAAATATCATGCGGCGCCAGATCCCAAGCCACGTTAATATCATTTTGAAACAAACCCAGATTCAAACGCCGAGAACTGATATAACAAATCTCACCAATCTCACCCGAATCTATAATTTCTTTGATCTTTCTAACAACGGAAGTATATATAAAAGTATGCCCTACCATCAGGGTTAATTTCTGCTTCTGAGATAATTTCACCATTTCTTTGCATTCGGCTACAGACGAGGCCATCGGCTTCTCTACAAAAGTATGCTTACCAGCCTTCATACTTTTCATAGCCAATTTATAATGCAGACTGACCGGCGTGACAATAGCCACCGCATCAATAGCTGTATCATTGAAAATATCATCTTCCTGGTTGGTAGTTACGATTTCAGGATACAGCTTCTTCATATGTCTGAGCCGATCCTGATCCACATCACATACCGTCTTAACCTGACACTCTGTAAGACTACGGAAGTTGCGAATAAGATTGGGCCCCCAATATCCGCACCCGATCAATCCAATATTTAATTCTCCCAACACAAAAACTCTCCTTCCTTATAATCGAAATGCCCCTAAATTGTACTCTGTATAAATAATTTTACAGCGTATCTTTGATTTGTGTGACAATCGCAGGGATAGTGCCCGCTAATATTCTAGCATCCAACCGCCAGGACATTCCCCGTGCATAAGTAATATCAAAACGTACCATTTCCTTAAATGTGGTTCTATTTTTACCGCTTACCTGCCAAAGTCCGGTCATGCCCGGCACGGTATCAAAACGTCCATAGTGCCAACGATGATATTCTTTTACTTCGTAAGGTATGGGTGGTCGAGGACCTATCAGACTCATATCGCCCCTAAGAACATTAAATAACTGCGGTAGCTCATCAATAGCAGTTTTCCGCATGAAATTGCCCAATGGTATAATCCTTGAATCATTCTCAAGCTTTTTCATGGATTTGCCGCTATCGGCGGATCCCTCGGCGCCGCTTTTGATCAGATCTGCTAAATATCTCTGATGCTGTTCTTGATCAGCGCCTACTTTCATTGTCCGGAATTTCCACATCTTAAATCTTTTACCCAAGTATCCCATTCTCTCTTGCTTAAAGAAAACCGGACCCGGCGAAACCAATTGTATTAAAAGGGCAATAATAGCAAAAAAGGGAGATAAAATTATAATCCCAAGTAGGGAGCCTATAATATCAGTAATCCGTTTATATGCCGGCATGCGCCGAACTAAAAAGGGTTCTAATCTCTCCGCAGGGTTGTGAAACTCTTTCCTTATCAAAGAATCACCGGATCGCATCTCAGAACCGATCCCTTGTTCGCCGGAAACAACGACTGACGAAGTACGACCAGCATATTTCTCTGTTGATCCAAAACGGAAATGATCGTCTGTCCGCCGATTGCTGAAGCTATCGTGATCATCGCCATCATCGTCTGATGGTGAATATGAATAAGTATATACGCGAAATTCCGGACGTGTTGCCTTGGCTGCCACCATATCGCTAATACTAGCGGCAAACTTCCATGCCCCCTTCGCCCAGGTATGATCTAAAACCACGGCAATGTGTTCCGAATCAAACCAACCTGCCTCATCGGTGGCGCGCATTCGTTGGTTTAGAACCTCAGCTAAACAACCTGCAAGAGAACCGTTATTCCTGACTGAGCCCACCTTAAAAACCGCCAACGAGAACGCATGCGAGTTTCGGTCAACGCGGCAGCGCTCACGTCTCATTATCGCGTGTAACTCTTCGCTTGATTTAATACCCCCAAAAAGGCGCTCATCCCGCCTCTGCGTAAACCGATAAAATAGTTTGTGAACGCCTAGCGCCACGGTTTTCTCCACTCCAAAATCTTCTCAGAAAAACATTAAATGCAACAATATCCTGTATATATATTTACATGACCTTAAGCATATACTACATAAGGCTTGCAACTTCCGATAAATTATCTTCTCACCTCCTGTTCTTAACTATTCTGGTCCCAGATATTATCTTAATGTCTTGATATTAAACCTATTCAATAATCTCCTTCGCTTCTCTAATTAGAACATAGTAATATTACTGCAAATATCATGCCTTCGGATATGCTTGCAGGGCTAAAATCGCACCCAGTGCCATTTGGCATGACTGAATCTTGTTTTCAACCTGCTATTGTGAAAAAAAGTCTTCTTAAAGCCAGACGACAAGATTTTAATATCTTCTGCCAATGTTGCTGGAAATCAACTTTGAAGAACTCGTGTGATTCGATTATCTTTTCTAACTCCTTTTTCTAAAACACGTTACAGCCCATGTTGCTTTTTCGCCACAACACAAATGCCTTGATACAATATTCCCTTATGTTACGGAATATAAACAACAATTAACTTGCGATATGCGGCTCACCACTTCTTAGTCACAACTATTACATACATACTCTCAAGACTATAAAGCTAGGAAAGGTAAAGTGTATGAGTTTTCTCCCTTCCTATTCTCATTAGCCGACATATGCGTTTATATCAATAAACATGAATATAGTTTACTGTAATTTTACAATATTAAGATAACAGTGTTTGCAAGATTCGGCAATAGAAAAACTGGGGAAAATGCTCATTTTTTAAAAATTCGTTATTTCATCCACCTGTTATTTCCCGCACAGTTTTCAAAAGGTCCATAAAGATTCCTTCAAGAATGATCGCAAACTCTTTTTTGACAAGGACTTATAATCATTGCCTCAATAACAATTGTATCTCTTATAATTCTTTTTAAAGGAATTTCGGGCCATGCCAATATTAGCAAGGGCATTTTTCTGCCAAAGCACAGACAAAACAAACAATACTTATAATAAATCTGAGGTCGCAAAAATCAAAAGTAGCTTATTTTTTGATAAGTATTTAGAAATAAAGACATTTAAAAATCAGAAGTCTAAGTTTTTATAACCTGAGATATATTCTATACTTATAGTATTTTCTGCCGAAGGCGTGGGCTGTTCGTCGCTATTACAATTTCGTACGCAGCGATCCTTGCCCGCCTGTCAAGGCATAAATAGTGCCTTTTATATACGTACGCGTTCTTTCCCAATGACTTTTACGTCCTTTTCTTGATAGAATTGTCCGTCCCAACCAATAGGGTATTCGCAAGAAAAAGAACATCGCTATCAAAAAACACGCCGTGGCATAGGTAAGATAGCCCCGGTGCTTTCTATAATACTGCAGGCAACTGCCGCGTAATTGCAAGGTCATTTGCGGTCTTTGCTGAGAAGTGCTGGCCCCATGAAGATGAATAATCTCGGCATCAGGTGTAAAAAGTCGTTTCCAACCTGCCTTTTTAAAACGATAACACCAATCCGCCTCCTCTGAAAAAATGAAATATCGTTCATCCATTACCCCCACCTGCTCGATGGCCTGCCGGGGAACCAACATAAAACAACCCGTAACCACATCCACTTCCCGGACATCATTCCTATCCCACCAACTCATGCGAGAGCGACCAAAAAATCGATTTTGGGGAAATAGCTTGTTTAAATATAGACTTGCCAAAATCTCGTTCAAGATGCTCGGAAAGCGAAAACACGTTAACTGCAGGGTTTTATCCGGATTGAGAACCCGACAGCCCACCACCCCTGCCTCCGGATGCTTATCCGCAAAGGCAACCGTCTTAGCCACAGCCCCATCCAGAATAATTGTGTCACTGTTTAATAATAACACATATCGCCCCTGAGCTCGCGCCATGCCCTGATTGTTAGCCACCGCAAAACCCCTATTTTCATTATTTTCTATTAGATGCACCTGCGGAAATTCCGCCTTAACCATTTCACCAGAACCATCGTTAGAACTATTGTCAACTACAATTATTTCATACTTTATTTTACCCGCCTCTGAGCAAATGCTTTTTAAACAATCACGTAGTATTTCTCTGGTGTTCCAATTAACGATAATTATGGAAACATCTAATTCTGAATTATTCCCTGAATAAGGCATAAAATTTTATACCTAGCGGTAGAGATGGTTATTATAAGTTTTTCTTAAAATTTTATACCATATTGTTGTTCGTAATATTTTAGGTACGCCCCGGTCTTGATTGCCTGCCACCAGGACTGGTTATTGATATACCACTGCACCGTCTGCCGCAAACCTTCCATGAAATCCATTTGAGGGCGCCAACCAAGTTCCGTCTCGATTTTACTTGCATCGATGGCATAACGTCGGTCGTGGCCGGGTCGATCCGTGACATATTCCAGCATGGACTCATCCTTACCCAGAATCTCTAGGAGCATCTTGGTGATTTCAAGGTTGGTTCGTTCATTGTTCCCACCGATATTATAAACCTGCCCCGCCTGGCCTTTTTCAATCACTGTCCAAACGGCCCGACAGTGATCGATAACGTGGATCCAATCGCGCACGTTAAGTCCGTCGCCATACACCGGCACTTTCTTATCAGCCAGCAGATTAGTTACAAACAAGGGAATCAATTTTTCCGGAAACTGATACGGTCCATAATTATTGGAGCAACGGGTGATGATTACGGGCATTTGATAAGTATGATGATAGGCCCGAACCAACAGGTCGGCGGCGGTCTTGGAAGCGCTATAGGGGCTGTTCGGCGCCAGCGGTGTCTGCTCGGTAAACTTACCCTCCGGCCCCAAAGAACCATAGACTTCGTCGGTGGAAATCTGCAAAAATAATTCCACTTGGCTCTCACGGGCCCCGTCCAGCAGCACCTGGGTGCCCTGCACGTTGGTGCGTATAAACTCCTGACAGCCCAGAATGGATCGATCCACGTGACTTTCGGCGGCAAAGTTCACCACCACCTTTATGCCGCCTTTGAGTATTTCCTGCACTTTTGGCGGATCACCAATGTCACCCTTGACAAAACGAAACCGCGGATGGTCCAGGCACTCCTGCAGATTGGCCAAATTGCCGGCGTAGGTAAGATTATCCAGACAAACCACTTCCCAATCGGCCTCTTCCGCCAATGTCAAATGGATAAAATTACTGCCAATAAAACCCGCCCCGCCGGTAACCAATAGTTTTTTACTCGCTGTTTTATTACTCATGTCGCTTCTGTAAAATTACGTTATCATTTTGATAAATAACCGGAAAAATCCGGTCGTCCTTCACTCCAGCCGATTGGCCCCGTTTTGAGCCACCAACTGCGTCGCTCGGTACAGCGATTCCACTGTGCCTGCGTCCGTCCACCATCCCTCCAGAATCTCATATGTCATGGCGCCCCGTTGAATATAAGCATTGTTGACATCGGTAATTTCTAATTCGCCTCGGTTCGACGGCTTAAGTGTCTTAATAATTTCAAAAACCTCGGCGTCGTACATGTATATGCCGATTACCGCATAATTGGTTTTAGGATTTTGTGGCTTTTCTTCAACAGCGAAAATACGATTATCTTTTATCTCAGCCACGCCAAACCGCCGCGGATCGGGTACTTCTTTAAGCATCACCTTGGCGCCTTCTTTTTGGGTGAAGAAATCCGCCACCGCCCGACAAATGTTTCTCTCGATAATATTGTCGCCCAGCATCACCACGATTTTTCCGCCGTCGGCAAAATCCTCTGCCAGGTCTAAAGCATCGGCGATGCCAGCGTCGCCTCCTTCCTGATAAGTGTAGTGCAGCTCTTTCAGGCCGAATTCGCGCCCGTTGCCTAAAAGCTGCAGAAAATCGCCCGCACTGTTGCCCCCCGTAACCAGCATAATATCCTTAATGCCTGCATTGACTAAACTCTGTATAGGGTAAAAAATCATCGGTTTGTCATAAACCGGCAGCAGGTGCTTATTAGTCACTTTTGTCATGGGCAGCAACCGTGTTCCCAATCCGCCCGCTAAAATCACGCCTTTCATATCAATACTCCCATAAGGTTGATTCGACAAGTTTTCGTTGCAATTTATATATTCTTATTAATCCTTGACAGGGTTCAGGGTTCAAAAATAAAATTATTCGATCGATCATCATTTCCCCAGCCTTCTACGGAAAAACCTTCTCTGTCTTTATCGGTTATCAAACGACTGGAAGGCGCAATTTCGCCAAATAAAACTTTCAGTTTCTCATCACACAAGCTCCAGTCGATATCTCGAGCCATGGGCGATATGGCGGCTTCACAATCAGGGTTGTATTGGCCGGTGCAGAAATACTCAATTAGAGAATCCTGAGGGTAAAAATTCCCGTGTGCAAATCCCGGCGGAATCCAGATCCACTCATGATAATCAGCTTCAGAATCCGCCGGCATGTCGTAACATATAATTTTACCAAACGTGGACGAGCCTTTTCTTATATCCAACACCATATCCACCATCCGACCGACCAAGGTGCGCACCAGCTTGCCCATATAGGGATTCCACTGAAAATGCAATCCGCGTACGGCGCCCTTTCTAGAACGACTTTCGTTGCACTGGACAAAATCTGCCCCTTTCATAAACTCCAGCTCCGGGTGATTCTGAAAATCGCTCTTTCTATAATGCTCGGTAAAGTACCCTCTATGATCACAAAAACGCCCATATCTGACTACTTTAACATTTTTAAAAATTAAAGTTTTAACTTCTAAAAGTTTCACTGTTCAACGCCTTAAATGTTAATCATTAATCTCGATGATACTAAATCCTATAAACTCCGTATTTTAATAACTACGAGACAATACATTCGATTTTCAGTTTGCCCTTGCTCTTCCTTCCAGCTTGCATGAAACTAATAAAGTAATAGGTTAAAAAAAGCATGTCGGCTTAATGGTAAATATTAGCCTTTCTTTCGACAACTCTATTCACCACTAATCTGTTTTTTGCCATTATCCCATTCCTCATAATGCTGGGCATAACCCCACAGAATCCCATCATAATGTAAAAGATTTTAGTGGTCTCCAAAGATAACGAAACCGCAAATAGTGAAACCAACAAACCGGTCAGACTTGCCGCTATACACCATATCATCCATTTATCTTCCTCTAAAATACATAACCTATTCGCCTCGATTAGCTTTTTGAAAGCCAACACAATCATGATACAAAATGGTATTAATCCAACCAGGCCGAATCTGGCTAAAATCAACAAATAATGATTAACCATATCGGTATGATCCCGTTGATCAATACGATCACACCAACGAGGATCTTCAAAACCATAGCCGGTTATCCAATGGCCTGACATGCCCCCTTTAAAAAGACCTACTTCAATTAACTGGGCTCGATACCATGCCGTTTGGCTACTAAGAGTAAATCGATCAATAACTTCCCAAAAGTGCCGATTGCTGATAATTTCTATCAAACCGAACATCACAATAATTAAAACTACAACCGGCCTCCAATATCTCCGCCAGTAATAAAAAGCCAAAAACATCAGAGCTATGAAAGCGGCTAAAAAAGGACCACTGGATACAGAGGAAAAAGTACCAATAGGCATTAAACAGAGGCCGATTATAACCAGCCAACGATTTTTTTTAACATTGCTCCACAAACCCGTACAGATCGGCCCAATCATGGAAAAATATAAACCAAGAACAATCGAATTAGAAAACGTAAACCTGGCTCGGTGAAAACCAAGCCTGAGATTTTCTGAACCTGTGTTCTCTCCGTATCCTGACCAATCTTGCCAAGCATGATATTTCTGCAAGAAACCAACGGGATTGCGCCCTGTTAGGCTCTGGTAAAAGCCACTTATCGCCACAAAGCCGGATATAAACAATACACCTTTTAATAAATTAAGATACTGCTGTTTGGTGGTTATGATCATTCGTATGGCAAAATAGGGCAGAACTGCATCAAAAGCCATTCCCGACCGATTTTCTAAAAGCATCATCAGCGGCGTCGTCGTGATTCCTGCTACCACTTGAGCTACAAAAAATAATATTATAATTTTATCAAGCCATATGAACCTGAACTGTCTGATTAACCTGCTGTGAAGAAAAATATTGGCATAGATCGCTATAATCACAATGCGAGGAACGCTGAAATCGAGCGTGCCCAGCTTAACGGTTAAATAGCCCGGATACCATACTGATACCACTATATATACCAGCAGTCCTCTAAGGGGCGAAAGTATAAATATAAAAGCACTGGCTACAATCGCAATACCAAGCGTTAACGCTTGCATGTATAAAAATTTCCCACTATATAATTGCTACATGAGGAAAAATTGACGACGTATCCGGGGTTTTTTTACCGCTCGTAGATGTGAAGCATAACTCGGACCGTTTACATACCGCTGAAAACCAACTTCCCAACGAATCAATCTTTCCAAACCAATTTCTCCCTCTATCAGATATTCTAACCATTCGATGGGCACATAGAACTTATACCATCTCCCGGCAAACAACCCCGTCACCGGATGAGCTTTATTTGCTGCCCTGCGAATAGCGACCTGCTCGGTGAAAATTATCTCTCGTATGGCGCGAAACAATAGAAACCTAACCGGAACCGGAAAATCAAATGACCACTCGTTGTCGATCACGATCCAATGACCACCGCTAATTAGAATATTCTTACAAATTAAATCCAGAACACCCCGCTCCAGACAATCTATTGCGGCAAATTCATTGGCGGAATCATTTACAATATCACAAAGAAAAACCTCTGGAACAGCGTTGATACGCCCTAACGAATTTATTCTTTTAACATATTCCTTCAATAACTCGCAAGCAGCATCATGATGGCCTTCTTTCATATGCTCAATAATCATGTCCTTAAGAGATCGACCGCCCAAATATGCATACTTGATCCGATCACCTTGCAAACAGCCCCTCAAAACCTCAAACTGCCCTTCAAGATAATCAATATTTCTCTCCTCCCTTTCTACAATCAATTCAATAAATGGTCGCGACTCTAAACCGGCGGCACATTTGTAGACCATCTTCTCGCCGCTCTCTTCCGTAATAACGGTCCGAGTCTGAAATTCCCTCCGTCGTTGCGTATTATTCACCACCTCGGTTTCGGATAAGTTCTCATCTACTCTAAAAGCCATCATATCACCGGAGCATTTCATGTCGTATCCCAATCCCTGTCTAATCTCATTAGGAAATAACTAATTCCCCCAATTGACCGGATATTATTTTCTCCAGTGTCTCTTCCATCTTCCCCGCCGCGCATGACCAGGTCATCTCTCTTACAGTTCTCAAACCATTTTCAACAAGCTTTTTTCGGCTGGCGTCATCATCTAATATATTAATGATTTCTTGTACCATCTTGACGGGATTTTTTTTCTCGACAACAATCCCGTTAAAACCCGACTTTATATAGTCATTCGGTCCACCGCAATCAGTTGTGACCACGGCACAACCGCAGGCCATGGCTTCCAAAGGCGGGGCAGGAAAACCTTCGCTCAGACTGGCTAAAAACCACACCGCACAACGTGAATATATTTTACGCGCCTTCGCCACCGTGGGTAGCCGTTTATAAATAACTCCCGGAAGCATCTCAGAAGGCCTTGGACCGCTACCGAAACATACAAGAGAAAGATCAGGGCAAAGTTCATGCAATCTGGCAAATATGGCCAGAATACTCTTATGATCCTTTGCCGGATGAGTTGAGTATGCTGTGCCGACACTGTTCCTGGCTATTTCCGGACCGTCCGGAAAATATTCAGAGGTGTCGATACCGTTCGGCACCACCGCAATCACATCGTCAACTCCCGAATTTAACATTTCTTGATAAACATAATTTGAAACGGCAATCTTGGAAACTTTTGTATGCCAAGCCGCTTCCCGCAAACGAGAATTCCGCATGGTTAAGCCATGAACATAAAATAGCTTAAAACCACAATCGCTGGGAAGCTTCATCATCTCCTCTACACAGTCGGGACCAACAGATATTACCAAATCTCTTCGGCCCAGAATCTCTGGCGCAAGCCTCCTGAAAGAACCACTTTCCCCCTCAAACTGGGCTACCCAGTCTCTGGGCACTAAACCCAATTTCGTCTTGAAAAACCACAACCAGGCACGCAAGCTCGAATCCCCCTTCTTGTATAAAATCTTTACGTCATGCCCCCTCCTTATCAACTCCGACGCCATGCACACCGTCACCCGAACGCCTCCGCTAAAACCTCGCCCCGGTAAGATAAAAGTTATCTCCATGAAAATCTCACTCTTACCATATCATATTACTAAACAAAAAAATCTAAATATGAAATCCCATCCCTTTTCGAAATCGCCACTTCTCATATAACATAATACCTGCCATTTCAGGGAACAAAGTAAGTAAATACCTTATTAGGGACTTCCAGGAACGATTGATACTTAATGATTTAATAAAGTTAGCCCGGGCCTCTCGTTCACATCCGATTTTTTGCTGCTGAATGCCTAGTTGAAAAATCCAACTGCTCAGGGATTTCACAAGAAAATGTTTTTCTTCTTTATCTAAATTTAAATTGTTTTTGATTTTATCTAAAATGTAAACTGCAGATTCATA
>LJUC01000080.1 GCA_001303695.1 Phycisphaerae bacterium SM23_30
TGAGATGTCGCGGGGCGGCAGCAGCGGCGCCGGTTTCGAGACGATAGTCGCCGTTGCCGGTCATGCCGCCCAACCGCACGCCCAAGCCGGTAATACCAGATTAAAAAAGAACCAATCTATATTGTTTGACTGGGGCGCCGCCGTCGCCGGTTATAGAAGCGACTTGACACGCTGTTTGGTGGCCGGTAAAATTCGCCCTGCTTTTGCCGAGGCCTACCAGTGGTTGTTGGAAGCGCAAACCTCTGCTATTGAAGCGGTTAGGCCGGGCGCGTCTCTTAGAAGGATTGATGACATTGCGCGAAAAGCGCTTTTAAAAAGTCCGTTTGGGATTTATGAGCATGGTACCGGACACGGGATTGGCCTGGCGGTCCACGAGCAGCCGATCTTGAATCGCAAGAGCAAAGGCGAACTGTGCGAAGGTATGGTGGTAACGGTGGAGCCGGGTATATACGTACCGGGACGCTTCGGTATTCGTATCGAGGACGATGTCCTGGTAACCGCCCGGGGATATCGGGTATTAAGTACCCTGGCTAAGGACCTTGACTCCTGTGTGATAGGATAACTAAGGCAGGTGAGAGAGATGGAACTGGATAAGATTAAAGAGCTGGTCGAAATGATGAAGGCTAACGATCTTAGCGAGCTGGAGGTCGTCAACGGCCAGACCCGCATCGTTTTAAAGCGCGGACCCAATCAGACCGCCCCTCAGGTAATCGCCATGACTCCCGCCCTGACCGCCAACGGCGCCAACCCGGCCCTCCGGGAGAGATTGGCCGCCGCCGGGCCGGAAAGTAAAGATCTCCCCGCCGAGGCGGCGGAGGATGAGAAATGGGCCCGGATCGTGGCCCCCATCGTGGGCACCCTTTATACCGCCCCCAGTCCTAATGCGGAACCCTTCGTCGAAACAGACTCGAAGGTGGAGGAAGAAACGGTGGTATGCATCATCGAAGCCATGAAGGTGATGAACGAAGTTAAAAGCGGCGTCCGGGGGACCATCAAGAAGATACTGGTCGAAAACGGTTCCGCCGTCGAGTATGGTCAACCCCTTTTTCTGATCGAGCCTGATTAGCCGGACGCTCAAAAAGGACGGATTAGTCGGATGTTTTCACGCATACTGATCGCCAACCGGGGGGAGATCGCCCTGCGAATCATCCGCGCCTGTCGCGAATTGGGAGTCCAGTGCGTGGTGGTTTATTCCGAGGCCGATCGCCACGCCCATTATCTCTCCCTGGCGGATGAGGCGATATGCATCGGACCTGCCGATCCCGCCGAAAGTTATCTTAACATACCGCGGATCATCAGTGCCGCCGAAATATCGAATGTGGAAGCGATCCACCCCGGTTATGGCTTTCTGGCGGAGAACGCCCACTTTGTCGAGATCTGTCGCGATTGCAAGATTAATTTTATCGGGCCGGCGCCCGAATCCATGCATTTGCTCGGCGATAAGGTGCAGGCCCGCAAGCTGGCGGAAAAATCCAAGGTGGCGGTGGTTCCCGGTTCGGATAAGGCGGTGGCCAACGAAGACGAGGCCGCCCAATTGGCCGAGAAAATCGGTTATCCGGTGATCATAAAGGCCGCGGCCGGGGGCGGCGGGCGCGGCATGCGGATCGCCCATAACGAAATGAGCCTGCGGGTGGCTTTTCACAGTGCCGAGACCGAGGCCAGCAGCGCCTTTAAGAATGCGGATTTATACCTGGAAAAATACCTGGAGCAATCCCGGCATGTGGAGGTGCAGGTCCTGGCCGACCACACCGGAAATACCCTGCATCTGTGGGAACGGGATTGCAGCCTTCAGCGGCGACACCAAAAGCTGGTGGAGGAGACCCCCAGTCCGGGTCTTTCTACGGAAGTGCGTCAGGAGTTGTGTAAGGCCGCGGTGCGGCTGGCCAAGGCGGCCGGGTATATTAACGCCGGTACGTTTGAGTTTTTGCTGGATAAGAACAATAAATTTTACTTTAGCGAGGCCAATACCCGAATTCAAGTGGAGCATCCGATTACCGAGATGGTCACCGGCATCGATCTGGTCCAGTGGCAGTTGCGGATCGCCGCCGGGGAAAACTTAAAGCTGCGGCAAAAAGATATTCGCCAGCAGGGTTCGGCCATTGAATGCCGCATCAACGCCGAAGATCCTGCTAATGATTTCGCTCCCTGTTCCGGCTGCATCGACCGGTTTATTCCGCCGGGCGGATTCGGAGTGCGCCTGGACTCCCACGTCTATCCCGGCTACCGGATATCTCCCCACTACGACTCGCTGATCGGTAAGCTGGTTGTCCACAAGAAAACGCGGGCGGAAGCTATCGCCTGCATGAAAAGAGCGCTGCAGGAATTCGAGGTGGGCCCGGTTAAGACCACCATCGGCTTGTGCCGGGAAATCCTCACGCATCGCCAGTTTGTCAAAGGAAAAGTGGATACCGGATTTATCGAGCGCACGTGGTAGTTATGAGCAAGCAGTTAAAAGGCAACGCCGTGGTGGGCCAATCGGGCGGTCCGACGGGGGTGATAAATCAGTCTCTGGTGGGGGTTATTGAAGAAGTCTGCGAACAACAGTGCATCAACGAACTGCTGGGCGCGGTTCACGGGGTAAGAGGCATTATCGCAGGGGATTTGGTCAACCTGAAACTGCTCTCACGTCGCGACCTGGACGATATTGCCCGCACGCCCTCGGCGGCGCTGGGCTCTACGCGGGACAAGCCGGATGAGCAATACTGCCATAGAATTTTTGAAATCTTCCGGGATAAAAACATCCGATATTTCTTCTATATCGGGGGTAACGATTCGGCTAATACCGCCCACATCATCAATCGACTGGCCCAGCAGGCCGGTTATGAACTAAAAATTTTTCACATCCCCAAGACCATCGATAACGACCTTCTCGTTACCGATCACTGTCCCGGTTACGGCACCGCGGCCACCTTTGTGGCCCACGCCGTCATCGGCGACGATCTCGACAATCGGGCGTTGGGGGGGATTAAGATCGATGTCGTGATGGGTCGTCATGCCGGCTTTCTGGCGGCGTCGGCGCGGCTGGCGCGGCGCCGTCCGGATGACGGTCCCCATTTGATCTATGTGCCCGAACGGTCCGTGAGCATGGAAAACTTTGTCAAAGACGTGGCCGAGGCGTACCAGAGGCGTCGGCGTTGTCTGGTGGTCGTCAGTGAAGGCATCATCGATACCGACGGAGCGGCCTGGGCCGAAAAAATCCAGCGGGATCAGGAGCTTGACGAACACGGCAACGTGCAGCTCTCCGGGGCGGGCGCGCTGGCGGTTTTTCTTACCGCCAAGGTCAAAGAACAGTTGCCCGAAGTGCGGCTGCGGGCCGACACCTTCGGATATCTGCAGCGGAGTTTCCCCGGTCTGATCAGTCCCGTTGATGCTTACGAGGCCCGTTATTGCGGGCGGATGGCCGTTTATTACGCCGCCGACGCCTACTCTTCGGGCAGCGTCTGTTTTCAGCGTTTCGGCAAGGGCGACCGCTACCGCGTGGAGACCTTTGTTACCACTTTGGCCTCGGTGGCGACCGGCACTAAAACACTGCCGGACGAATATATCAACGCTGCCGGCAACGATATTAATCCTGATTTCTATGATTACGCCTCTCCTCTGGTGGCGGCCCTTCCCGAAGTCGGCTATATCAAACGATGAAAATCATGGCGGATTTTTTCCAATATCGCGACGGTCGATTGTTTTGCGAGCAGGCGCCGGTCGAGCGCATCGCCCGGCAGGCGGCCACGCCCGTTTATATTTACAGCAGCGCCACCTTTCGGCTGCACTATCAAAGGCTGCAGGAGGCTTTTGACGAATGCGATCCCTTGATCTGTTACTCGGTCAAAGGCTGCAGCAACATTCATATTTTGCGTTTATTTGTGCAAATGGACAGCGGTTTCGACGTTGTCAGCGGCGGCGAGTTGTATCGCGTCGTCCGAAGCGGCGGCCGCGGCGACCGCGTGGTTTACGCCGGCGTCGGTAAAACCGACGAGGAAATATCCCAGGCCCTCGACGCCGGGATCGCTTACTGCGCAGCCCGGTGCGCGCCGCCCTGCGGGTAAATCCCGACGTCGATCCCCAAACCCACCGCCACATCACCACCGGCAAAAAAGAGACCAAATTCGGCGTCGACCTCGAACGCGCCGGCGCCGTCTTTGAAAAGTACGGCCGCGATGAGTACGTTAAACTCATCGGTGTTCATCTTCACCTCGGCTCGGAGATCAACGCCGTCGGGCCTTATGTCCAGGCTATAACCAAGACCCTCGATTTCATTGAGACCCTCCGGGGGGGCGGTTTCGCCGTTGAGGTTATCGACATCGGGGGCGGCTTCGGGGCCGACTATACTTTTGGCCAGGCCCCCGCCGCCGCCGAATACGCCGGCGCCATTATCCCTTTGCTGCGGGGCCGGAACCTCAAGCTCATCCTCGAACCGGGCCGTACTATTTCCGCCAATGCCGGTATTTTGCTTACGAGGGTTCTCTATGTGAAAAAGGGGGGCGAGAAGACTTTTATCGTTGTCGATGCCGCCATGAACGATCTGATTCGGCCGGTTCTTTACGATGCCTTTCATTTCATCTGGCCCGCCGCCGTCGAGGATAAATTCGTCGTAGAAAATCGGCAGGAATCCGTGGAAGTTGAAGGCGTGCAATTAGCGGACATCGTGGGCCCGATTTGTGAGAGCGCCGATTTTTTGGCCCGGGATCGACGCCTGCCGCCCGTCCGGCGCGGCGATCTGCTGGCCGTCTTTTCCGCCGGCGCCTACGGCTTTGCCATGAGCAGCCAGTACAACTCCCGGCCCCGGGTGGCCGAAGTGTTGGTGGAAGGGGATCAATTCAAGATTATCCGGCGGCGGGAAACTTATGATGATCTTATCGCTCACGAAATCGAGTAAGATTAATTCCTGAGGCGGGGTACCAGACGGCTGCAAATGGCAGCAGGGGCACAGCCCCTCCTGCTTTGGTAAATGGTAAAAAAAGCATCCCCAAGCTGCGCTGGGCGGTGCCGCCCTGCCAGGTTAATATTGCGTCAAAGATGGATGAACATGCCCACGCAAGCGTGGGCATGGCACCCATTTTTCGATGGTTTTTACTTATCTTTGTTCTTTATTTCTTTGGCGACTTTTTCGCATTGGCGCCAGACGCGCAGCAGGTTGCCGCCCCAGATCTTGAGGATATCTTCTTCGGAGTAGCCGCGACGAACAAGCTCGATGGTGACGTTGAGGGCCTCGGAATGGTCGTTGAAGCCGGGGACGCCGCCGCCGCCGTCGAAGTCGGTTCCGATGCCGACGTGATCGATGCCGATGACATCTCTGACATGATCGATGTGGTTTACAAAGGCCTGCACGTTGGGTCTTTCCGGATATTGACGGTCGATTCTCTGCATCGATCTTTGATACCGCTGCAGGTTTCTATCGTAGGTTTGTTTTTCTTCGGCAGAGAGTTTGGCCAGTTCCTCGGCCGAGAGTTCCTTGAAATTCATTCTCTCTTTCAGTTCGTCAATGGCCTTTTGCCGGGCCTCGGGGTCGGGCCGGAGATAGTTGCCCAGGGCCACCATTTGAATGACGCCGCCGTTTTTGGCCAGGGCTTTCAACTGCTCGTCGGTGAGGTTTCGGGAGCTGTTGGTCAGGGCCCGGCAGCCGGAATGGGAGGCGATAATGGGGGCTTTGGTAATTCTGATCAGGTCGTCAAAAGACGAATCGGCAATGTGAGAGACATCGCACATAATACCGAGCCGATTCATTTCGGCGACGACCTTTTCCCCAAATTCACTGATGCCGCTGGCCTCAATCCCGCCTCGGCCTCGACCGCCGCTGGATTCGCATATTTGGTTATTGCCGCTGTGGCACAGGGTGATATAGCGGGCGCCGAGCTTATAAAACTTTTCCACGTTCTTCAGATCGGTGCCGATGGGATAGCCGTTTTCAATCCCGATCATAATCACGCGTTTGCCGGTCTGGGCGATCTTTTCCACCTCATCGGGGGTGACCGCCAGGGCGCAGCGCTTCGGGTACATCTTTTCGCAGAGCCGGTGGATGGCTTCAAATTTGGTCATGGCGGATTCGTGGGCTTTTTGATAGCCTTCCTCGTCGCAGGCGCCCTGGCCGACATACACCGCCAGAAACACGCCGTCCAGGCCGCCTTTTTCCATCTTGGGTAACGTGCATTTTAGTCGGCATTCTTCGCTGCCCGGGTCCAGAGCCTCGGTGGCATAGCTGCCTCCGGGGATATCCACGTGGGTGTCCATGGTTATGGCTTTTTCATGGATGGCTTTGGCTCTTTCCAGGATTTGTTCTTCGGTCATCCTTTGGCCGCGCCGTTGATCTGCCCTCTGCTGTCTTTGGGGAGCGGCATCGACGATAGCGGCCATAAAAAAGGCCAACAATACGATAGAAAAGAGTTTCCTATACATGACTACCTCCTGTCGTAAAAAATGATTGTTATAAAGCGATACTTTTTATATTTATACACGAATTGCTCGGACAAGTCCAATCCCATTTTACAAATATGCCTCTAAAAAGACAGGGAGGCTTTTGAGCTATCTTTTTTCGGTTTGCTTCAAAATCCAATCGGCTATCAATTTAAGGGCCGTCGGCGACATAGTTTCTTCAATCTTGCT
Organism: Phycisphaerae bacterium SM23_30; assembly: GCA_001303695.1. Lineage (GTDB taxonomy): Bacteria > Planctomycetota > Phycisphaerae > Sedimentisphaerales > SM23-30 > SM23-30. The sequence goes on from LJUC01000080.1 coordinate 6,598, forward strand.
GTATTCAGTGGGCGAGCCGGTCCGGGCCGTTTGGAAAAGGTGGTTCAAATCGGGCAATTCCTTGATAGTAAAGCGTTTATTGCCGCCGGCGGTCAGGGCCTGCTCAATGGCGCGGAGGTTCTCTTGGGGCGGCACCTGCAGGTCTTTTTGGCCGTTAAGCGCCAACACCGGGCATTTCACCTTCATCAGGGCGGGTTTGGGGTCGTAGGTGACAAAGAAGCGAAACCAGGGGCTTAATACCCTTTTCATCTGGCCTTTCTGGGCCTCCAAGACAGTTTCAATGGCCTTTTTTTGTTCTTCGGGGAGTTCGGCCAGCAGTTCGTTTATCTTCTTTTCGATCTTTTTTTCGGCGATCTGGTCGTCACTTTCTTGTTTTACGATAGTAAAGATTTGCTCCTGGCCCTTGCGATTCAAGGCGATGGTTTCTTCGGTGGCCCCGGCCGCCCGGGCGATCAGGGCCGCCTGCAGGTATAAAATCTCCTCCCCCGTCAAACCTGTGCCGGCCATTAACACGATGAAAGCCACGTCTGATGATTTTACCGCCGCCATGGGGGCGATTATCCCACCTTCGCTGTGTCCGATCAGGCCGATCTGTCCGGGATTAATCTCCTTGCGGCTTTTGAGATACTCAATGCCGGCCAATACGTCCTGGGCGAAATCCTCACTGGTTGCCTTGGAGATATCCCCGGTCGAGCCGCCCACCCCGCGATCATCCACCCGCAGAACCGCAATTCCCCGGCGGGTCAGGTAATCGGCCAGCACCAGAAAGGGACGATGTCCCATGACCGTTTCGTTGCGGTCCTGGGCCCCCGAGCCCGTAATCAGAAGCGCCGCCGGAAATGATCCCTCTTGCTTGGGCAGTGTCAGGGTGCCCGCCAGTTTTATTTTGGCCTTGGAGTTCTCATAGACGACCTCTTCTTCAAGGTAAGGGTAGGGTTTTTTCGGTTCCTGGGGCCGTTTGGGCGGCGGGATAGGTTTGTCGCTCCGCTTCAATTCCAGCGGCAAATTCAATCCGCTCTGTTGCCATTGCCCTTGAATAGTATCGCCGTCGGCTTGTAACCGACCCTCATAAAATCCCTGGACCACTTTCACCTCCAGACGCAGCTTTCCATCCTTATAAGTAACCGAATCGACCGGTATTCCTTTAGCGCCCTGATCGGGGCTGTCCATGGTAGCGGTATAGACGCCGTCGGGCCGGAGGGAAATATTAAACACAATACGCAGCTCTATGCCGGAGACCTTTAAGGTCCCTTGCCAGATGCCTTCAATATCTGTTGGGCGGGCGGGGCTGTCATTGAAAGCGGCGACAGTGAAAATAGTCAAAAAGACGATGATCCATTTTGTTATTAATTCCGGGCTTTTCATAATTATACCGTACCTTCCCACTTCATTTTCTTTGAGGTGCTGTGAGATACATTATTTACACGGAATTTACTATTATTTTCGGGCATACAGGAAGCCGTTTCGTCTTTGGGTATGAACGTTGAAAACTTAGGCGTTTTATTAACTTGATGGTATAGAAATTTGTATTTGTGGATAACTCAAACAGCCCCTCAGGTAAAATGAGGGGGTAATTCGTAACTAATTTGGCATACATAGGTTACACCCCCCGACTTTACGTCGGGGGCTAAATAAAAAGTCCCGCCGCAGGCGGTTAAGTTCTTCTTTCTACGACTCTTGCGCCTGCATCTGGGCCAGGCGTTCTTTATAGGTCAGATGCCGCTTGGCGAAATAGGCATCGGTCATTTTCTTGAGCACCATAGATAAGAAAATGATCGCGATCAGGTTGGGTATGGCCATGCAGCTTAAGGCCACGTCGCCGATGTTCCAGACCACCGCTAAAGGCAGGATGCAGCCTAAAAAATTGAAGAAGACGTAAACCCAGCGGTAGGGTTTGATGGCTTTTGATCCGAAAAGGTATTCACTGGCCCGGTCGCCGTAATAGCTCCAGGAGATCATGGTTGAGTAGGCGAAGAAAAATACCGAAATGGTGACGATGGCGTTGCCCAGCCACCAGGCATTTCCGAAGCCCGCTTCAAAGGCCGCCCGGGTCAAGGGGGCGCCGGTGAGATCGGGAAAGTTATCCAAGGCGCCGGTGGATAAAATGGTGACCCCGGTGATAGTGCAGATAATCAGGGTATCGACAAAGGGCTCCATCAGGGCCACTATGCCCTCGCGTACCGGCTCGTCGGTCTTGGCGGCGGCGTGGGCCATGGGCGCCGAACCCTGGCCGGCCTCGTTGGAATACAGCCCGCGGCGTATCCCCCACATGATCACCGTGAAGGCGCTGCCGATAGCGGCTTCGGGGACGAACGCCTCTTTGAAAATTCGGGCCAGAGCAGGCCCTATGTTGGTGTAATTAAGAATTAAAATAATCAACGCCCCGCCGCAATATAGAATGGCCATGGTGGGCACGATCTTGCTGGCCACGGTGGCAATACGCTTAATTCCCCCGATAACGACGATGCCCACCAGGGTCGCCACCACAATACCAACTATCCAGCCATGAATATGGTTCTCTTCGTCGAGGAGAAAGCCGGGAAAATGTATTTTAGAAAGGTCGTATTCACGTAATGAATCGGCGATGGTGTTGGCCTGGTTCATATTGCCGGTGCAGAAAGAACACAAAGTAGCGCAAATCGCAAATAATATGGCCAGCCATTTCCAGTTTTTGCCCAGCCCTTCGGTTATATAGTACATCGGGCCGCCGGAAGCGGAACCATCTTCGTGGATAATCCGAAAGCGATGGGCCAGCGAGCATTCGGCAAATTTCAGGGACATCCCCAAAACCGCGGTTACCCACATCCAGAACAAGGCTCCGGGCCCGCCCCAGCGCAGGGCGATGGCCACGCCGGCGATATTACCGATACCCACCGTCGCCGACAGGGCCGCCGAAAGGGCCTGAAAGTGAGTCACATCGCCTTCGTCCTTGGGGTCGTCATAGGCGCCGGCCACCACCTTGAAACTGTGGCCCAGCTTGCGCGCCTGGAGAAATTTATTCGATATGGTAATCAACAATCCCGTCCCCAGAAGGATGATAATCAGGGGGAAAGAGATAAAATACCCCATCCTCTTGGGGATCAGCTCCAGATAAGTCCACTCACCTTCTTTACTATTGTTGGCGGTATCGGCTTCATCAAGCGTGCCCTCTTCATCGATTCTGGCTTCCACGAAAAATTTGGGCCAACCCCATTTCCATTCGACATCGGTCAGATTCCGATAACAGGTACCTAAATGGCTCAAATCAATATCAGGATCACTGGTGTCAATTACATCGGTGTATAATAAGGAGTATTCTCCTTCTTCTCCGATCTTATAGTAGATATTAACATTAAATCTGCCTTCAAAATCACTTCCTTCATTAACGATGCCGTACTCAAGGACCATGGCGTTAGCGCTAATATCCACCTCATAGACCTTCAAGTCCGGCTTGTCCGGTATCGGCGCCTCCTGCGCCCGGGCCAGGGCGCCCGGACCAAGCAGCACCGCAAGCGCCGCGGCGGTTACCCACAGGGCCTGCTGTCGTTTGTGAATCCGGCGTTCTTTCGTTTTGAAAAGATGGAAAAATGTCCTCCGCGCTAAAAGAAAGAGAAGAAGAAAAGATAACACCTGTACTAAATTTACGGTCGGGTCCGTCATGGTAAGGGCCAAAATTTGTGCGTCCATATTTACTCCTTATACTTGTACTAAAAAGGTTCCTGCAAAATTGAAGTCAGGCATGTATTATTTAAGAAAATCGGTTTCCTGATTTTCTTAAATAATGCCGTAATGATCTATCAAATAAGAGCTTGCCGTTGGAAAAGAAAAAATGAATATCATAATTTTTTCTTTTCCAAGTATGCCTAACTTCAATTTTGCAGGAGTCATTTGTACTAAAGTCATAAAGAACAAGATTTTAGAGAATAGATGTTCTTTGTCAAGAACGAATATGATCCGTACCCTGCCGATAAAAGGCATGATTATTTAAAAAATTAGTTTATAATCCCGCGCGTAGTCGGACGTTGATTTTGAGGATCGACCGTAAATGCGTTATGTCTTTGGTAAAAAGAAACTTACGTATATAATTGCGCATAGGAGATAATTTTATAGGCCAGCCGCGCCGCTACCGATTCGGTAACATTTTGCCCCTTGATCGGCATCACCTCCACGATGTCGGCGGCCACGATTCTTTTATGTCGACCGACGGCTTCCAGGACCGCCAAGGCCTCTCGATAGTCAATCCCGCCTGCTTCCGGCGTGCCCGTCCCGGGCGCCTGCGACGGATCCAAGGCGTCGATATCGAAGGTAATATAAACCTGTTCGCTTAGGTTTGATAATGTCTCTTTGGCGACGCCTTTTACGTCTGCGGCCACCTGTTCCGGGGTGAAAAAACACTTTTTATGAGCCTTGGTGAAATCGTACTCCCACTTGTCGAAACTCCGCACTCCTATCGAGACCGCCGGCGCCCCCAGATCGTGCACCCGGCGCAGGGCACACGCATGGTTGTAGCAAGAGCCATAGTAACTGTTCTTCAGGTCCAGGTGTGCATCAAAATGTAAAACGGAGAGTTGCGGCCATTTTTCCTGCACCGCCCTCACCAGCGCCGGGGTAATAGAGTGTTCCCCGCCCAGACCGATCAGCGTCTTACCTGCCCCAACCAGCGGCCGGGCCGCCCGGTAGATCCTTTCCTGGACCTGCTCCACCGGCTCGGCATCCTGGATTACGTGTTCATGGGTATATATCCCTGCCTGATAAAACTCCTCCAAAAGCTGCTCGTCGAATAGATCCACGTGCTGCGAGGCTTCGATGACGGCGTCGGGACCGAAGCGGCTGCCTTTTCGATAGGTGGCCGTTCCGTCGTAGCCGATGGGCACAACCACAAAACGTGATCTCTTAAAATCGGCATATTCCTCCTCCAGGTCCAGAAAGGCATGCGGGGGCCATTTTTGCATGTTTACTCCTCCCGGACCGGCACGAAGACCGCCGCGGCGAGCACCGTGGTCCAGACCCCTTCTTGATGGGTTTGGCCTACTTGCACCGTCGCCTGCGTCTTGACAATCTTGCCGCTCATCAGGTAAATCTCTTTTCGTTCGTCGTAGGCCTTATCCGGATCGAACTCAATCCCCAGCGTCGTCGCCAGCATCGTCGCCGCCATATCCTCGACCAGGTCCGCCACTTCTCGCTTGCTCTTGCCGTGACCGTGAAATTCCGAAATATACCCGTAATGACTGCCTGCGCCGGGCACCGCCAAACCTATCCCCGCGCAGCATTGGCGGCTAGGTTCACAGGTCTCCGACCGGGCCATAACGCAATGGATTATCTCGCCCGTCCGTAATTTGGCTATCCCTTGTTTGCGCGATATTATCTTACAACCCGGCGGAAAGATACTGCTGACATTCACCAGATTGCAGATTGCTATCCCCGCCTCCCGCAGCGCCGCCTCGAACGATTGCAGCTTATGTCGATGTCGCCCCAGACCTCTGGTAAAAAAAATCTCTTTTGGTACCATTTTGTAATCCGTGTTAATGAGGGTAATCTGTGGTTAAAAATCTACTTCTTCCCACCGCGCCATCAACTTCCGCAAGGCCTGGCCGCGGTGTGATATGGTGTTTTTTTCTGCCGGGGACAATTGGGCCACCGTCCGGCCCTGCTTTGGCAGCCAGAAAATCGGATCATATCCGAATCCATTCTCGCCGCGAGGTTCATCCGAAATAAGACCTTCCAGGATGCCCTCGACCTCAAGTAAAATTTTCTCCCCGCCGGCCAGACATAAACAGCAGCAGAAGCGCGCCCGGCGTTTTTCCTTGGGAATCCCCGAGAGCATATCCAGCAATTTACGGATGTTGGCACGATCCTGGTCGGCCCGATTCGTCCATTTTCCTCCGGCGAAACGCGCCGAATGCACCCCCGGACGGCCCGCCAGCGCCTCCACCTCCAGGCCCGAATCGTCCGCCAGCACCGGCCGATGCAGAATCTGGCTGTAGTGCCGGGCTTTGAGCCGGGCGTTTTCCGCTAAAGTTGAGCCGTCTTCAACAGGCGGTTTCACCTCGGCAAACTCTGCCAGACCCCGCACCGGTACTCTGCGATCGGTCAATAGGATTTCCAACTCTGCCAGCTTAGCCCGATTGGTCGTCGCCACGACAATTTCCATAACCCTGTTGTTCATTTTGTCTTATCTGCCGCTTGCTGACTCATAATTTACTAAAGTTTTGTCAAAGTCCAGTGATTAAAATGGTATTGACCTTACCAGCGATTCTACTTTTACTATTTGCGACGGCCGGGCAATGCGTATTTCTCTGCCGCTCTGATTCCGCCTGATATCATAAATCTTCATGCCGTTTTCGTGATAGGTATATTTTTGTTTGAGCTCATTCAATTCCGGTGAAAGTCCTCTTATCTGTATGTTGCCCTGCCATGTTTCCTGCACGGCGGTTTGAGTAAAGCATCCCACATATACCCGCGACTGGAGACGCCCGTGTACGAAGTAGGCCATTTCGCCCTTTTCCCGCAGATTTTTTACCGCAGTTACCGCGTCCTCTTTGCGGTTGTAATAATCCTGCTCGGGCGTGTTATAATAGGTGGCAATTTCCAGACTGTAATAACATCTGTTGTTGAGCAGGTACCACTGGGTGGGGGCCGGCGGGTCCGGCTGCGGGAGTTCCCTGAGGTAGCAGAATTGATAAGGCCCCAGGGCTAATTGAGGATAAAGCTGCCGCACCCGCATCAGCTCCTGTTGTATGGCATTGCTGCCGGTTTGTTCGCTGTAATGTCCGTAGTTTACCAAGATCCACTCCTGAAAGTTTTCCAGCCAGACATCCCCGACGCCGTAAAGCGCTTTAGCTCGTTCTTTGAGCTGCTGGGCCAGACCATAGCTGTCCAGCTGAGGAAATTGCGCCAGAACAATGGTATAATTGACGGGGCTGGGCCCGGCGGAGGGAGAAACCGCGGGAAAAATCCCCCCGGCCCCGACGCCGGCCGTCGCCCCGCATCCGGCCGCTGCCAGCATCAATGCCGTTCCCACCGGCAGCCAAATTAAATTCCTTCGAAATATCATGATCCACCTCATCCACGCATTCACCCACCCCTTCATCAAATCTTCATGCCTTTCTTTTGCAGCGCCAATATCTGTTTTATCCCTCGGCGGGCCAGTTTCAGCATCTTTTCCAGTTGCTCGGCGGAAAAGGTGTTTTGCTCGCCGGTGCCTTGTATTTCCACGAACCGGCCTTCGTCGGTCATCGCCACGTTCATATCCACTTCGGCTTGGCGGTCTCTTTCGTAGTCCAGATCTAAAACCGCTTTGCCTTTAATGATCCCGGCGCTCACTGCCGCCACCTGGGCGGTGACGGGATTTTCCCTTATGAAACCCTGTTTGATCCCGTAGCGCACCGCATCAACCAGCGCAATATAACTGCCGTTGATCGCCGCTGTGCGGGTGCCTCCGTCCGCCTGCAGTACGTCGCAGTCCAGATATATCGTGTTGGGCCCCAGTTTTTCAAAATCGACCACCGCCCGCAGCGCGCGTCCCACCACCCGTTGAATTTCCGTTCCGCGCCCGTCGGTGTGTCCCATACGGCTGCGCGGCTTCCGCGGATTGATGGAGGCCGGCAGCATACTGTATTCCGCCGTCACCCAGCCCAGGCCGCTTTCTTGGCGCCATTGGGGCAGCTTATTATCAAAACTCGCCGTGCACAACACCCGCGTACGCCCCATCTCAAATAGCACCGAACCCGCCGCATTATCCGTAAAGCCCCGCTGAATCCTGATCGGTCGCAATTGCGTTGCCCGCCGCTTAGTAATCTTTTTGGTAGTGCCTCTTTTCGCCATGTTGGTTCACTTTATCATCCCGAGCGCCTCTATGACTCACCCACACATAAATATTTTACCAGCGCCCTCTGGAAGTGCAGCCGATTTTCCGCCTGCTCGAATACTATGCTCTGCTTTGATTCTATCACCTCATCGGTCGTTTCCAGATCTCGATATGCCGGCAGGCAATGCATGAACTTCGCCTGGGGCCCGGCGACCTTCATCAATCCTCTGTTCACCTGGAATCCGGTGAAGTCCTTGATCCGCTGCTGTTTTTCTTGTTCCTGGCCCATGCTCGTCCAGGTGTCCGTATAAATCACGTCGGCGCCCTCCGCCGCCGCTTTCGGATCGGTCATATGCGTTACCTTGCCTGGCCCGCCCTGTGCCTCCAGTTGTTTGACCAGGTCCGCCGAAAACGAATATTTCGCCGGCGAGGCGATAATCATCTGCAATCCCAAGCGCAGGCTCGCCAGCGCCAGCGACCAGGCCACATTATTGCTGTCGCCAATATACACCAGCTTACGTCCCGCCAGAGAACCGCAATGCTCTTGTATCGTCAGCATATCCGCCATCGCCTGGCAGGGATGGGAAAAATCCGTCAGGGCGTTTATTACCGGTATCGTGGCGTAGCGGGCCAGCTCCAGCACCGATTCATGGGCGAACGTCCGCGCCACGATCACATCCACATAGCCGTTCAGCACCCGCGTCAGGTCTTTGATGGGCTCGCGTTGGCCCAGCCCCCCGATGTCCTCCTGTCGGATATACATCGCCGATCCCCCCATCTGCGTCATCAGCGTCTCAAAGCTCATCCGCGTCCGGGCGCTGGGCTTCTCGAATATCATCGCCATCGTCTTGCCCGCCAGGCACACATCCCGCCCGCCGCTCTTGTATAATTTCTTCATCTCCTTCGACTGCGCCAAAAGCTTCTGCAATTCTGCGCTCGAGTAGTCCTTGATCTCCAGAAAATGTCTCGCCATCGGGGCTGCCTCCGTCGTAAGTCTTTCTCGCAGCTTCGTTTATCATCCAAACGCCCTGCTAAAACTTACATATTAAAAAAATTACACCACCCTGGTCAAGCAAAAAGAAGTATCCTTTTATTTTATGGGCCGATGGTACGTTCAAGATAAACTCCGCGAATAATCTCATGTTCGTGTTTTTTTATTCTCGGTTAACCTGGCGATCTCTTGGCCCATCCCCGGCGGCAGATCCTCAAGCCGTATCACCCGCTCATTCACGCCGGCATGTTCCAGATACACCCATATCGGTTCATACTCTTGCACCAGAGGCCTTACCCTGTCCGCCCATTCCACCGCCACCAAGGCCTCGCCCCGGCAGATCTCATCAAAACCCAGCGCTTCCAGTTGGGCGGCGTTTTCCAGTCGATAGGCGTCCACGTGATACAGCCTCAACCGCCCCTCATATTCGTTTATCAACGTGAACGTCGGACTCGTCACCGCCTCGGTTTGTCGCACCGCCAACCCTTGAGCAATGCCCTTAATTAAGTGCGTTTTGCCCGTCCCCAGTTCCCCGATGAGCCCCATTACTTCCCCGCCCCGCGCCGCTTGTCCCAGCGCTTCGCCCAGCCTGATCGTCTCGTCCACATTTTTTGTTGTAACTTGAAGCTTCAATTTGTGATTTATAATTTGAAATTTTTACTTGAAATGTTCCCAGCCTTTTACCGCCAAAGGCTCAATCTTTCCATCCTTGTCGCACAAAAACAATCGACCTGTTTTGCGATCATTTGCGCGCGGTCGGGAATCTTTATCCCGGTCATTTTGAGCGCAAATGGCCTTCAGCCTGGAGCGAAGGCGAGGGGGAAGAATCTTAACCTCCGATTTTTCCGACTTGAGTATCTCGCCTATCTTGCTCAGCCGCACTGTCGATATTTTCGGCCATTCCGTAAGCAATTTCTCCGCATCAGCCTGCCCCACGCAAAACAAAAGCTCAAAATCCTCTCCGTCCGATAGCGCCGCTTCCAATGGATCCTTTGCCTTCCGTGCCGCCGCGCTGATCGGCACCGCCTGAGCCTCGATCACCGCCGCCGCCTTGCTCTCCCGGCATATATGGTCCAGATCAATACTCAGCCCGTCGCTGATGTCGATCATGGCATGAAGCTTCACCAGTTTCGCCAATTCCCGCGCTTCCGCCGCCCGCGGCTCAAAATCAAGATGCTTGCCTGCCCCTGACCGGCCCAATTCGCCCGTCACCATTATCGCGTCGCCCGCCTGCGCCCCCGACCTCAAGACCGGTTCCACTCCTTCGGCTCGGGCCAGCATGGTCACCGTAACCGCCAACGGCTTATCCCAACTGGTCGTATCACCTCCAACAAGAGGGCACTTATATTTCTCCGCTGCTTTTTGCAGCCCTTTATGCAGTTGCTGCGCCTCTTCCATACTCATTTCGTTTGGCAGGCTCGCCGCCGCCACTGCCGCCCACGGCAGCGCCGCCATAGCCGCACAATCGCTTAAACCGCAGGCCATGGCCTTGTAACCAACCTGCTCCAGAGTGGCAGGTAATTTAAATGGATCTGTCCCCTTTTTTCCTTCCCCAGGGGCAAAACCCATCCTGCCCTCCAGATAAAAATGCACCCCCTCCAGGAGCGTATCCGTCGTCAAGAGCACCTTCTCCCCGCCCACCTCCAACACCGCCATATCATCACCAATGCCCACGCCCACACCCTCCCCCCATCCTCCCGCCTGCCCCCGTATCCACTCGATCAACCTAAATTCCGATTTATCCTGATCCATTTTGATTACTTGGAATATATACGATCAAACACGCTTGTACAAGCACAAGCATAACACCGGGCTGTAATTCTTACTTCAGCAGTGGGGAAGTAACCTTGACTCCGAACATCCTTAATAACATTTAGGCTATTATAGGTAATTGCTCTGCGGTAGCGATAATTGTAAGTTAAATAGGTCCCGAGTAAACAAACCGGGGCGAGGATGACGGCAAAAATTTTCAAGATTCTGATTTTCATATTTCGAGAAGCTTTAGGAAATCCTTTTTTAACAAATAGTTATTCCGATGGAATAAGGCGGTGTTTTTTGAGGAAATTTTCCGCTTTTTTCCGGGTGGAGGGGCGGGGATTTTTCAGTTGTTTTTTGACGAGTTTAATCACCGGTTCTTTGTTTTTAATCTTGACGAAAATTTCATCGAAGGTATTGATGGTCTGTCCCAGCGCCACGCGGCGGCACTCGGCGGTTTTATATTTGGCCTTTTCCACTTTTAGAATCTCTTGGGCGATTTTTTCGGTGAGCCGGGGCTGGACCCGCGCGATTTTGGCCGCCCCCCCGATCACGTTGGCTGCCGTGATCAACACCGGTCCGCAGATGGGGGCAAAGTATTTATCAAATATTTTTTCGAATTTCTTTTGGTCGTCCACGCGGGCCAGGTTGGCCAGGACGTAGATGCCTTCCCATTTAAGGACGTTGTTTTCGTGATCGAGCAGGTTAACAAAAATATCAAAATGAGGATAAAGCATTTCGGGATTTTGATCGCTGATGATGCGAATCACCTTGGCACAGGGGTATTTTACCCGGGCCGGTTTGGCGTTGAGCCCTTCCAGAATCACCTCCAGTAAATCGGGTTTTTTTATGACTTGGGCGGCGATTTTTTCCTTGTCGGTTTCTTTTTGGGCCAGTTTCTCCAGTATTTTGGATTCCGCCATGATTTCATTACCTTTTGATTTTTGTAAATGCTTGTATTATAAAGCATTATAGCGACAAAAAAGTAAAATATCCGGCTTGCTTTTTCCGATTTATGCTGTATAATATGTTAAGAGATCACGATGAGAAGCACTCCAAAGGATTCCATCCCGCGGAAATGCTTCTCTTTTTATATATGCATTTTAGTTTGTTACTCAAATTGTTCATAAATACGGCATCACAGGATATAAACTCCCTTAATAAAGAAGGTAAGCGTTCACCATATTTTAGGTAGTTGAAGTAAACTTTCGTCTATGTCCGATAATAATTACATGGACAAAGACGCCTATATGCAGCAGTTGGAAAAGAAACGGGGAATTGAAAAAACGCATGTTCTCGGTACCGATGAGTCTGGGCGGTCTGAGTAACTGTGAAGCGCAACTGGTCGAGGCCTTGGAACAACCCTATCAGCAAACGCTCGAACATATCAGAGCCCAGGAGGTCGCCCATGCCGACGAGACCGGCTGGCGACGAGGTAATCGTCAGCGTGGTTGGCTGTGGGCGTGGTGTAGTGCCGGGGCGGCCGTCTTTATGATTCAGGCCGGACGCGGACAAAAAGCCGCTCAAAAGCTGCCGGGGATGTTTAGCGGCATCCTGGTCCGCGACCGCTGGGGCGGATATAACTTCTTTTCCGTCGTTCGTCAGATATGCTGGGCCCATTTGAAACGCGATTTTAAGGCACGCAGTAAGGCCGGCGGCGAGATGGGCCAAATCGGTCGAAAGCTTTACAGCTTGGCCAAGCAAATCTTGAAGATGGGGGCTCGAGTTCGCGACGGCGCCTTGCAGGGGCGGACTTTTCAACGTCGAATGGCGTCGTTGATGAGGCGGGTGGAAAAGCTTCTGGAAGCGGGAGCATCCGGCAAAGGCGCGGGGCGCGGCAAATGTCGCCGGATTATCAGGCATCGTAAATCTCTCTGGACCTTTGTGCATGATCAAAGGGTAGAGCCGACCAACAACGCGGCGGAGCGTATGGTGCGTCAGGGAGTCTTGCGGCGTAAGAGCCGCTTCGGCACCCAGAGCGATCGCGGGGCGCGTTATGTGGAGCGCATTCTCACGGTGTGCGCCACCTGCCGCTTGCAGGGGCAAAGTGTTATTGAATATTTGCGTCTTGCGTGTCCTTGCCATCTGGAGAACATCCCGGCTCCATCGTTAATAGAAATAGCAGGCAATTTAACCAAAATCGCCTGAACGCTTAC
>LJUC01000081.1 GCA_001303695.1 Phycisphaerae bacterium SM23_30
ATTGTTGTGGCCGCAGGGCAGCGCCTCTGCGCAGCACTTGTGCCGGAGGAATCCATAATGTAAACTGTTTCATAAGTACCGGATTAGATCATGAATTTACTGACGATTTTTATTCTGGCGGCGGCCTTGGCCATGGACGCCTTTGCCGTGTCCGTCACGGTCGGCATTATCTTGCCGCGTTTGTCGTTTCGTCCCATTTTTCGCCTGTCATGGCATTTTGGTTTTTTCCAGTTCATAATGCCTATCCTGGGCTGGGCCGCCGGCTTTACGGTGCGTAAGTGGATAGCCGCCTTCGATCATTGGATCGCCTTTGGTTTGCTGGCGCTTATCGGCGGCAAAATGATTTACGAATCCTTACGAAACGTGTCTTTCAAAGAAAAAAGCGACCCCACCCGCGGCTGGTCGCTGGTGGTTTTATCAATCGCCACCAGTATCGACGCCCTGGCTGTCGGATTTACTATCGCCATGCTTGGCGTAAACATTCTTTTGCCCTGTGTGATTATCGGCCTGGTCGCCGGATTGATGACCTATATCGGCCTGCATCTCGGTCGGCAGTTAGGAAAACGCTTTGGTCGAACCATGGAACTAATCGGTGGACTGATCCTCGTCGCCATCGGCGCCAAAATCCTCCTGCAACACCTGACCGCCGCATAGATTAAACCACTGGCAGGATGGATTCGTAGCCCGCCTGAAGCCTAATCGAGGATTATTTTCACAAGTATGTCGCTTCCATTCTGGCCGTGTAACTACCTCGAGGAAAAATCAGCCTGAAAAAATCGCTGTTAGAACTCCCGCCCCGGCGATGAAAATCGGGTGGCGTCCTCAAACTTACTTGGGGGTGTTTGTGCTGCCTCGAAAGGTTAACGGAAAAAAATTGCCATTAGAATACCTGCCCCGGCGATGAACGTCACCGGCACCAGCATTTTAATTATGATTTTCAACAGCGGGGCCTCAAAGTAACTTGCCGATAGGGCCAAGCAAAGATGAACGGGTGTCAACAGAACTCCACATACCAGACCCGAATAGGCCAGCACCTCCAGTCCCATTTTGATTTCGCTGCCGGCGCCGATATAAGCCAGCAGAAAAGGAAAAGTAATCATAGCGGTCACTAAGTTCATACCGGTCGCTATCCCTACGAACAACGGCAGAATAAAGATTAAAATATAGGGCGATATGCCGGAGGCGGTGAAAAATTGAACCACGGCGCCAATAGCATCGGCCGCGCGCAATATGACCCCGAACATCAAGGCCCCTAAGATCAGCAGGGCTTTGTCGGGTTCCGCCGCCGCCCGGAAAATATCTCCCCATTTATTTAACGGCACTTTATGAACGACCAAAAAACCAAATATGGATATAAAAATCCCCACCGCCGGCGGCCAGGTCAATCCGACATACAATGCCGCCGCCAAAACAATGGGCCAGAAACCATGGGCGAAATCTTTTAAATGAACTCCAAAATGACGGTCTTTGGATTGCTCATCCCGATTTTTTGGGGGCACTCCGAACAGCAGCAGTCCTGCGGTCCCGCCCAGCACTCCGGCCAATGGCAATATTAAATTATAGGAGATCAGGGTAAACGCCGAGATGCCAAAGAGCGTCTGGGTAAACTGAATGGCCGGAAACAAAGGCCACACCGGTTCCCACTGATGGCGAAAATGAAAGTTGATTGCCGCCAGACGACTGCGGCTTAGCCCCATCCTCTCGCCGGCGTCCCGCACCATCGGCGCCGACAGCATTATCCCTCCCGGCGTCGGCAGCATCCCCATCATCAACGGGATCAACGCCAGGGCAAAACGACGGCTCTTAAACAGCCCCTGCAGGGCCGGTAGTAACTTCTGCGACACCCCCGTCTCCTGCATCGCCTTTCCCAGCACGTTCACCAAAAGCAATAACGCCGTCAGGGAAACTAAAAGATAACCGGTTGTCTCATGGAGTTCTTTGTCGTGCCATTCCTCCGCCAGCCTGGACCATAGCATTTGCGGCGTTACCGCCAGCAATGCCGCCAGCGCCACGCTCGCCAACACCATGGCCCGACCCAGCTTCACCCGCAGCCGCAGCAAAACCACCAAGATCCCCAGCGATACCATGATACATATAAATTCCTGCATTAGTTTCCTGCCGTCTGTAATTTCAAAGGAGAAAATTATATCATTTTATACCCCCAAAACAAGCGGTCATTCGTAGTAAAAAAAATCCCCTCTGGTGAGGTGAAAAAATAGTGGGTAATATCAAAAATATCGCGCAGCGATACCTTATAAACTCACAAACTCATATAACCAAATACCATATACTATTAAAAGCTGCGCTCATCTGCAGTTTCTTTTGTCTTTTCATCCGGATCTTCCGTAATAACCTCAAACAGCTTGGAAACAAACCGCGTGGGCCGGGCGTTCTCGGAGTTGCACATCACCACCACGCCGGTTCCTTTGCGGGGATAAAAGGCCATATGGGTTCTGGTTTTCTCCTGGGAGCCGCTGTGCGAAACCTGAAGATCGTCGCCTTCCCCCGACAATCTAAAGCCCAGTCCGTAGCGAGTATCTTCACCAGCATTGTTTTTTTGCACGGTGAATATCAATTCCTCTGTTTCCTTCGAAACCAGTTCGGTATTAATCATCGCCTCGGCAAAACGGGCCAGATCGTCAATGTTTGAAATCAACCCGCCTCCACCCAGCTTCCAGCTCACGTCGGTGTCATCAGACCGTACAATCTCTTTAGTTTGCCGGTCTCTCCGGTAGCCGATGGTGCGATTCGGTATATCCTTCCATTGATAATCCGACTGCAGGGTTTTCATGCCCAGCGGCTTGACGATCCGCTCATGCACCTGGTCGGCAAACTTCTGCTTACCGGCCCGCTCCACAATAGCGCTAAGAAGAATAAAGGCATGCGTGCTGTATGAATATTTCTCCCCCGGCTTCGCCACCAGCGGCGTCTCTTTAAAGTTATCCAAGGCCAGTACGACGTCCTCATATGGATGATCCAGATGGTAGGCGCGCCTGGTCTTTATGATATCATTGCTGTAATGGGTGATGCCACTCTGATGGCATAGTATCTGCCGCGTCGTAATAACCTCGCCTTTGTCAGGAAACTCCGGCACATATTCCCGAATGTCTTTATCCAGGTCTAATTTGCCTTGCTCGGCCAGCTGCAGCGCCGCCGTCGCCGTTACCGTCTTGGATATCGACGCCCAGCGAAACAGGGTATTTCGTGTCACCGCCGTGAAGTTGTCCTTGTCGGCCCAGCCGTAGCCTTTTAGATATACGATCTTGCCGTCTTTGATCAGGCCCACGGCTGTTCCCACCACCTGCTGGGCGTCCATCTCGGCCCAGACGATTTCATCGACCTGGTCGGCCTGGGCAAAGGGCGCTAATTTTATCGGCTGCGTCTGACAGCCTCCCAAAAGCAGCCATCCCGCCCATAGTAAAACCAATACCATTTGAATCTTAACGGACTTTTTCATTTTTTCTCCTTGATTGAAAGATTGCACGTAAGGCGTTGTTACACACTGTCTGTATCCAGTGAATTGTTGTTTGGTTTTTGTTTTCCGGCAGCTTCAAATTTTTGCAGAATTGCCTGCTCAATTTCTTTTTCAATTTTGGGTCCTTTTTTGACGCCTAAAAGTTTCGCAGATAGCAAAAGAAGCAGATAACCGGCGATAAGGATCAATCCCATTATGAAAACCAATCGAGCTGTGGCGGCTATTACATTTTCCGGACCAAAGAAACCAAACAAAGATATGACGATCAAAACCGCCAAGAGTATCTTTATCTGGAGCAGGTCAGACTCGATCTTTTCCAAGCGATCTTCATCGAATATTCCGTTATTATTTGTATGCATAACCAAGTTTCCCTTAAAATGCTGATAGTTTGCAGGGTGGGGCTTTGCCCCGCGTGTTTTTCACCGATTTTCATTTGCGAATTTCAGATGAAGGCTGTCGGCAAAGGGGTGATCCAGATATTCTTGGAGCAACTTTATTCGACAACGGCAAAGGCAAAGCCTGTCAATTAAAGGCATAGATTGTTCCCTTTGAATCAAGTACATACAAAAAGCCGTCATAAAAAATCGGGCCGGTAAGAAGCTGCTCATTAATAACATTAACAAGCTGTTGGACTAAAGATCCATCCGCCAAATCAATGACAGTGACATTAACATCCGCACAAATAGCGTTACGGCCTACAATAATTGGCGAATTCCAAATATCAATAAATATTGTAGGACTGTCCAGGCGGCTGTTTTGGTGGGGAAATTCCCAGTGTTTATCACCGGTGGCGGTGTCCAGGGCATAGAGTCGATTGTCGCCCAGGATGATGGTGTCATTGAAACAGGCCGGCGAGGTGGACCAAATCGTCTCGGTTTGATAACGCCACAGAACCTCGCTATTGTCGGGATCAATCCCAATCAGATACCCGCCACGATATGAATCGTGTATAAAAAAGGCCAATACTCTATTGGAAGTCATCGTCGGGGAACCCCGAAGTTGAAAATCCTGTTCTACGGTGTAATCCCAGATTTTCTCTCCGGTATCCTGATTGCGGGCGATAAGTTGTTTATAATGGGCGTAGATAATCTTATTATCACAGAGAACGGCATGACCGCTGACACCTGAGACCATCTCTTTCCATAGTTTGGTTCCGTCGCCGGCATCCAGGGCGGTCAGGTAACTGCTGCCAAGACAAAATAAAATACCATCGGTTAACGTCAGGTTCACTTCCCGATAACCGTTGATAATCACAGTTTCCCAGGCTGTATCCCAGGTTCCTTTATTCATTGCGACTAATAAGTTTTCTCCTTGTATATAAAATATATGGTCGTCACTTAAAACCAAACTGGAAGTGATTCCCTGCTCTGTGACAATCTCTTGAACCACATCGGCTGTTTTACGATTCAATACATACAGTCCTATCCCCTCGAATGGCCGGCTCATGGGGATATACAGATATTTATCGTCCACCGCCGGCGCCAAGAATCCGCTCTCACCGGGTAATGATTTTCGCCATTTTGTCTGGAGAGGAAGCTGAAGGTTTGACGGGCTTGCGCCGCTGTTGATCACATCACGATTATATTTGGGCCAACCGGTGGAAGAGAGGTTAATATGCCCGGAGCGAGCTTTTAGATCCGCTATTTTCCGGCTGGTATATTTACGGTTTTCGGTGATAACTTTTTGCAGGGACTCGGTTATATCGAATCCATAGACATCGTCGGCGTCGTAAAGAAATTCCAGGGCGAAAAACAACTCCAGTTCATGCTGCAGCAGGCGGGCAATATCTGCACCCAATGTTTGATCATCGTTGATTTCCAAACGAAACAATACTCGTTGCTTTCGGCTGTTATAGCCCAAGGTATAGCCGGGCCGGTCCGGTAGTATTGTTTTAATCGGCGCCAGCGGATAACCAAAAAGATATTCGGTTTCATTTAATGTACCAGGGTGAGAAAAGCAGACAAACGAATTGCTGTTGTCAAAATCTCCATATAAGGGTTTAAGGTTTTTTAACCGACGTAAAAATCCCGAATTAGTGCCGTCCGCCAGCGGATCGCTATAGTCCCACCGACTGGGATCTTGGTAAGCATGACGTAATCGGTCGGGATATTTTCTATAAGCCAACTGCGCCATGGCTTCATAAATATTATCCATGACCTGGGTGCAGATTATTCTGGTTGAGGCCGACAATGACTCGGTGGTTTGTAAAAGTTTAGCGGCCTCCTGGGGCTGCAGCGCCTGGGCCAGTTTCGTCACACAGAGGGGAATCTCCTCTTCCACCTTTTCGCGTCGGGTAAATTTCCTGTTTCCGTCCAGGAAATGTATATAAATAGAACGATCTTTATTGCCAGGTCTTCTTGAAGCATTAGCGCTAAGCTGATAAACGTTGTATATGATTCTGTCCTGGTCAAACCAATATCCTTCGGTTATTTGCCCCGGAGGACTAAATGCTCCCGGGTGATACCCCAGGCTAATGGGGCCCTGGCGGTTAATATCCCACAGATAGCTTCCATATATAATCCTGCTGCTGTCCGGGGACCACATCCAGGGAGCACTGGAATAGAATGGCTCCTGCGGTTGATATAGAGATCGCGTTTGTAAAGTATTGGCGTCAAGCAGTTCGTATCGACGGTCCTCCCCCTCCATGCCGCACGCAAGATATTTACCATCCGGCGACAAGGCATATCGAATCGTTTTTTTGATCACTTCGGGGGTGGCGGTTAAGACATCGCCGCAATATAACTGTTCCCGCCAAAGAAAGAAAAATCGCTGATGATCCCCCGCCCAGCTAAATCTGAGCGGATATTCCCCGGCGGGTATCTCCTCCAGTATAAGTTCTCTATGAGTTTGGTTTTCATAATCATATAGGCAGATGCCATTTTCCCCCGCTTTTTTAAAGACGATCCATTTACCATCCTTGGACCATGCGGGACGGCCGGCGCCTTTCAGCGTTGGTGACAATAGCATCGGATCACCCCCCTGGGCCTCCAGTAAATACAATCCCCCGTCATCTTGAACGTACAAAATATGATTGCCATCGGGGCTGAAAATAACATGCTGTTTTAGGCTTTTATCAAAGGTAAGTTGCCGCTGGTCGCTGCCGTCGGGATTCATGGTCCATACTTGACTGACTTCATTTAACAATGATTGATGCAGTTTGATATAAACGATCTTTTTCCCATCTGCTCTGACATCGGCGCTCCATGCCTGATCCACCAGTTTCTGCTTATGAAGCAATTTCATCATTTGGGGTGGTATGTCGGATAATCCCTCACCCCATTGTTGCTGATCAAAAGCGACAGCGGCTTCCTCGGTTTTCTTAACTAACTCAATCCAACCGTCCACCGACGACATAGGAGATCCCAGGTAGTATTTTCCGTCGGTGAAAATGAGCATGAACATCTCAAGCTGGCAGTAAGGTTTCTCCGCCAATCGCGGCAGAGTCGAATAGACCACGTCTCCGGTTATAAAGAAAATACATTTATTATGGGCGACGGCGGGAATATTATGTCCTTCCAGTGCGACAAAGAACCTGTCCTGGGGCGACTTGGTGACCTCGATAAAGGAGGCATCCAGATCCGCAGAGCGATTATATATACCTATATACTGATCGAAGCTTTCCGCCTGGGGCTTTTTCCCGGAGATGCTGTGACCCGATCCCGGTACATCTTCTTCGGGATTCAAATGCGCTTTCTTATAGTCCTCCCATAACACCCGCAAAAACGTCTTGCCGGCATAATCCCATGTTTCCTCTGCGAGTTGTCCCTTGATCTTGGATTCCAACTTTGAAACCACATCCTGCCGACTTGCCGCTGATACCACCGCCGCTAACAGCAAGGCCGCCACTACCAGCAACATCACTATCTGAAACTTTATTTTGTTCATTGAAACACCTTTCAGATAACGCGTGGGGCAAAGCCCCACCCTACTAAGATTTTGGGGTTGTTCAGCGTTTAATTCTCCATATATTTTTCGAACCATGCCATCAGGTATAACTGCTGTAAGAGGCGGTGTGAGGGCCTTCGCCAGCCGTGGTATTCTTCCGGCATTCGCACTAATAAGGTTTCCTTTTTTAACATCTTCAAGGCTCGATAGTATTCTTCGCTTTGGGTCATGGGGGTTCGCAGGTCGGCTTCGCCGGTCATCACCATGGTCGGCGTCGTTACGTTCTTCACATAATGCAACGGTGACCGCACCGCGTATTCCGTCGGGTCCTCCCAGGGCATCTTTTCAAACTGCCGATACCAGCTCGACCCGTCCGTGGTGCCTACAAACGAATGCCAGTTAATCACCGGCCGCATCGACACCGCCGCTCGAAAACGGTCGGTATGCCCTACGATCCACGCCGTCAGCACTCCGCCCCCGCTGCCCCCGCAAACAAACAAGTTCTCTTCATCGATAAATCCCTTGGCAATCGCGGCGTCCACCCCCGCCATCAGATCGTCATAATCCTTGCCCGGATACGAAAACTGGATCCCGTTGACGAAATCCTGACCGTAGCCTGTACTGCCCCGGGGATTCATAAAAAAAACCGCGTACCCTTTGGCCGCAAAATTCTGCCAATCCCAGTTAAACCTAACCGAATACATCGACCAGGGCCCCCCATGAATCCAAAGCAGCATCGGATATTTCTTACCTTCTTCAAATTCCGCCGGCTTGATCAGCCAGCCCTGCAGATCCAGCCCCTCCGGAGATTTGAACCATAATTCCTCCACCTCTCCCAGCTTCACCTCTGCCAGCACATCTTCATTGACATCCACCAGTTCTATAAAATTTTCCGGTTCCTCAAGGCTGAATGTCACCAGGTACCCCGGTCGATAAAAATCAGAACATGTCGTCGCCACCTGTCCGTTTTTGGATATTGATAATCCAGACAAATAATGCACGCCCTCGGTTATCTTCTCTATTTGTCCTCGTCGGGACGCAAAGTATAGATGGCATTCTCCTTTCTCCGACATCAGATAATAAACCCCGGAACTGTCTTGGGCCCAGGTGATGCTCGACGGTGAATTCGGGAGATCTCCCGTCCAGAGTCGTTTCCGATCCCCATTTATGTCCATCAGATACAAACTCGACAGGTGGCTGGTGTAGTTCTTATCGTCATAGCCCATATAGGCGATCCATCTGCCGTTCGGCGAAATCCGCATCCCGTGATCCGGGCCCTTACGTTCGGTTAGGGTCTCAATCTCCAGCGTCTCCAGATCCACCGCATAAATCTCCGAATCACCGTGCAGGTATTCCGCCTCCGGTTTACGAATAGCACTGAAATAAATCTTCCTGCCGTCCGCCGACCATTGCGGATCGCTGTGCGAATAATCGCCCGAGGTCACCTGCCGGGGCGTGCCGCCCAGTTCCGCGTCAATCACAAAAATATGCGAATAGCCTTTAGGCACCGGGCCGCGTCCGTCCCGCGCCCACGTCAAACGATCCACAATCACCGCCGGCGCCGCCCAGTTCGCTCCCTTGGGCTTTTTCGGCAGTTTCACCGACAGGATAGGCTCCGTATCGGGCAGCGTCTGCGTAAACGCTAAATACTTGCCGTCCGGCGACCACTTGATACTATCTGCCCCTTGCTCCAGATGCGTAAGCTGCGCCACCTCTCGCGTATCCAGCCACATCACATGTATTTGCGAGGTACCATCCCGATCGGATATAAAGGCTATCCGTTTACCGTCCGGCGACCACACCGGCGAGGAATCGCTCCAGTTGCCGTGCGTCAATTCCCGCACCCTTTCTCCTTCCACATCCACAATCCATAGATTGCTGCGGCTGCGATCATTGATCTTATCCACCCAGCCGCGGCTGAACAGAATCAGCTTGCCGTCCGGGGAAATTGCAGGACTCCCCACCGATTCCATCTCCATGAACGTCTCTTTCACCAGCAGCTTCTCCTGACCCGCCAACCAGTTCACATGCACCCCCAAAAAACCAATCATCAATGTCAACATCATTGCTCTCTTCATCATCATTACCTCCATTTAATAATAAATTTTTACTTAAATGTCATTCCAAACGCAGCAAAGAATCTCAAATCTCCGGCAGCCCAAAAATGTCTCTTTATGGCCGGACTCTTCGGTTTCACCTCATGATGACATGGGGCGTCGGTTGGTTTAAGTATTTGGGCAACCTGCCTTCATTATATAAATGTCAGCTCAAAACTATACACCCCGTCGCGCAGGTGACTGTGTATCTCGCAGTCGCTCTTATTAAACACCGCCAGCATGGGTTTGTTCTCCGGCAATACTTCCGCCGTAAAACCGGCAATACCATTACGTTTGGCGATTGTGATCAGATACTTCAGCAAAAACGTCCCGATCCCCCGGTTTTGCCATTCGTCTCGCACCGTAAAGGCCACCTCCGCCCGGTTGGTCCGGGGATCCAGGTAATATCGACCGATAGCGATTATGTCCTCCCCGTGCGCCTCCGGTAATGTCCCCACAATCGCCATGTCATTGCGGTAATCAATATACACAAAATTCTGGATTTGTTTTTGGGGCACCCGCGTTATATTGGACATAAAACGATAATAGATAGTTTCTTTCGAAAGGGAACGGAAAAGTTGAGCCGTGGGCTTTTCGTCCGTCGGGTGCATCGTTCGAAAATATACTTGCGTCCCGTTGTCCAGCACCAGCGAAGTCTTCAATTCCTGCGGCCCCACCAGAATCTTGCCTTCCACCTCCGCCAGGTCCGAACTGACGTAGTTATCCTGGATCGCCTCCCTTAAAAGTTCCGCCCGAAATTTCGGATGGGCGATGCTGATCAACGCCATCGCCCGCTCCTGCAGACTCTTGCCGTGAAGATATGCCACCCCGTACTCCGTCACCACGTAATGAACCTCCCACCGCGTCGCCGACACCCCCGCCCCATGACTCAGATTAGAGACAATCCGGGAAACATTGCCATGATCCCGCGTCGAATCCAACGCCACAATCAGCTTACCTCCCGGCGACCGCGCCGCCCCATGCATAAAATCTATGTGGGAACCTATCCCCGAAAAAAACTTGCTGTCCAGAGAATTAGCACTAACCTGTCCCGTCAGATCCACCTCCAGCGCCACGCTGAGGGCCGCCATCCGGTTTTGCTTGCTGATCAACTGCGGATCGCTCACGTACTCCAGGGGGCGAAAGGAAAATACCGGATTCTTATCTATATATTTATAAAGCTTGCGGGTCCCCATACAGGTGCTGGCCACGATCTTGCCCCGGTCGATATTTTTACGCGCGCCCGTTATCACGCCGGATTCCACCAATTCAATAATGGCATCGGTCAATACTTCCGTATGCAGGCCCAGATCACGTTTATCTTTCAGGTATTTCAATACCGCTTGTGGTATCCGTTCATGGCCTAATTCCAACGTGCTGCCCTCTTCGATCAACGCTGCTATATTTTCGGCGATGCCGTCCGTGGTCTCGGTGGGTGCCGGCGGTTGGGCCTCCAGTAAAGGCATATCCGCCGGCACCACCATATCGATCTCGTGGATGTCCAACTGGCTGTCGCCCATAGTCCAGGGCATCTGAGTATTGACCTGGGCGATCACCAGGGAGGCATTCTGGGCGGCGCTCTTGACAATGTCCACCGATACCCCCAGAGAACACACACCGTGATCGTTAGGAGGTGTTACCTGGATCAGCGCTGCGTCCAGCGGCAGCCGGCCCGAACGAAACAAATGCGGAATATCGGAAAGCAATATCGGGGTATAATCACCCAGCCCTTTTTGCAGCTCGGCGTGGAATCCTTCTGCAATAAAAAAACTATTGATCCGAAAGTGGCGGGCCAATTCCTGATGGGCAAATGCTACCTCGCTCAGCGTTAATAAATGGATAATCTCCATCCCCTCCAGTTCCGCCGCCCGCTCCACCAACGCTTGCACCAGCAACTGGGGCTGTCCGCAGCCCGTCCCGATAAACACCCGACTGCCCGGCTTGATCCGGCGAATGGCCGCCTGCGCCGTCGTTACCATGCCCGCATAGCTCTTAAGCCAATCCCGATCGTACTTCGCCTCTGAATGGTTCATTTATTTGCCCCCTGCCTTTACCAGGGTAATCCGCGCGTCCACTACCATCGCTTCCGTTCCCACCTCGCCCACCGTAAAGGGATTGATATTCAACTCGGCAATCGGCGGAAAATCGGTCGCTAATTGGCTTATCCGTTGCAGACCCCCCGTAATCGCCGATAAATCCACGTCCGATTGACCCGGAGAAGCCATCAGCAACGCATACGAACGCGTCTCCCGCAGCATCTGCATCGCCTCTTCGGCCGTGATCGGCGCCAGATAGCACGACACGTCCTTGAGAACATCCACAAATATCCCCCCCAGACCGAACATCAGCATCGGCCCGAACTGGGGATCGGTCGTCATTCCCAGAATAACCTCTAAACCTCGCCCGCACATCTTTTCCACATATACCCCGCGCAGTCGCGCCTCGGGAGCGTTGCGGCTCACCCGCAGCGTCAAAAGATCAAACGTGTCCCGAACCTCTTCCGGAGTGGAAATGTGCAGCTTGATCCCCCCCACGTTCGACTTATGAACAATATCCGGCGACACGATCTTCATCGCCACCGGAAAACCGATCCTCTCGGCGATCTCGGCCGCCTCCTCCGGACTGTTGGCCACCTGACCGTCGGGAACGTTAAAATCGTAAGCCCGCAGAATCTCTTTCGTTTCCACTTCCCCTATATGAATCTGTTGAATCTTCAAATGTCGCGCTATTATTCGATCCACCCGCGGCCGATTAACCGGAAAACGCGTTATCACTCGTGCCGGCCGATTACGCCAGACCGCATATTCATGCATCGCCCGCAGCGCCGCCACCGCCCGCTCTGGCGAAGGATAACTCGGCAGATTACAACCCGCTGATCTCCCCACCTCGTACATCGCTTGACTGCTGCCCAGAAAAACCGCCAACACCGGTTTGGTGTCATGACTGCGCTCGCATACCGCCTGCGCCGTCTCCACCGGTTTCACCATCGCGTGCGGCGTCAGAATCACGATGATGGCATCTACCAAATCGTCCTGCTGCGCTGCTTTCACCGCCGTCGCGTAACGCGCCGGGTCCGCATCGCCCAGAACATCAATCGGATTATTTACAATCGCCGCCGAAGGAAGTTGATCTCTAAGGGTGCTGGCCGTGTCTTTGTGAAGGGTCGCCACTTTCATGCCTGACTGCTCAATCGCATCCGCCGCGATCACCCCCGGTCCGCCCGCATTGGTGATGATCGCCACCCGGTTGCCGCGCGGCAGGGGCTGCAAAGACAAAGCCGCCGCGTAATCGAAAAGCGCATCGAAACTCTCCGCCCGAATCACCCCGGTCCGTTTGAAGGCCGCCGCATAGGTCAGTTCATCGCCGCCCGGCTTGCCCGTATGCGCCCGCGCCGCTTTCACCCCCGAATGTGTTATGCCCGCCCGAAACAAAACCACCGGTTTAACCGATACCGCCGATTCCGCCGCCCGGATAAATCCCTCCCCCGTGGAAATATTTTCCAAAAAGCCCACGATAACTTTGGTCTGCTCGTCTTTCGTGAACGCCACCAGAAAGTCCGTCTCGTTCAGATCCGCCTGGTTGCCGATGCTCACCAGCTTCGCCAGACCCAGATTCCGTGCCGCCGCCCAGTCCAGCATCGCCGTGCACACCGCCCCCGATTGCGAAATAACCGATATACCCCCCCTTATGGGCATCCGTTGCGAAAAGGTCGCGTTCATGCCATGCTCGGTATTTATCAAACCCAGACAATTCGGGCCCAAAAGCCTTACCCCTGCCTCCCGGCACAACGTCGCTATCTCCCCTTCCAGAGCCGCCCCTTCCGCCCCCACCTCTCGAAATCCCGACGTTATCACCGCCACCGCCTTGGTCCCCGCCTTGATCGTGCTTGTTACCGCCTCTCGTACCGACTCCAGCGGCACCGCTATTATGCTCAGATCAATGCCCCCCGTAAAGCTGTATAGGTCCTTCCAGCTCTTGAGCCCCAAAACCTCATCTGCCCCGGGATTAACCGGGATTATCTCGCCCTTGAATCCCCCTTCCAGTAGGTTTACCATGATCGCATGGCCCACCTTGCCCGGCCTCCGGGATGCGCCGATGATCGCTATCGACTTGGGATACAACAAAAATTCCAGCATCACTACCGCCTCTCCCGGCTTTTCCCCAAAACCTGCTAAAAGCTAATTTTGCTATACTAAGCTAAAAAACCTAACCTATCGGATATCTTATCCGATGAAACATCCATCGCCAAAACAGATTATAACTATCCCATGTGGTTATCTCAATTGATTACAAAATAAAAAATTTTTCCTCCATAACATATTGTTAATAAAGCATTTATAAATTTTCTTAAAAAAATCCGAATTTTTCGCGCATCATTTTCCCCACTTCACTAACGAAGTAACAGAACAAGAGAATCAAAATGCTTATTTGGGCCTGCCAAACTCTCATTAGAGGTCAAACATGATATGGGCATTTGGCATTTCAGTGCCGTGCCGGAAAGGAGCTTGACATGAAAATCGAATTGTTGGATGATTGGTAAATATTCCCTTGCGTCGTTAATTCATTTTTTAAAAATGTATTAATTAGAAAGGAGAGATATCTGATGAAAATTAAATCTATTCATTTAATCGTCTTTACATTGATTATTTGCGGCGCCATGACTGCCTATGCTCAAACTTGTCTTTGGTGGCCCGTTAATTGTTGGGAACTTAAAATTTCAATGCAACCTTGTGATGACTACGATAAAACTGAAGAGAACGGAGAATGCCGTTGGCATGTCAATGGTGAACAGGAGACTTGTGAAACCGAATGGGCAGATAAATCACCCATTATTTGTCTATAGGCAAACGGTTTGTAGATGAAAATGATTATACCTGCGATGGCGATTATGAAGATGCTTGGTGTCAAAGTGGAATTCGGTATGGTTGGTATAAATGGGAGGTGCAGTATGTATTTATGTCAGAGGCAGAAGATGTACCTTTATAATTGTTAATCTGCATAACATTTCCGGACGGAAGTATTTTTCAGGAGATAATCATGACCAGGTTCCGTAATTTACTAATCTTCATTATTGTATTTTTATTTTATCTAAATAATGTTTGCCCGGGCCAAAATATTCCCCAATTAGAACACCTGAAAGAAAATCTAAAAAAAATTAAGACCTTTGATGTATCGATAGTTTCCAATACTCACACTATCACCAAAGACAGTGATTTTCAGCAAGTATTAAAGCGAAAATGTATATTAAAAGCACCGGACCTGCTAAGAGTTACGGTCTGGATTGATTATGGTTCGGATGATGAAATGCTGGGTCAGGACCAATCAAGAAATAAAGGATTTGTTTTAGATTATCTTCCATTTTTAAGATCAGCCAGTGTAAATCGCGATGATAAATTAATTATTGACTATCGGTTTCTCCCCTTGTTGTTAAATCGAGTGATTGATTCATGCACCATCGTCTCTACCGATACGTCGGAGGATTACCTGGAAATTACCTGGAACAATCCGAAAGATGTAACCTGGGATAAAGTTATCATTACCAGATTTGACCTTGCTCCGCCTTACGATCTGATTTCGGTGTCTCATGGACATGATATGGAACACACGTCAGCGGAAATAATCCATTTTTCAAATTACCAGGACATCGGATATGGCATGCGGTTTCCCGGCAAGACGGTGAGAAATATACAGACTGCCAGTCGTACAGCTCAAGAAACAATCTCCGTTGAAAGCATTGCGCTAAACGTAGATATACCGGATTCCGAATTTGTTATCAACCTCCCTCCCGGTACGCAAGTGATCGATCATATCCTTCACCATAATTATATAATTGATACGCCGGAGTTGCCGCTTGATCCGGACGCCTTGGAAAATGCGCCAAAAACTCCGCCAAAAATAATAAATGAGCCCAACGAGCAGCTAAAAGAAAAGCCGGATGGCAACTTGTCGCAAACATCGGCGGAACAACCAACCAGCATCGATCCTGAGCCTGCCTCTAATAACCCTTGGTATCTATGGTTGGTTCTTGTTATAATCGTTGGCATACTTTTCCTCTCCTTTTTTTTACTAAAAAGAAAGAAAGCTTCTACTGGTGCGTAAAATGGAATTTAACAAATTATTGCCCACTTTTATAATCTGCCTAACCATAATCTTGGTAAAACAGCTTACTTTTTGCATTTAAAAGCCGACTCCCAAAATATCTCTGAAAATCAATTAGACGATCTTAAATTTCATATAAATGGCCGGCAATATTCTGCGCCGGTAATTAAACTTAGAGAAAGGAAAAATTCTCGTTAAGAAAACGACAATCCCCAACCATCTCTCAATCCTGCAAGGACGACAGAAAAGTTGCATGTCCTTTTCTTGCCCCTCCGCTTCGTCATTCACCGGCGAGTTCGCCCGCGTGGGCGGTTTTGCTGATCAGCCTGCATTACATAGTGTCATTTTCCGGCGAAAAAGTGCGCCATAAAAATGTTTTTTAACCTTGTATAATTGGTTCAAATTTACTTTGGGAGTATCCGGCAGATTATCTGAAGCGTTCGCCGTTATCATTGGCGGGGAACGTCAAGAGGCCGACGATGCTGCTGACGGACGAAGCCGACTACCGGACGCCGATGTCGGAGACGAAACAATACTTTCAGGCGTTGAGGCTGCGAAAGGTGAATACGGTGGTGGCAGTCATTATTTGAGAACAAAAACAAATTTGACTTTAAAATCAGAGGCTGAAATAATATAAAGATTAGAACTTTGGGTAATGTTAATGTTTTGGAATGGTCAGGAAAGGAAGAAAAATGAAAAGAGTAGTGGTTTTGTGCTTAAGCGTAATGCTGGTCGGATTTACCTTGGCAGGCTGTAAAGAAGAGATGCCGGCGACACCTGCCGACACAGGGCAGGTGCGGGCGGATGCTCCAATTGATTCTTTAGAGTTGGCAAGTTACCGCTGTCCGGGATGCGGTGCGGAGATGGAGGCGGATGCTTACTGTACCCATTGTAATGCAGTGGCCTCGACCGGCGCTACGGTACACTGCGACAAATGCGATAAGGACTACACGGAAGGCCAATATTGCCCCGAATGTAATCGGTTTATGTTCGACGACCCATACTTCTGCGCCACGGAGAACCGCACCTTCCCCAAGGGCACATACTGTCCGAAAGAAGCAGCCTACCAGGGCGTAACGACGGTGGAATATTGCGCCGAGTGCAAGAAGCCGTTTGACGGGGCTTTGGAAAAGTGTCCGGACTGCGGCAAGTAACATTTCGATGGCTTTTTTACCGGATATGAGCGGCAGCAGCGATTAAACATGCCGGTGCAGGCACAGGCAAGTCGTTCGGCCTATTTTCTTTTCATGCCTAACTAAACCTGCCCGCGCCGGTTTGGGCGGGGCACCCAGCGTCGCGAACTAATAATAGCAAAACGGCGGGGCCAGTGCCGTCATACAATGTCCTCTTAGAAAAGGCGCGTTTTTATAAAAAAAGCACCCCCAAACAACGCCTGGAGGTGCCGCACGATTTTTATTTTGCAGGATCGGTTTGTGAACCGCCCTGTTAATATATTTTTAATAGCTTTTTTCGTTTAGCATGCGCAGGGCTTCGCGGACGGCGGCGTCCAGTTCGCGGTCGAAACCGGTCATTTCATCATCAGGGGTGTTTTCGACAAAGACGTCCGGGGGCACCCCGTAGTTTTCCAGGTTGATGCCGAAGTTGTATGGCTTGGCACTGCCGGTGGCGATGACGGCAGCGGCGGTGGGCTGGCCGACGATGCGACCGAGATTAAGGTCGCGAAAGGCGGCCGGGGTGACTTCGCTGTCGGAGCCGGAACGATGATTGATGAGCATGACCTGGGGGCCGTTGATGAGCTGCCGGGGCCGACGACCCGCAATGCGCGTGCCCCAGCGATTGTTCCAGAAGCCGTACGGTCGGCGTTCGAGAATGTCGATTAACTGCTGGTCGATGTTGCCGCCGCCGTTGTAGCGGATGTCGATGACGATGCCCTTGCGCATGTGGTATTTGTCGATTTCGCGCTGGAAAATTTCCAGCGAACTCTGGTTCATGGAGCGGATGTGGACGTAAGCGATCTGACCGTCGGAGACCTCTTCGACATAATCGCGATTTTTCTTGATCCACTGCTGGTACTTGATTTCCCGCAGAGAGTTAACCGGTTTGATCCTGATCTCGCGGGCGTCGCGCGGGGAGGGTTGGGAATTGACCTCAACGGTAACATAATCGTTGAGAAGATCATTGAGGATTCTCCAGTAGTTATCTCCGGCGCTGATGTTTTGACCGTCGATGGAGACGACATAATCTCCGACCTTCAGGTCGATCCATTCCTTATCGGCGGGGCCGTTCCAGTAGATATGGGTGACTTGGTAGAAGCCGCGGTCAGGTTCCATTTCAAAGCCGAGGAACCGGGTGGTGTAAGTGGAGGGCATGGTTTTGCCGGAGGGGCCGCGCAGGCCCACGTGGGAGGCGTTGAGCTCGCCGATCATTTCGTTGGTAAGATCGTAGAGGTCCTGATTTTCACCGATGTATTTCAGGAAGGGTTTATAATAGGCCTTGATGGCGGCCCAGTCGAAACCGTGCATGTTTTCATCGTAGAAACGATATTTCATGACCCGCCAGGATTCCTCGAAGATCTGCTCCCAGAGGCCGGGTTTATCGACTTTAATGGTAAAAGAAAATTCAACCTTACTTTTACCGCCGCCGTTAAAATTCATTTTATGGAGGGCATTACCCTCCCGGTAAAACCAGGTTTTCCCGTCGGGGCTGAGTTTGAGGTCGCGGAAAGAGCCTTCGGCGATCTTTTTCTTGTTTTCTCCGAGGATATCGATCGAGAACAAGCCCGCACCCTCGGCGTCGCGGCCGGTATAATAAATGGTTTTGCCGTCATCGGAGAGCATGACCAAAGTCGAGACGCTGTCGGTGTCGGCGGTTAGCTGGACGGCGCGGCGATCAATGCCGTCGAAATCTATATCGAGCTGGCGGGCGCGGGAGGAGGTGCGACGTTCTTCAATTTTTCTTTCGATTCTCTGTCTTCGATATTTTACTTCGGCGGTTTCCTCCTGTCCGGAGGTGGCTTTTAATAAATTTTGTTCGCTTTCGCGCAATAAAGGGTCATCCGGATCCACGGTGACTTTCTTGAAGGGGAGGACAAACAGTTGGCTGGCGCCGCTGCGGTTGGAGGTGAAGACGAGATTCTGGTATCCTGGCACGAGGATGCCGTTCATGTCGCGTTCATCGTGGCGGGTGATGTTGATTTCCTCTTTGGTATCGACGTTATAAAGGAAGATTTCGCGGTTGTAATCGTCGTCGAGGGTGCGGGTGAAGACGAACCATTTTTTATCTTTAGTCCAGTCGCTGATATTGATCCCGCCGAGGTAATCAAGCACCTTGGTCATGACGCCGGACTCTACATCTATGGTGAAGAGTATATTGTTGGCTACCAGGGCGATGCTTTTGGAATCGGCAGAAAAGCGAATTTGGCTTTTACGGGACGGGTGGGTGGTGAGTTGGCGTTTTTGGCCGGTTTCGACGTTATAAAGCCAGAGTTCCTCTTCGAGCGATTCGTCGGATATATAGAGCAGGTATTTGCCGTCGGGAGAGAAGCTGACGGGTTGTTCTTTCCAGGCGGATTCGGTGAGGCGTTTCATTTCGCCGATCTTGGGGTCGGCAGGCACGAGGAACATTTCCCCGAGGTTTTCGACGGCGACGTAGGAACCGTCGAAATTGGGGGCGAAGGCGGTACATTCGGAATTAACGGTTTGATACTCGAAGAGGTTTTCCTTGTCGTCGAAGCGGAGGAAAACGGTGATTTTTTGAGGCCGGCCGTCGGGGACCTCGAGCTTCCACAGATCAAATTCATTTTCGTAGATGATGGTCTTGCCGTCGGGGCTGATGGCGGGATTCTGAACCCCGTCTTTTTTGTGAAAGGTGACCTGTGCAGGCTCGCCGCCGGTGGGGGCGATTTTCCAGATATTAAAGGTGTCGTCGCGTTCGGAGGCGAAGTAGATCATGCCGTCGGCGCCCCACATGGGGTAGCTGTCGTGGACATGGTTTTTGTAATCCTTGAGGTTTTTATCCGTGAGCTGGGTGATTTTTTTGGTCTGTAGGTTCTGAATCCAGACGTCGGTGCTGTTGTTTCCATTGTAGTGTTTGCGGCCGCCGCGGTAGCTGTTGCGGTTGAAGGCGAGAAATTTCTGGTCCGCAGAGATCATGCCGGTCGAGCCGAGGTCGATATCAAAGGGGACGGGCAGGTCCCCGTCGATGCCAACGGTATAGAGGGGGCTGCCCCAGGTTCCTTTGCGAGAGGTGCGAAAGATCAGATTTTCGCCGTCAGGCGTCCAATAGACCATAGAGTCGCCGGTGGTATGAAAGGTCAACTGGCGGGGCTTTCCCCCTTCGACGGGGATGACCCAGATGTCATTGTTGCCCATGCGATTGCTGGTAAAGGCGATCCACTTGCCGTCGGGGGAAAAACGCGGATCGGCATCGGTGGCGATGTGGTTGGTGAGCCGATAGGGATCGGCGCCGTCGTCGTTAGCCACCCAGATATCGCCGTGATAGCAAAAGGCGATCTTGCCCTTACAGATATGCGGATAACGCAGAAATTTGATGACGTCGGCGTAAGAAAAATTAACCACCCCGAGTAACCATAAAGACATCGGCAACCATAAGCTTATTCTTGTTTTCATCACAACCTCCATTCGTACGAATTGTTTTTTCAAAACACCGCTTCCTGAACAGACAAATTTTATCACAAAAACAATTGTCTATCACCATATCGATTGTTTTTCAAGGGCAAAATGCGGCGCGCCGGGCGGCGCCATGTGTATTTGTAACCTAACTTATTGCAGTTATTATGGTTAAGACGGACAAACTATCCCGACTGGATTAAAATAAGTTTGATAAAGGACTGCCGGGCTAATACACTATAAGCCTGATTTTTTGTGCTATTTGAATAACGGTAAAATATTTGCCAGAGGTTTAAGAGCAGAAAAAGGATTAAAGTATATGATGGAAAAGTATGACGTAGTGGTGATCGGTTCGGGGCCGGGCGGTTATGTAGCGGCTTTGCGGGCGGCGCTGCGAGGGGCGAAAACCTGCTGTATTGAGAAAGGACTTCTGGGCGGGACCTGTCTTAATGTGGGCTGCATTCCCACCAAGGCGTTGCTGCACGCCAGCGAAATTTTTTGGCAGTTTAGCAAGCTAAAACAATTCGGGATTAGTATCGAAAACCCTCAGATTGACACCAGGGAATTGATGAAAAGGACCGCAAGAGTGGTCAGCGGTCTGAGAAAAGGGGTGGAATTTCTGCTGAAAAAGCGGAATATCGAGGTCATAGCGGGTCATGGCCGACTGATCAGCAAAGACACCCTGGAAGTAACGGGGGAAAAAGGCGCGCAGAAGATCCAGACAAAAGCGATAATAATTGCCACGGGATCGCGGCCGCCGCGGCCGGATTATCTGCCCTGGGAGAGCGGCCGGGTGATTACTACCGATGAAGCCTGCACAAATGAAGAATTGCCGAAAAGCATTTTGATCCGCGGCGGCGGGGTGATCGGGTGCGAGTTTGCTACTATGTATTCAGAACTGGGCATCCCGACGACAGTAGTGAAAAAGTATCAGACCATCGCCTCCGGCATCGATCATGATATCGAAAAGGCGGTTTTCAGCAGTTTGAAAAGAAAAAAAGTTAATTTGATATTCGGGACCTCGGTGGTCTCGGCGACGGTCGGCGATAACA
Organism: Phycisphaerae bacterium SM23_30; assembly: GCA_001303695.1. Lineage (GTDB taxonomy): Bacteria > Planctomycetota > Phycisphaerae > Sedimentisphaerales > SM23-30 > SM23-30. The sequence goes on from LJUC01000081.1 coordinate 21,197, forward strand.
GCATTACGGCTCACCTGGAAGACGGGCGGGAAATAGAGGTGGATAAGATACTGCTTTGTTCGGGCCGCAGGTTAAATGTTGAAAATCTGGGGCTGGAAGAATTGGGCATTGAAATGGAAAACGGTCATATTAAGGTTGATGATCAGTGTCGGACCAACATTGAGGGTATATACGCTATTGGCGATGTGGCTGAATACCGGCAATTGGCTCATCTGGCCAGCCGTATGGGCATCGTGGCCGCCGACAACGCCGCCGGGCATCCAGCAAGCGATGACCGCAGTGTGGTGCCTTATGGGATATTCACTCATCCGGAAGCGGCCACCGTAGGACTGACCGAACAATCCGCCCGGGAAAAATGCCCTGATCTGAAAGTAGCTCGGTTTCCCTATATGGCTAGCGGCAAGGCCCAGGCGTGCGGCGAGACCCAGGGAATGATTAAAATCATGGCCGATGAAAAAAGCGGGCAGATTCTGGGCGGCGTGGTCATCGGCCCACATGCCACGGACGTCATCCAGGAAATTACCTTGGCGCTGCGTCACAAAATAACGGTGGAGCAGCTGGCCCATGCGATTCATCCCCACCCCACCTTCGTCGAGGCGGTAGGGGAGGCGGCCGAGGCCTGGACGGGTAGCCCGATACATATTCTCGGGTAAGGGATTTCGCTACCGTAGCAGCTATGATGCTGTTTTATTAATATTTAGCAATTTTTATTTGACGCCACTATGAAATTATGTTACAAATTAGTAACATAGTAACATAGTTATAAATAGAAAGAGTTAGGTATTATCCCCATGGATCCGGCTGCCAAAAAGTTATTAGATCTCAAAGTCGAGATCATTCAGGCGATGGCCCATCCGATTCGTCTGGCGATCATCGAATTTCTCAGCGAAGGCGAACAGTGTGTCTGCGACATTACCGAGCATATCGGCGCCCAACGTACCAATGTATCGCGCCATCTGGGCTTGATGTTAAAAGCCGGGATACTCGAATGTCACAAAGACGGTTTAAAGGTGATCTATTCGCTGAAAACACCGTGTATTATGAATTTTATCTCATGTGTGACAAATGTGTTGCTCGAAAAGATGGAAAACCATGTAAATGTTCTTGAGTTGTTAAGCCACAATTGACCGCTTATTTTTATTTTTTTCTATTATATTATGTACAAGGAGGTAATCATGAAAAAATTGTTATTTTCAGCGGCGTTGCTTTTACTGGCGGTAGTTTGTGTATGTTTTGCCGAATCTCGTAACAACTATGAGATTTCAATTGCCATCTCTCCAAACACTCTGGCCCTTGGATCTGAAGGGGTGTGGGTAACGGTTCATACGGATATTTCTTACTACAAGGTAGAACATGAATCATTGACATTAAATGAACCCTCAACCCTGAGCGAGATTGAGATTGCCTGGACCAAAGCCGACTCCAGAGGCAATCTGGTGGCGAAATTTGATATTGACCAGGTTAAAGAGGCGGTTAAGGACCAAGTGGGACAGCAAGTAGAATTAATACTTAAGGGAGACGATATTGACGGAGTCCCCTTTGAAGGTTCCGACTATATAAATGTGAAAAAATAAGCTAAAGATCGGTCTATAAAAGACCTAATATTCGAATATTTAAAATTTACAAGCAGAAGACTACGGATAACAAATAAGCGGTAAACTCGAAAAAATATATGATCTGGAGCTTATTTTGAGCATTCCGCATTTATATGAATACCCGCTGATCGAAAGGTGATGAGCGGGTATTTTTTTTCATTTAAATTTGGCCTGACAAGTTTGGTCATACCGCATTATTTATATTGAGGCGCCGGATAAACCGGGCTTGTTTTCCGGTCGATATATATCTTAGCTTTTAGGAGGAGTCAATATGCGCAAGTTTATATGGATTGTTGCCGGATTGCTGGTCGTGGCGTTGATTTTTTTATGGGGCGGCGGCGCAACGGTGAAGCTGGCCCCGATTGCCGGCAAATGGATCCACCATTCCCATCAAGACCAGGATTGGACTTACGAATTTACCAGCGACAAGGCAGTGCGTTTTACCCTGGACAATCAGCGTAAGAAGTGGTCGATTACCGATATTCGCCCCCGCGGCTCAATTATCGAAATTGATATAGACGAACTTTTAGGCCTGGGCGCCAAACAGAATTCTACTATCAAAGTCGAGATTCTCGGAGAAGACACCATCTTTGTCTCCTCCGGCCTCCATCCCGGCATGGTATTCGAGAAAGTAAATTAATTCCGGCGCGGATGCGGGCGGCGACTAAAGAATAATATATTCGCGGATTTCGTGGATTATGCGGCAAAAAAACCCGAGTTAACCATAATCCGAAAATACGGCCCATAAAACCACTCCCGCCATTAAACTGATTAATATCGGAACCGCAATCAAAAGTACGTGCGCCATTATCGGCTGGCTCTTTAGCAATATCTCCCAAATCCTCACCCCAAAAAACTTACGCATATATCCGAATCCTGCGCGAAATTCCACACCTTGCCGACTGCTATACGCCGTCATATAAATCATTCCCCAAGAAATAACATAAAATATCGGCCACCCCCCCACCAGAACCAACATCGCCCCAACTTGCCTGCCCTGATAACACGCTAATAAAAACGCCCCCAAAAACTCAAACCATGCCAACATCGCCAATCCTACCGATACTCTCACCCAACCCCGCTTCAACCGCCAACCCCCCTCCCCTCGCCTTTTCATATCTAACTCATCTTTCATTCCTTTACTCCACCCCCTCAAGCTATTCACCTACGCCACCATCTCCATACGCAACCCGCAGGAATCCACGGGCACAGTCTCAGGCAGAACCACCGCTTTGCCGGCGACAACACGTTCAGCGCTCCACAAGGCGGCGAACGCGTCCAGCAAGTCATCATTAGCATACCAACCTTGCGGCAGGTTTGATTGAATCCTCGCATAATCATTACCGTACAGGGGTTTCAACAGTGCCTCCCGTTCGGCCTTGCCGGACGGCGACCTCTTTTTGTGGGTCATCGCCTTATTGTTGTTCCACGCCCAAAAGCAGACCTCCGGGAGTACTTCACGGACCCATCTCTGACGAGTTGGATCTGATCGAAGAAATGTATCCACCTCTCGAATCTTCGGCAGGATCGCCCATAACTGCCTACTTAACTTACGGCCATTAACTTTATCTCCGATTTGACATGCCTGTTCATAGGTCGTAGCTTCCAGCACCGGTCGCACCGGCGCCGGAAAAACGCTGCTTGCCCTTGGTGCTTTCAGGTATTTTCGTGCAAGTCGATCACATTCTCTCGGTCCCCAATCCGTTAATCCTATTGGAATATCTACCGTCACCACTTCGGGCTGCGTTTCCAACTCCAGCAACCCGCTAATGTTCGGAAGTATCTTCGCATTAACACAATCGGTAGCCATATCTTTGATTAGACAAAGCCAACCCGTACGACAACCATCCATTCCGGCAACCAAAGACATGAATCCGCCTTCATTCTCTTCTCACTTATAGCACGGCAGGAAGGACTATGCCCCTGCCTCACTATTTTTACTTAATTTTCATGGTCAAACGAGTTTGACCATACTACACGTTTGCTTAAATCAAAGATTTTAGGTCGGTTCTTTTGACATGGACCAGCCGGTGACCGATCATATCGACTGAAGCCTGGGCCTGCTCCAGGATAATATATCCGATTAATGGTTCACATACGCCGTCTTCCGGCTTCATATCCAGAAATAGAACCTCACTGAAAATGGGATTAAATCCTTCAATTTTAATCTCGACCAGACCGCATACTTCACCTTTGACCGATCACTGGGTTGCAATTTCACAATCGATTTCTCTTACGGAAATTATTTTCCCTAGTCTGTCTTTCCAGGCTTGGGGCAACACCATAAAGGCGGCGCTGGTATCAACCAGAGCATCACAGGTTAAAACTGATTCCCGGTCAAGTAAGTTAGTAATCCTTACATTTGTTATGATACGTCCCATGATACAGCCTTCGTTTTATATATGATAACACATTTATCATTTGGCGGCGCGTTTGGCGGCCTGAAGGGTGTTGAGCATGAGCATGGTGATGGTCATGGGGCCGACGCCGCCGGGGACGGGGGTGATGGCGGAGGCGACTTGCTGGACGGCGTCGAAATCGACGTCGCCGACGAGTTTGCGTTTGCCCTCGGCGGTGCGGCCGATCTCGTTGACGCCGACGTCGATGACCACGGCGCCGGGTTTGACCATATCGGCGGTGACGGCCTTGGGTTTGCCGGCGGCGACGATAAGGATGTCGGCCCGGCGGGTGTGTTCGGCGATGTCTCTGGTGCGGGTGTGGCAGATGGTGACGGTGGCATTGGCGCCGGCGGCTTTCTGGAGCAGGATGTTGGCGATGGGTTTGCCGACGATGTTGCTGCGGCCGACGATAACGGTCTCGGCGCCTTCGATATTAGTGCCGCTGCGGATCAATAACTGCTGGATGCCGGAGGGGGTGCAGGGCAGATAGGCGGGCTCGCCGATGACCATGCGGCCGACGTTCACGGGATGAAAGCCGTCCACGTCCTTATCGGGATCGATAGCGTAGAGCACCTTGGTCTCATTAATATGCCTGGGCAGGGGCAGTTGAACCAGGATGCCGTGGATTTGGGGGTCGTTGTTATATTTATCCACGAGCTTTAAGAGGTCTTCTTCGGGGATGTCGGCGGATTGATTATCCTGAACGGAATAGAAGCCGAGTTCATGGGAGGTTTTCTGCTTGGCCCGGACATAGCTTTGGGAGGCGGGATCCTCGCCGACCAGGATGGTCACCAGCCCCGGAGTGACGCCCTTTTCGGCTTTTAGTTTTTCGACTTGCTGTTTGATTTCCTGGCGGATTTGAGCGGCGACCTCTTTGCCTTTGATGAGTTTTGCTGGCATCTACTAATCTCCTTACTGTTTATAAGAGTTAATCTTACGTAAATAATCCTCATGGCAAGCTTTTGCTGGCGAGCAATCAACGCAAATCATAAACAAACAAGGCCCAGATTTCCAGAGAAAAACATGGGGTTCCAAAGGCTGGGGTGCATGTCATGTTTGTAGGTGGAAATTTGCCCTCCGGGACGGCAAAATAGGTAAATTTAATAATGAAAAACCCTATTTGCCACGGAGGGCGCTATTATGGATACCAAAATTCTGGATGAATTGGAAGCAGCTTATGCACAGGAACTTTCTCTGGCAGGTGATGACCTGGGGACTTTGGAGGCGGCGGTGGAGGCTAAAATGCGTCAGTTGGGCCAAGGGCTTTTACAGCGGCTGGTCCGGCGGCAGCCCAATGGCTATCAGGGCGCCTGCGCGGGCGGTTTTGTTGATCAGCTTATACTATATAGTGTGGTTTTCCAGCGAAAATATGCGCCATAATAACATTTTTCAACCTTGTATAATCGGTTCAAATCTACTGCTTGACGGCGGAGGGATAATGTATGATAATTCCCTTTACGGCGATATGGTTAAATCTTACTCATTATAGGATAAATATTTAGAGATTTATAATTATGACCAAAATAGATCTCGAACAGGCTCGTGATCTAATGCGTCGGGAAGCCGAGTCTATATCCCGATTGGCTGAAAGTATCGATAATAACTTTAACCGCGCTGTCCGGATGATTTTGAATTGTACGGGAGCGGTGGTGCTGACAGGCATCGGCAAGCCGGGTTTTATCGCCCAGAAGATATCGGCGACCCTAGCCTCGACGGGGTCGCCGAGCTATTTTTTACATGCCGCCGAGGCGGTGCACGGGGACTTGGGCAGGCTGCGGCGGGAGGACCTGGTTATAGCGTTAAGCCACAGTGGAACCAGTGAAGAAGTAGTGCGTCTGATTGCCTTGATAAAGCAGCTAGGGATAAAGATGATAGGAATAACGGGTAAAGAGGATTCGCCGCTGGGCCGGCATAGTGATATAGTGATTTCGTTGGGGAAAATCGAAGAAATTTGCCCGCTGGGATTAGCGCCGACGGCCAGCACCACCTGTATGCTGGCGCTGGGAGATGCACTGGCGGTGACGGTGATGAAGGCACGGAATTTTCAGGCCGAGGATTATGCCCGCTACCATCCCGGCGGCGAATTAGGTCGGCGATTGATCACCGTAGAGCAGGCCGCTCTTTTTACCCGCGGCAAACCACTGCCTTCGGCATCGGATAAATGCACCATTCAGCAAGCGCTGGCTCAGGCTGACGCGCGGACTGAGATGCGGCACGGTTGTGTATTGCTGGTCGATGAGACCGGCAAACTCAGCGGGTTGCTCACCGATGGGGATCTGCATCGCGCTATCCGGAACAAAGCCGCCGAGGTGCATAATCTGCCGGTGAGCGAGATTATGACGCCTAATCCCAAGGTCGTCAAACCCGATACCCTGGCCAGTGAGGCTATGGCCATTTTCCATGAACACCGCATCGATGAAATACCGGTGGTTGATAATAACGGCCGACCGGTAGGGCTCATCGATGTGCAGGACGTGGTGGCTTTGAGGGTGGTGCAGTAATAGATAACAGCATCTTGATTTTATAAAGGTTACACTGTGTAAGCATTAGTTGATTTTGCTTGGGATTAAATGTCGTATATTTTCGATTGAGCGACAGGATCAATGGCGAGCAACAAAAATAAGCCGAATATCAAACTGCTGGCGATGGACGTCGATGGGGTGCTGACCGATGGGGGAATTATCGTGCATCATGACGGCACGGAATCCAAAAGGTTCCACGTTCACGACGGGGCCTGGATTCGCATCTGGCGGCGGCAGGGATTGATGACAGCGATAATCACGGGTCGGGAGTGTGCGGCGGTAGAGCATCGGGCCTTGAGTCTGGAGATAGATTATGTCTATCAAAAGGCATTGGAGAAACTGCCCGTTTTGGAGCAGCTGATCGAAAATTCCGGCGT
>LJUC01000082.1 GCA_001303695.1 Phycisphaerae bacterium SM23_30
CAAGCACCCTGTGGTACGGCTTCCGAGTCGGCGTGAAATATTAAAATGTGGTTTATACGGTTCTGTGACGGCTTCGCTTGCGCCGGTTCTTTGGCTGGGCGGCTGCGGCAAAAAACAAAGCGTTAAAAAGCCCAACATCATTCTGATTGCGATCGATACTCTACGGGCGGATCATTTAGGCTGTTATGGTTATCCCCTAAAGACCTCGACTTCTATTGATCGGTTTGCCCGGGAGGCGCTGCTGTTTGAGAACTGTTTATCTCAGGCACCGGTGACCGGCTCCAGTTTCGCCAGCATGCTGAGCGGCTTTCTGCCCCACGAGACCAAGGTTTATGAAAATCTGCCCCTGCCGCGAGAGCTGGAGACGCTGCCGAAGATTCTGCAGAAGCAGGGATACCAAACGGCGGCGGTAGTGAGCAACTACGTCCTGCAAAGCCGAAGCGGCTGGGCCCAGGGCTTTACCATATTCGACGACACTCTCGACGATAAGGAACTGATTCGCAAACAGCCGGAGAGAATCGCGGAGCACGCCGCCGACCAGTCGCTGGAATTGCTCAATTTACTCCATAAAGAACCGTTTTTTATGTGGATTCATTTCCAGGATCCGCACGGACCTTACGCGCCCCCGGAAGGTTATCCCTATCAGTTTCGGGATCCTATGCAAAAGCCGCGCACGCTGCGGGTGAACGAAACGGTCAGCGGCCAAGGCGGCATCCCCATATACCAATGTATAAATAACAGCCAGGACTATTATGATTATGTGGCCCGATACGACGGGGAAATAAAATACGCGGATCAACATTTCCAGCGCCTGTTGGATAGGCTCAAAAAGCTGGACCTTTATGACGAGGCCCTGATTATCTTCACCGCCGATCACGGCGAAGGCATGGGCGAAAACAATTACTATTTCGCCCATGGCGAGAACCTGCACCACAGTCTGCTGCACGTGCCCCTGATGATAAAACACGGTAAGCGACTGCGGGGCCGCCGATCGGACTATGTGCAGCATCTTGATCTGGTGCCCACCATATTAAAATTTGCCGGTATCGAAACGGGCCCTTATTACCGCGGGTGCGATCTGTTGAACGCGCCGCCGGCGCCGCGGGAAATCTGTGCCGAAATGAGTGTCCCGACGACCAAAGACGGCGCCCAATTCTCCCTGGTCCGCGACGGTTGCAAGCTGAATTTCGCCCCCGTGAACGAGAAGTTACAGTTATTCGATCTGAATAAGGACCCGAAGGAAACCCGTAATCTGGCCGAAGACAACCGCTACCGTCAGGTGCGACGGGAGCTTTTGGCGCGATTGGACCAAATCCGACACGAAGATCTGCTGGGCCTGAAAATCGTCAACCAGGCTCCCCCGCTCAGCCCGGAGGAAAAAGCCAAACTCCGCTCCATCGGCTACGTACGCTGAAGATTTACATGCGTAACCAAGTTTTACTCTAGCAGTAATAAATATATAGATTACCTTATCTATTTATCTATTTTTCAGCCAATTAGCCGCCAGGAGGCGGTAGTCAAACAAATCAACACGACCGGAACGGTTGAAATCGGACCGGCGGCAATAATTATTAGAATCGTCGCAACCAACTTCGAGCCAATGGGCGGTCCAATAGGCCAAATCCAAGATATCAACACCATCGGGACAGCCAAGGTCACCGACTAAAGGAACCTGCCAAGATAATTTAGGATAGTTCGTTCTTTCGCAAATATCCCAGATAGTGACAAAGTCCCATCCGGCTTGAAGGTAATTGCTTCCTGTTTGCATCTGTGAGGTTGACAACGGCATTACTTCCGGGGGATCTGTAATATTTCCTATCCCGGTCAAGCCGGGATTGATGGTTTGATTCCAAAAGGAGGCAATATAGTTAATTTCCTCATTGTAGTCTTTTCCGATCAGGCCTCCTTTATTAGTTTCGGCCAAAACCAGGCCGGTGGCATAACAATAATTAATATCACTATTTAATGTTGTGCCGATCAGGCCACCAGCTTGATTATCAGCCGTTACGTATCCTCGGGCGTAACAGTTTGAAATCAAGCTATATTCCACATTTCCTATTAAACCTCCCACAGTACTATAAGTGCCGACAACGTTGCCTAAAGCAAAGGATTCATGTATTTCTCCAAAGTTCATATAACCAATCAGACCGCCAAGGCTGCTTGCACCTTGAACCGTACCGTCAGCATAACAATTTTTCACCTTCAATAATCCAAAGGAATTACGACCGACCAAACCGCCCACATAAAAATTAGCTTCCAGATCAACCCGGCAATGACAATGTTCGATTATTCCCTGAAATGTCAGGCCTATCAGTCCCCCCAAATAATCTTTGCCCTTAACCTGCCCGGTAGTATAGCAGTTCCGGATATTGGCATTGGTCATCATACCGGCCAAACCGCCCCCATATTGAGCATTTTCGATATAAATATCGACCAGACCCAGATTGCAAACTTCACTCCCAACAGCAATTTGGGGAAAAAAACCGATATGAAGAACCTCGCTGGATGGGAAGGAAAAGCGATCGGAGGTAATAGACATATTTGCGATAACATGATTATCACCATCAAAACCTCCCTCAAAAGATCGGTACAAGCTGCCGATACCCTTGAAATCAATCCCCTTTAAATCAATATCACACGCCAGTAAGAAATATCGATCCATAAATCGGGGATTATCATCGACAAGCATAAATTCGGCGGAGGAATTGATTATATAAGGATCTTCTTGAGTACCGGCGCCCACGGCAAAAGGGCACGGCGGCTGGGCAGGCATTTGACGCCACAGTACAGGATACCCCCCCGCGGGCAGGAAACCCCATATATCATTTTTACCATTGTCGGTCTCATCAAAGAAGTCCCATCCGGCGTTGATGAAGGTAGAAAGAGTCTGCATTTGAGTGGTGTTCAAACCTGTTCCTCCGGCGCTAATGCTTCTGCCGCTGGTTTGGGTATCCCAGAAGGAATGGACCACCCTGCTAGTGCTAGCGTCTTTGCCTACTAGTCCACCTCCAGGGTAAGTTACGATGCCGTTGGAATAGCAGTTTTCGATCCAAAATTCATTGATACCCACCAAACCGCCAAATAATATATCGCCTGTTACCTTGCCGGTGGCATAACAATTATATATTAAAGCCCTGTTGGAACCGACCAGGCCCCCGGCGCCATGGATGGAAATGACGGTCGGTAGATGTTTGACATTACCGGTTGCATAACAAGAAGAGATTCTGCTAACAAAATTATTGAGCCCTACCAGGCCGCCTATAAAGATATATCCTTCCACATCACCGGCGGCGTAACTGTCAACGACAGATAAATTATTGATTCCGGTCAAGCCGCCCAAATTTGAATCGCCCGTTACTTTCCCCTCAGCATGGCATCTTACAATATATCCACTATTTCTACCAACCAAACCTCCAATAAAATCCTCAATCCCGGTGACCATGCAGGATGTTTGGCAATCAGCAACCAAACTGAAGTTATTATAACCGATCAATCCGCCCACCATAGAATCTCCAATTACGCTGCCTGCTGAGACCGAGCAATCTTTTATCTTGCTGGTTATTGCATAACCAGCGAGAACTCCTACTTTTTCTGCGGAGGGAGCGCTAACGTTCGGATTTGACAAAGTTAGTTTTTTAATCAACGCCCCTTTAACACAACCAAACAATCCAATGCATTTGGTCTCCGTGGTGTTATAGGTGAAATGCGTAACAGCATGGTTGTTGCCGTCAAAGTTGCCGGTAAAATGCGTGTCGTAATCGCCAATGATATTAAAACTGTTTCCGGTAAAACCGCTTAGATTGATGTCTGCGGTTAATTTGAAGTATTTATCCCAGTGTTCGGGGTGGGCCCCGATGGCCTGCATATGACTGGCATTACTGATAAGAAACGGGGTATTTGGTTCTCCATTTCCCCCGTCGTACTGGGCCCTGGCGGGTAGGCACAGCAGGCAGAGGGTAATACCAGCACGCAAAATCACGCCTAAGTTACTATGTTTGTTGATAAGGCCCTTATTGATGAGTACGGAAAAGAACGGTACTAGCTTCATCTCTACCTCCCGATTCTAAGACTAACAATGAATATACTATAACAAACGGGCTTCACTTTCAACAGAAAAATATGCCTTAGATTGCCATTTTTTTAAGAGGCGGCGGTGCGTTGGGCGGATAAAATTGCGGCGCAGGCGAGGGCGGCGGTTTCGATGCGGAGGGTAGTGTCGGTTAAGCGGACCGGATGGGCCTGGTGTTGACGCAGCAGATCAATTTCCTTTGCCGTCAGGCCCCCTTCGGGACCGATAAAGGCCAACACATCCGAGGCGGCCCATTCCATTTTGATTAAAGGTTTTGCTTGTGGGGATAAGCTGCCGAGAAGGATTCGGCCCTGGGGGTAGTCCTTTCGCAGCATATCGAGGCCCTCGGCCAAGGAAGCGGGCGGGTCGATCTGCGGTAAAAACAACCGTCGGCACTGCTTGGCGGCGACGACGGCCAGGTGCTGGTAACGTTTGAGGGCCCTTTCGCCGCGGGCCTGTTTAACGGTACGCTCGCATCGGACCGGGCATATACGATCAACCCCCAGTTCGGTGCATTTGCTGATCACCCACTCGAACCGATCGGCTTTGGCCAGGCTGACGGCAAGAACTATACGTTCTCGAAACGCCGGCGGCACCGTCTGCAATTTTTGCACGGCCAGTACGACCCGGTCTTTTTCGACGGCCGTGACGGCGGCCTCGGCCCAGGCCCCGGCGCCGTCGAAAAGCTCCACCGTCTGGCCCACTCCCAGCCTGAGCACCGCCGAAAGGTGGTGGGCCTCGCGACCGGTCAGTACCGCTGTTCTTTCATTTATAGGACGACAAAAAAATCGTAGGGGATTCACCGGCGATGATTTCCTAAATCAAAAATTTACGCAAAAAAACATGTCCAGAGCCCATTTTGCTTAACTATAATTTTTACTCCATAAAGCTTAAGTCGCCACAACCTTGATCGCATTGACGATAAGCAATTTTTGTGTCTTGGTTGGCCCAATATTTTTATTTCGCGCTTTGATTGTTTCCGGGTTTGAACCGATAAAATAATACTAGAAATAACGCCAAAACCGCCTCTGGGCAATATAAAAACATCCCCCCCGCCGGGAGAAATAAGATCCAAAGATGACCGATAAATCTTCGGAAAATTCAAACAATCCCGCCCCCAACGGTTCGGAAGGGGAAAAAGCCGAATTCGGTTCTAATCAAAACGAAAAACCCGAACGCCCCGCCGAACCGAGCGCCGACGATGTCGATAGTCTTCTAACCTCGGCCGCCGAGGCCCTAGAGCACGTCGATGACCAACTGGGTGAAGCTAATATTGAGGGTGAAGTGTCCGATAACAACCACCCCTCCTCTGAAGTTAAACCCGAAAAACCAGCCACTCAGGAAGCGCTGACTTTGAGGTCCGGGCCGCCGCAGGTCTCCGACGTGGATCAGACCCTGACCGACATGCAGCAAGAGGCTGATTCGCTCGGCCAACAGGTGAACGCCGAACCGGTAAATGCCCACGAACCGACCCCCGCCGACAACTCTTTTGACTCTCTCTCAAAGAAGGAAAATGCGACCGAATCCGCCGGGGAGGATCATCTCAACTCGCCCCCCGATGAGGAAAATGTTGATGATATACTTTCTGCCATGGCGGACGAACTGGCGGCAGAGACGGACAATCCGAGTATTACATCTTCCCCGACGGTAGATAATCAACCGTCTGAGACCCCATCCACTGATGTTTCCGCCGCCGATGAACAAGCGGCCGGTGAGGAAATCGACGCCATATTTGCTGAACTCGAACAGGACTTCGAATGCGCTTCCGACCAGAAAGATCCTCCCCAACAGCTGACAGTAAAGTCAACGCCGGACGAAAAAAGCCCGGATAAAGCCGAAGGACCGGATGCCGGCCTCACCGAAAAACAACCTCCTGCCCCGGAAACAATGCCATCAACTACAGAAGTAGCAGCCGCTGAAACGCCTTCTGAAACATGCGCCGAAACCGCCTCAGAGCCCTCAGGTGAGACGACCGGCGCATCAACTGCCGAAACCACGGTTGAACAAAAACCAGACATTGATAAGGATGATCAGATCGTCACCCAGGAGCTCACCGACAGTGAGACGGCGATTGCCCCGTTATTGGATGATACGCCGCAGACACCCCCGGAGGTCGAGAAAAATTACGATCATTTTCCCCTGCCTGTGCGCTGGCTGATTAAAGTTATTGCCGCTGTCAATCGTCCCTTTACTTTCCTGCCTCCTTCGGTCAGAGACACCCTCGGCCTGATCGCCGTCATCACCTGCATCGTCTCCATCCTGGCCGTCGCCCTGCTCCTGTTGCTTTAACCAAACATTTGGGGGGTATCAATCAAACCGTTAAATCTCTGAGGGAATGGTCTTAAATTCCCAGACGTTACTATCTGTGCCAGCAGAGGGATCTCCGTCAACTATCGGAGCAATGCTCCATTGATAATCGTTGCCGTTCACCAGGATTCCGCCCGGAATGGCGTAACTCGTATCTGCGGTGGCGGTGAGCTTGACCCAGGGCCCCCCGGCGCTTAAGTCTCTCAGCCACACCTCATATTCATAAGTATAAGGGCCTTTGCCCGGCTTCCATTTCAGGATGCAATGGTCTGGATCGACATATTCGAAGCCGTCCGCCGGCTCAACCAGTTCAATGGGAATCCTCAGCACGCGATCCTTCATGTAATCCCAGTAAGGATAAGGATCCAAGGCAGTTAAGTTAATTCTGATGTCGTCTATTAAGCCCCGGTAACTTCTATCAGCGAAGACACTGGATATCCGAAAACCGTCTTCACTTAGCAAAGATTCCTTTAGGGTCCCGTCGTAAGCAGTGGTGAAAACATCCACTCCATTGACCCAAAGCGTAACATTTAGTCCGTCGCCCACAAAGGCCACATGCGACCATTCGCCTTCTGGAATCTCTGCTTCCGGCCGGTAACGCAGGTTGATTTCCTTACCGTCATGCTGATAAAACACGCCCCCGATCCGATAAGGATGCGGATCGATACCTACATACCAAACGTTATCATTAGAATTTGGTTCGTCCCCGTTAACCTGGGCCTGATACACAAGATGCTGCGGCGTGTCGGTACCTGGATCGGGCTTAATATAAGTATCAATGGTCCAGGTGCCGAAATGATACAGGCCCGTCTCGAAAGAAGCAGGGCATTGCAGCATGGTCCCGGTTCGGTTGGGTTGAGGCTGATCCAGGTTGGGAACTATAGTATCCGGCAGGGAGACGTCTTTGAGATGCACCGCCTGGCCTATGATGCCGGGGACGTAATCCGGATTTACCAGATAGTACTCCGGTTTCTGGGATTGCTCACTGATGCCCGGATATTGCTTGGCCGCCAGGTGGTCATCGATTTCACTATCAATACCGGTATCATTCAGATTACTATCGAAGCGGTACCTGTTGATTTCGCCGGTCCAGCCCAGGGGTTGAACTTGTAATAAAGCAACATCATTAGCCTCATACACCCCGTCGGAAGCGGTTAACATCAGGGTATAACATTGAGATATATTCATATAGACTTTGGGATTAAGAACATATTCATTGGGTTCGAAGCCGCTGGGCCAAATCAACTTATACAACGGCGGGCCCTCGGTTTTCTTCCACTTCCAGGTCAGTTCGCCCCCTGGCGGTATGGATTCATCAATTACACTGCCGCTTAATTTAAAATTCTTAGGAATATCCATTAGTAAAATTCCAATTTGCGGCGGCCCGGCATCGACCACCGGCGGCTGATTAGGTATTATCGCCTCCTCAAGCCAGTTTGCCGACAGGATCTCCAGATCACCCGTGTCCACCTTTTGGTTGTTATTGAAATCCACCCCCCCGCAGTCGCCGCAGTCTGTCTCCAGCCAAAGGGCCGCCAGTAAGAAGTAATCAAACAAATCCACCCGGCAATCCCCGTTGCCGTCGCCGGGCCAAAAAACAAAGGGATTCCGATCATACCGCAACGCCACGCCGGGATTGTTGCACCTGATCTGCCGCAAATACATGCAGTAATCCGTTATGTTTAACGAATTATTCCGCAGGTCCAAAGTGCTCAACGCCGTATGCCCCGACAAGGCGGATATGTCACCGATCTGATTGCCGACCAAATCCAGCTCCTTTAGATTAAACAGCGTCGAGGTCGGCCCAATGTATTTGATCTTGTTGTTGGATAAATACAAATATTTCAAACCGCTCAGTCCCGCCGCGGCTGAAATATATTTAATGTGATTATCCCGCAGCGACAGCCGCTCCAATTGCTCCAGCCCCGCCGCCGCCTCGATCACTTCAATATCATTCCGATCCAGATCAAGGCTTTCCAGTTGAACCAGACCTATCAGCGGACTGATATTGGTGATCCGGTTCCCCTGCAAATCCAGGAAAGTAAGCCCCGTTAATCCGGACAAAGGATACAGATTTTTAATATCATTCTCCGCCAGATTTAACCGGCGCAATTTGTTAAGACCGGCCAGCGGCGTAAGATCAAAGATGTAATTGCCGGACAGGTTAAGCGACTTAAGATTTAGAGCATATTCCAATCCGACCAAAGCGTTGGGCTCGGCGAGGCCTCTGCCGCCGGCGTCCAGACTCGTCAGAGCCAGCATGTCCGTTTCCGTGATCGGCGGATATATCCCCACCTTGGCCAGTTCCGTTTCCACCGCCGCCGCCAGGTTCGGATCGCCAAAAAACACCACCGCACAATCGGCATAGATGCTCCCCATCGTCGATCCGGCAAACAGCCCTATAAGCATCAGCACCGACAAATACGTTTTCCGCACTATTTTAGGCCGCATCTTACCTGCCTTCTAAAAGAGTTCCGCCGCTCGGTAAGATATCTATGTGCCTGGAGGTTCAACTCTATGAGCAGTTCTGATACATTTGAGAAGCGAATTTGCGCCTGCTACAATTGAAATCATTATAAAGCTGACTTAATAATAACAAAATCAGGTCAAAAATCAAGAAAAAAACCACAATTTCGGTAGGACCCGGTAGGACCACCCCTTGATATTTATTCAAATGGACCGATTTGTATAAGTATATAAACCTAAATATGTTATCCCCCAAACATGCCCCAGACCCATTTTGCCAGACTTTAATATTTAATTTATCTGCGCGTAAATCTCGTTCCATGGGCGTACTTCGCGCGTCTGCACTTCCAGGATCTCGCCCATCTCTCTCCACTCGGCCGCGATCGTATTAAACCGTTGATTAAGTTCGTCGCCTTGCAGGCCCAACTGGGCCGCCTCCCGGATAATGGACTCCAGGAATTCCCGCCTGGCGCCGATGCGGGTGAGAATAAGGGACATTTTCGCGGGCCACTGCAACATGTGGGCCAGCTCGTATTCCGGCGAGCCGGCCGGAAGGTTTTTCCGATCCTCCGCGGACTCCTGAAACCGCACCGCCTTACAATACACCTCCGGAAGACGCCAATCCGCCATCATCTCCGCCGTCAGTTCGTTGTGGTCCATCCCAAAGGCCTTTCTTTCGTTCCCGTTCAATTGAGCCGGATCATGGGAGTTTGTCTGCCGTAAAACCCGGGCGTATTCGTTGGGATAAACCGCAGCCAGAGCCAGGCGCCCGATCTGACTCAACAGGCCCACCGTAAAAACCTCGTCGCTGGTGAATACGCTTTGTTTGACGTCGATGATATTACGGGCCACCACCGCACGGGCCAGTGACTCCGCCCAGAACAGCTCGTAATCAAAACCAATACAGGGTCCTTTTTTATGGGCGGATATTAACGACAATCCCAGCGAAATCCTTTTGATCATCTTAAGACCCAGGCGGATAATAGCCTCCTGTACCGAACGAATGGGTTTGAGAGATTTATAAAAAGCCGAATTGGCAATCTTGATAACCCGCGCCGCGATAGCCGGATCCGTCTCAATAACGGCGGCCAGGTCGGAAATGTCCGTCTCGGCATCACTGGCCAGGCGAAAGATCTTGAAGGCTTTGGCCGCGGGCGTGGGTAGTTTGCCGGTCTTTTTGATCTTTTGAAATACTTCCGTTACCTCCCGGATACTTTCGGTTTTATCTTGACCCGAGATCAGCTTCCGCAGCAGGGATGCCAGGATGGGATCATCAGGAAATTCTTTATATCCCGCCCTCAAATTTTGCAGTAATTGCTGCATATCCAGGCGCACCTCCCCTCCTTTTCGCTTGATCGCGCCGGCCGCCTCTTTAAACATTTTGATGGCGGGTCCCAGTTGCTTGACCACTTCGGCTTCGGTTGGCTGATCTTCGGCTCTGGGCGACGTATTTTTCGTCTTTTTCTGTTCCGACTTGGCAAACCTTTTAATCGCTTCGGCCACTTTTTTATCTTTGGCCTTCAAGTCGCCATGGTCCGGCTCTCCTTTGAACATGTCGATATCAGGCCCCATATACTCCTTGCCGAAGCAGAGAAACACGCCCATATTGCGAAAGAAGGCTTTTCTCTGTAAGGCTTCTTCTTCCGGAGATACGCAGGCGGGAATGGCCCGATAGCGCATGATATGGCGGCACGGGCAATTGTTATCTTTATTATCTGGATTCATTACGTAATAACCTCGGTTTTATGAAGGGTCAGACCGAACCCGCCGCCGGCGCGATTGAGATCCGACAGCGCCAAAAACAAAGCTTCAATCTCCCAAACGCCGGCCCCGCCGGGATCGAGCCAAATGTCAAATTGAAAGTGAGTATTACCGGATTTGTCGCCCGCCAAAGCCCATTCCGGACGCGCCGCTTCCATGAATTCCCGCCTTAAAACCGCACTGCGATTAAGCAGCTCGTCCAGGTAAATCAAGCGCGAGTTGTCCGGGTGCTGCGGGACGGCCAGTATCTCGCCGTCGGCGTTTTTAAATATATACTCCTTATTGAAAGGGCGATACAGCGACCAGCCCTGCGATTGAAGCATATCTTTTACCGTGGAGAAAAGAAGAACCTTTCTCTTTCCATCTACCATGAGGCTTTCTCCCTTTTATATATCTTTTGGGAATTACTTCGGTAATGCGGTTAACCTCTTCAGGCCGTCTGCTCCGGATGGTTGATTATAACGACACCAAAGGTTCGTCCGCCTGCCGCTCCCCTTCGTTTTTCTGTTGCTTATCCGTCACCCCAAAATCAAGCGGAGAACACCGTGATCGCGCCTTACCGGCGATATCCACCACCCGGCTGAGAACCGCCTCCGGCGTGTCGTCGAAAGGATCTACCACAAAATCCTTCAGGTTCTCGTAAAGTTCGTCTGAGATTTGCACATTTTTCATGATCTTCCTCCTGCAAAAAACCTTTAAAGCAAAAGATTGTCTATGTCCTATAAACAATTTCGCAAAATAACTTTCATACTGTTTAAATATAAGAAATAAATGCCTTTTTGACAAAATAATGTGCCGATTTATTAGATAGATTTAATAAAAAAAAGTTATGGGGCTTTGTTTTGGGTAATAACTTGGTCTAATAACTGAAGCTTTACAAAAGTCCGTTTAATAAACAAGAAAGGTTAAGAATAATCATCGGTTCTCTTTCCAGTAAAGCACCGTCAAATCCCGGCCCTCCCGCGCCGCCACCGCCTCAATATAATGCTTTATCCCCGTACCCTCCGCCCGGCCCATACTACGAATGGTAAAGACGTTGCTTCGGACCGTTATCAAAGGCGCCAGCTTCTGAAAATGCTCGATGTCTATTTCGTCCATCGTCAAAAGGGCGGCGATGCTGGAAAAACCCTCCGCCCGCGAACCGCGGCGCTCGATTATGCGTTCCGCCAGCGCCGAATCCACTCCCGGCAGCGCCTGCAGCACCGTCTGCGACGCCGTGTTAATATTTATCCGCCCGCAGATCACTTCCGCATCGGTCACCGTAATGTTATCGGCAATCCTCCGAAAGGTCGCTGCGTCCAACGGCACACTCTTCTTCGGGTCCAGTAATTCGCCGGGATCGGTGTCCTCTTTGGAAACGGTATCGTCCAGCAGATGCGCTATCCCGGCAAAACCACCCCCGCGATTTTTCAATATCCAGTTGACATAACAGCTGTGCAAACCCAGTTTGGATTGCAAGGTCTGTCTCTCGGCAAAATTGATGTTAAGGCGTTTGAGCCCCGCCCCGTCCCGGTTATACTCAAAAGAATACACCGTCACATACGACAATATACCCCGATCCAGTATCTTGTCACCGTTATCTTCCGGCGGTAAATTATCCTTGTCATTTTCATTGTTTTCCAGCACGCCGTTAAAATTGGTGTCTTCTCCATAAAGCAAAATGTGTGTCATCTGATCGACCCACCCCAGTTCCCGGATGGTATTAAACCCCCCCCGGCTTAATCCTCTGGGATACGCAGGCTGCCCCGCCAGCGCTTCTTCAAAACCGACGGCCGGATCCTGTTGCCGCTGCTGACGTAAATTTACAATCGCCTCGGCCCGCGCCTCCGTCATCCCCGGCAACGCCCGCAGCATCTCCCGTGTTGCCGTGTTAAGATTGACCTTGCTGGCTTCGTCCACCACCCCGTATGCACAACTATTATTATCCTTGAACCGATCGGCATATACAGTAAAACTCCCCCCCGCCAATAAAACTTCATCAAAAGCATCCGGATTATCAAACCAATGATCGCCCACCGCATCGGTGCTGCTTGTATCGGCGGCAATTTCACTCAGCGCCCGATTCACCCCCGCCCGCGCCAGCCAGCGCGCCCGCACCCGATCCGCACCCCATAATCGCACCGAACTGTCGAGACGCGTATCCAGAGCCAGATCCGCCGCCAGCACCGCCAGTATCACCAGAACCCACAAAACCAGCACCAGCACCAAACCCTTTAACCTGTCTCGTCTCCTGATTCTCATATACCTTTGATTTTCTTGAGAAATATACGCCTAACCGCAATTTTGCCAAAATCCGGTTTTTACCATGTCTCCACCCCCCGCCGCGCCAGCGAAATCACCTGACTTATCAACAACCCTCGCTCTTTTCCCTGGACATCATCGCCCAACTCCAGTGTGACCTCCACCTTCTGCGGAAACCGACCCGGCTCCCTCCACTCTCGCTGCCACGTCTCCCCGTCAAAATAATCAAACTGAAGATCACGAACGTATCGAGCCACCTTGACTAACTTGCCCCCTTCTCTCCCTTCACGCGGTTCCTCCAGCGCCGCCCAGCGCCTCGTCAAGCATCTACACTGGTTTTCTTCGTCGTAGATCAGACCATATTCCACCTCAAATATATCACTGGGGCTCTCCCCCTCATCCCCGCCCGTCGCCCCATCGCAAACCACGTACAGAATCAGCCGATCCCCCGCCTCCGATCCGCCCGCTATGCCCAGCAGCCGCATCTGCACTGGCTCCCGACTGCGGTAAATATTAGCCAGGTCGTCGCGAATCCAATTCAGACCATAGCGGCCGTGGGCGGCTAGTTCCGAATAATAACGCAAGGTCTCTCGACTCTGGACCACTCGCCTAAACGTCCCCAAAGCCGCCCCCAGCACCAGCGTCGCGATCACCACCGCCAGCAGTACCTCCACTAGCGTAAATCCAAACTCCTTATATGCCTTTCGAATCATGCAAAACTAACTTTCAACTCTTAACTTTCAATTTTCAACTAATAATCGTATATCAGCGTCGTGGCCTCCAGTTGATACTGTTTATCCAGCACTTCCCAGCTCACCGTCGCCGTGACCTCATACAGGTCAGCCTGATCCGTCGCCTTCAGCTCCAGCGCATAACGATAATTCGGATAACGATCCCCGAAATCCCCTTCAATTTCTCTTGAAACAATTAACTCTGTCAAAATATCCGTTGCCGCCGCCTCGTCCAGGCATTCGTCCACCAGCCGCGCCGCTTGCTCATATTCCACCCCCCGCATACTGTCGATCACGCAGCGACGACACAAGCCGCAAATCATCACCGCCCCCACCGCTAGCAGCAAACTGCCCAGCAGCACCTCCACCAGAGCAAATCCACCGCTTTCTCGAATCACTTGGCCGCCGCCCATATTATCTCTCATCTGCTGTCTTCCTTGTGCCTGCGCCAACATGCTCAAAGTCAATCTTGCCAAACTTTGGTTCTTTAGTCTCTATCTTCCATTTTCATCTCTTTGCGCCCTTTGGGGTGATTATCCTTCGTTATTCTATCGCCGATCACCCCTCCTGCCACCAAAATATTTTCCCCCCCCGCCCCGATTGTCGCCGTCATAAAAAGGGATCGCCCTGCTTTTTTCCGACCATCAATCACGGTAAGTCCCAATGAAAAATACACTTGCGACAACCTTGACATATTGGCCCCGACGGATTATCATAAACATTAACTAACATTGAATTGTAAGGTGGGGCTGTACCCCACGCGCTTTCTAAGACAACAATTGGCAGGTGTTAAATATATTATAATCAAATTCTTTTATAATTCTGAGAAATAAAAATGAGACATTACCAAAAAATATTTTTCTTAATAGGTAATTCTGAGAAATAAAAATGAGACATTACCAAAAAATATTTTTCTTAATAGGCGCCGTTTGTGCAATCCCAATATTCGCTGCGGGCGACGAATGGGATGATGCCCTAAAGGAGGCAAACAATCTGGCCCGCGCGACACTGTCAGTGCATAATCAACAAAGCGGCATCGAACATATGGGAGGACCCTTTCGGTTTGAAGATTATGAAATATCTTTAAAACGTTTTGACAATAAAAAAAACAAGAGTCTGTGGGTTACATACAAATATAAGCGACCTCTTGGATTAAAAGGGAGACCTGATACTTTTCCGATACAGGTAGATTGGAAATGTAATTGGCCCTTCAACTATGACGAAAAAGTTATAGCGGAAAAAGGTGAATTTGATGTTGTAGGAGAATTTACACCTGAGGAAATAGAAGCTATTTTAAAGACAGTGCCGGCATATAATGATGATTTTTCTCTGGGTGATCGATCCGAGCCTAATGTTCCAAGATGCGTTATTAACATTGATCCAGCGGGAAAGATTACCCGCGATTACCAGAAAAAGAGTTATTTTCATAGCCATGTTCAAGGTATAAATAGACTCGGCGCGGATAAGGTACAGGTCTTTTATTCCCGGGGCTATATCCCCATGGATGAAATCTTATATGCACCTAAACCAAATTTTAGAGTCGAGCGTACGGTAAGGGGAACTTGGAATTTGGCTTATTCATATGGCATTGAGCCTTCCGATCAACATCTTCATCCCTTAAAACAGAAATTCCTATTGATCGGAAACCCCGATGATGAAACACTGTTGGAACTAATCGATGTGGCTAGACATATACCCCGTATGTTTCCAATTTCAGCCATAGAAATAGGGCGTTCTGAAGATTGTTATAATTTTTTGGTGGGGGATGAAAAAAGTGATTTTCCCTTTGGTTATAATTTGTTAAGACGACCTGTTGCCAGTGTTACTCTGGAAAAAAACAAAACTGGATGGGAATGTGTCAGATACGCAACCAATATACAATTTCAATTTAACGTTACTGACGCTGGCAATGATGAAGTACCTTGGAGTTTTCCTCTATTGCCAAAGCCTTCATCCCAGGAACTTGAAGATTGGGTTTGTACTATCGATAACTATGTTACTAAAATTGACCAAGAGGATATCCGAAAAATATGTGAAATACTATTAAGGTTACG
>LJUC01000083.1 GCA_001303695.1 Phycisphaerae bacterium SM23_30
TATGCCGATCCCAAAAGGATAGGTCTGCAGGGGCACAGCTGGGGCGGGTATCAGTCTTCTTACATCTTGACGCAGACCGATATGTTTACCTGTGTGGTAACCGGGGCGCCGGTGACGAATATGTTCAGCATGTATAATATTCTTTACAAGAGCAGCGGCTCCAATAATCACGGTATTTTCGAGACGGGCCAGGTGCGGATGGGGCTGGACATTACGCCCATGACGCATTTTGACCTCTATCGCAGTCAATCGCCGGTGCATCTGGCGGCTAATATAAAAACGCCCTTTTTAATCCTGCACGGCACCGAGGACGGGGCCGTCGATTGGAACCAGGGTCTGGAATACTATAATGCGGCCCGGCGGATGGGTAAGGAAGTT
Organism: Phycisphaerae bacterium SM23_30; assembly: GCA_001303695.1. Classification (GTDB taxonomy): domain Bacteria; phylum Planctomycetota; class Phycisphaerae; order Sedimentisphaerales; family SM23-30; genus SM23-30. Next base: position 379 of record LJUC01000083.1, read on the forward strand.
ATCCTGCTTTCGTATCCGGGTGAAGGCCATCACCTGGGCAAAAAAGAAAACCAGGAGGATTTTCAGATCAGGATGAAACGGTTTTTCGATCACTATCTACAGGATAAAGAGGCCCCGGACTGGATGGTGAACGGAATTCCGTTTATTAAGAAGCAATATGAGATCCAAAAAAACATAAGGTAAATTATCAATCACGATAACAGGATGATTTTGAAAAAAGCTATTTTGGCGACAGTAGCGCTATGTACGATCTCCATCACAGGTTGTCAACCGCAAAGCGAACTATCAACCGTCCCCGCTCCGGAGCCCTGGCAACCGGTGCCCTCCGAGCGGCAGATGGCCTGGCATCAAATGGAATTTTATGGATTTATCCATTTTACCGTCAATACCTTCACCAACAAGGAATGGGGCTATGGGGATGAAAAGCCGGCGATTTTTAACCCAACCCAACTTGATTGTCGGCAATGGGCCCGAGCCGCCCAACAGGCCGGCATGAAAGGTTTAATCTTAACTGCCAAACACCATGACGGTTTTTGCTTATGGCCCAGTAACTACACCGAGCATTCGGTAAAAAACTGTCCCTGGAAAAATGGGCAAGGCGATGTTGTTAGGGAATTAGCTCAGGCCTGCAAGGAATATGGTTTGAAACTGGGCCTCTACCTGTCCCCGTGGGATCGAAATCACCCCGATTACGGCAAACCCGAATATATCGACTACTTCAAGAACCAATTAACTGAACTGCTCACAAACTACGGGGATATTTTCGAGGTCTGGTTCGATGGGGCCAACGGCGGCACCGGATATTATGGCGGGGCTCGCGAGGAACCACGTATTGATCGATTAACGTATTACCCTTGGGATGAAATCCACCAACTGGTGCGGCAACTCCAGCCCCGCGCCTGTATGTTCAGCGACGCCGGTCCGGACGTTCGCTGGGTGGGCAACGAGGCCGGCCGCAGCGGCAGAGTGAACTGGTCCCCTTTCAAACGGGATGAGTTTTATCCGGGTATCGACCGGCGCGTAAAAAGTCTCGAACGCCTGGTGGATATCTACTACGCCTCGGTGGGCAATAACGGTAATTTCCTTTTGAATATCCCGCCCGATCCCCGCGGCTTGTTTCACGAGACCGACGTTGAAAAATTAGTCCAACTCGGCCGATTCCTCCGTGCTACCTTCGACCGCAATATCGCCCAAGGCGCTGCTGCCAGTGCCGATCACACCCGCGGCCATAGCCATCGGTTCGCCGCTGCCAATGTGACCGATGACGATTATCATACCTACTGGGCGACCGACGACGGCCTTACTACCGCCGCCCTGGAGATTAATCTGGAGAGGCCCCAGCTGTTCGACAATATCAAAATAATGGAATATATCCCCCTCGGCCAGCGCGTGGAAAGCTTTGCGGTCGATGCCTGGATTAAGGGAAATTGGCGGACCATTGCTCAGGGAACGACCATCGGCTATCGGCGCATCTTCCGATTTGAAGCGGTAAAGACCGACAAAATACGTCTAAGAATTCTGCAGGCCCGGGCATGCCCGACTATCGCCATGGTCGGTCTGTATTGCTCCCCGCCGCTGGTAAGTATTAAACCCGAATTGCCAAAAAAACAGATCTATTATTAAGGCGTTGACTCTGTTAAAAACATATCTGTTTAATGACAACAAATATTTCTTATTATATAAATCTGCGTGCCAGAGACGCAACATTTGAAAAATTTGATGTAAAGAATTTTTCCCAGGAATGCTCGGAAATTGCCCGGGGTTTTTTGCGGAAGTTTCCGGAATATCAACCTACGCCCTTGTATTCCCTGAAGGATTTGGCGAAGAAGCTGGGGGTGCGAGATATTCTGGTTAAAGACGAATCCTATCGTTTCGGCCTGAAGGCGTTTAAGGTCACCGGCAGCTCCTTTGCGCTGGGTAAGTTCATCTCGGAAAAATTAGGCATCAATATCCGGGATGTATCACCGTCGCAAAACCTGCTTTCTACGATCAGGTCTCGTTTAGGGTTGTTGACCTTCACTACGGGCACTTCAGGTAATCATGGAACCGGGCTGGCCTGGGCGGCGCAAAAATTCGGTCAAAGGGCGGTGATTTATGTACCCAAAGGCGCCGCTGCCGGCCGCAAAGCAAAGCTTGAACAGTTGGGGGCTGAAGTTCGTCAGACCGAGGAAAATTATGATGATACTATCGATCTGGTGAAGAAAATCGCCCCCCAAACAGGTTTCCAAATCATCGCCGACACCGGCTGGGAAGGTTATGAAATAATACCTGTCTGGATTATGCAGGGATATACCGCCATATTCAACGAAGTTCGAGATCAGTTAACGGAACAGGGTTTTGACCCTCCTACGCATATTTTCATTCAGGGCGGCGTGGGGTCCTTTTCCGGTTCGGCGGTGGGATATTATACAAATCAGCTGGGACAAGATCGGCCTAAAATTGCCGTAGTAGAACCTGCCCCTGCCGCATGTCTTCAGGAATCGGCCCGTCATGCCGATGGACGGGCCCGCCGGATAAAAAGTGATTTGAACACCATGATGGCCGGTTTGGCCTGCGCTCAGCCTAATCCTGTTGCATGGCCTGTTTTAAGAGACTATGCTGATTTCTTTATATCATGTGCCGATGTGTTTGCGGAAACTGGTATGCGAACCTTTGCCTATCCAATTGGTGACGATCCTAAAATTGTATCTGGTGCCTCCGGGGCTGTAGGACTGGGATTGCTCTTAATGCTGCTTGAAAATGATGATTATGCCGACCTTAAATTGCGATTAGGCCTTAATAAAAACTCCCGCATCCTGTTATTTAACACGGAGGGAGATACCGATCCGGAACATTATCATCATATAATCCAAAAATAAATAATGCCAATGTCGAAGTTTTTCCCAATCGTCCCTACGGGACTTTCAGATCTTTTGCCCTCCGACCCGGCGATCTATCGCCGGGCTATTTTTCAGGACGATCCTGCGGATCGAATTTGCCCAAAAAAGACATATACAAACATGCAGTCTTCAAGTTGGATTTGGTACGTTTCGTAAGATTGAACATGCTTGTGCAAGCACAAGCATGACACCCCCCCCTGACGCGACCTTGTTCATCAAATTAGCCCCCGACGTCAAGTCGGGGAGAGTAATCAACGAGTACTATGTTTAAATTAAAGTGCTGCTTTTCTTCTATGCGTGCTATTCGTTCAATTCCTGGTTTACTATTATTGCTTTTGAAATAGATAGTACATCCGCCCTTCCTGGTAGGTTTGGCCGGCGAGCATGCCGGCCTGGTCGCCGGTGCCCATATAGACGTCACAGCGGCCGGGGGCTCGAATGGCGCCGCCGGTGTCCTGATCCAGGGCGAAACCGCGGTAAGGCATAATGCCGATCTGATCTTTCACTATTACCCGGGGCAGTTTCGTATCAATATAAGTGACGCCGGCCGGAGGAAAAATTGTTTTATCCGTGGCAATGGTTCGCAGCGTAATGACCGGCTCATTGATGCTGCCCCGGGGATCTCCCTCGGTCTCCGTGAAAAAGACAAACCGCGGATTGCGCCGGGTGTATTCGGCGACTAGGCTGGGGTGGGTTTTGAAAAATTCAATCATCGCTGAAAGGCTCATCCGATCAGCAGGTATCTGGCCGTCACTGATCAACTCCAGTTGGATACTGCGATACTCATGGCCATTATTGGCGGCGTAGCCTATTGTGATTAATCTGCCGTTGGGCATGCGCAACCGAGCCGAACCTTGTACATGGGCCACATACACCTCGAAGGGATCTTCCATCCATACCAGCTCACTTTCATTGAGCATGCCGGAAGACTCAATTTCCTGGCGGGGGGGATACTGAGCAATTGAACCATCCGGCCGACGGCGGCCTAGAATTTCACCATCGACGGTTTTCATCAGGTCTTCCGGCTGTCGGTAGAGGGGATACCGGAAACGGCTGGTACGCTCCGGTGAGCCGTTAAAAATCGGTGTATAATAGCCCGTAAACAAGACCGTTCCCTGGTCGTCGCATCCCACGGATATGTAAACGTCGAACTTCTCTCGGATAGCTGTGTTTAGTTGTTCTTGGGTTAAATTCGAAGCCAGCAACTCATCGAAGACCTCCAGACTGGCTACGGCATGATCGTGGGTAATCTCTCCACAAGGAAAAAAACGCTCACTGGAGGGTTTGCTGAGAAAATTCAGACTGTTGGCGATGCCTCGTTGCAGGCCATATAGATCGAAGCAGCCCGGCGTAAAATCAGGAATTTCAGCCGGATCGGTTATCTTACGCAGGGCCGACTCCCCGGGCGGTAAAGGCCGATAGTAATCTAAAGGCGGCGGTAGTTCGTTTTTTGCCTTGCAACCCAAGATAATCCCAACTGCAGACACCAATAAAAAAAGACTTGCTTTCCTTATCATCCTTGATCTCCCGTATCTAAAGTCATCCGTTAACCTTACTGCCCGAGGAGGGACTCGAACCCTCACGATCAAAAGATCAGGGGATTTTAAGTCCCCAGCGTCTGCCAGTTCCGCCACTCGGGCAAATCATTAATCTACAAGGGTTTATGTAAATTCTCCCGGTGCCCCGAAAACACCCTTGGGTGCCCTGGGCCGACATAAATAACGTCCTTTTAGGTCGGTGAATATAATATCTAAGCAGTCACCCAAAGTCAACGATGCAATATCAGGTAAACTGTATCTTACATCTAAAGTCTTGCAAAAGTCCGGTTGTATCATAAATATCCTCTCCTTTTTATTGTGCCACCTTACCAAATTAACTTTTAGTAAATATCGGATCTGGAATTTTTTCCAGAATGGGCTAATATATTTGTGTTGGCGTATAAAACGCGCACAGATAACAATTTTGGTGATGGCTATGTTGGTTCAGTGTCAATTATGTCCAAAAGCCTGCCTCATAGCACCGGGCCAGAGCGGTGAATGCCGCGTCCGCGTTAATTTCGACGGCACCCTCACCTCGGTCGTCTATGGCTATCCCTGCAGCGTCAGTATCGACCCCATCGAGAAAAAACCACTGTTTCACTTTCTGGTTGGCTCGGGGATACTTTCGATAGCCACGGTGGGCTGTAATCTGCATTGCCGCAACTGTCAGAATTGGGAAATTTCCCAGGCCAACCCGGAAGACACTCAAGCCTACCCCCTTCCCCCCGATCAACTCATTAGAGTTACCCGGCAGAACGAATGTCCTTCTATCGCTTATACTTACACCGAACCGATTATCTACTATGAATACACCCTTGATACCGCCAAACAGGCCCATCAAGCTGGCCTCCGAAACGTGCTGGTGACGGCCGGCTATATCAACCCCGAGCCCTGGCAGGAACTACTGCAGTTCGTGGATGCTGCTAATATTGACTTGAAAAGCATTAATGACGCCTTTTACCGCGATATCTGCCAGGCCACCCTCAAACCGGTCCAGCAGGCGTTAGTATTGGCCAAGACCATGGGTGTCTGGGTGGAAGTGACCAATTTGATCATTCCCACCCTGAACGACAGCGATGATGAGCTGCAGCAATTATCTCGCTGGATCAGACAAAACCTGGGCCCAGAAACACCGCTCCATTTCTCCCGGTTTCATCCCTACCATAAACTGCTGAACCTGCCCCCCACCCCGGCCCAAACCCTGGAAAAGGCCCGCCAGATAGCCCTGACCGAAGGCTTGAAATACGTCTATATCGGAAACGTAATCACTCCCGATGGCGGAACCACCTTCTGCCCCGAATGCCACGCTGAACTAATCGTCAGAATTGGTTATAATATAGAGAAAAACCGCCTTATCGACGGCCGCTGTCCCGATTGCCGCACCCCCCTCGACGGTGTCTGGAAATAACTATTTCTTAGCTTTTCTGCTAATTTCTCAACTTGACTGGTTTTTATATAAGTTTTTTATTAACAATAACATATACAACTTGTCATTCTGTGCGCAAAAGGCCTTTAGCCCAGAGGGCAGCCGAAGGGAAAGTATCTTACCCGCACAGCGAGTAAAAATCCTGTTCCAAAGACAGATGCTTAGCTTCGCGCAGCATGACAGTCTAAAAGTCAATATTTTCTGATGACGCCGATGAGAACGCCCTGGATGTTGAGCTGATCGGTGCAGAGGGGCTCGTAGGCCGGGTTGGCTGCTTCCAGACGGTAATGGCGGCCCTGGCGATATAATTTTTTCAGGGTGGCTTCGCCGTTGTCTAATAACGCCACCACAATTTGGCCGTCCCGGGGTTGGGTGGTTTTTTCCACCAGCACGTAATCACCGTCGCGGATCTGCTCGTCGATCATACTGTCGCCGCTGACACGTAAAGCGAAGACCGGGGCCTCGGTTTTGAAAGTCGCCGACAAATCGAGGGTGTCGGGATTTTCAAGCGCTTCAAAAGGTCTTCCAGCGGCGATGACGCCCACCAGGGGGAAACTTCCTTCGTCAGACAAAGCCGGGATAGAGGTTTCCGATAAGCCGAGTCTGCCTGAGGGGGGTAATTTGAAAACCGGATTAATCGTCAAAGAGCGTGCCTTGTTGGGCCAGCGGCGTAAGATTCCTTTTTGGACGAGGGATTCGACGTGCTCGAAGACGGTGACTTTGCTTAGCTGCAATTTGAGGGCCAACTCCTGCAAAGTCGGGGAACAACCATAACTGCGGCGATAATCGTCGATTAATTGCAGAATCTGTAATTGTCTGGGAGTCAGGATGGCGGAGTGGGAAAGGTTTTTTCGCTTTGCCGGGCACATTTGAGTCTCTCCATAAGTTAACGGAACAACACGAGCCAAGAGTCGCAGCGGCAAACATACTTGGCGATATTAATTTATAATTTGGGCCTACCGATGATGTATGGGCGTACCGGGGCCGGATCTTATCGACTAAGGCTTGATAAGTACGCACCCCAGCGGTTGCTACAAGCCCAAGTATATTGCCAATCAGGCCAAAAAAACCAAGTTCCTGGTCACCTAAAACCGAATCAGCCGCAGGCCATGGGTGTTGATAATCCCCACCCGGACCAAACTTAACTACAGGCGCTGGTAATTTTCGCGTATTTAATAGCTGCATTATAGATGTTCCTAAGCCGAGCCCTTGACGGCGAACAAGATCGGCAAACTCAATACCTGTTTGGCTTTTGTTAGGTATATTATATCGACAATAAGAACAACTAAACATAAATTTTTTTAACTATTGTAATGGGTACCAATTTTTCTGGATATTAGCTAAAAAAGGCTATTGTATTTTTCAGAAAACACCTTGGCGCATGTGGGCCTACCACAAATCTTGATGAATTTCCCATTCCCAATCCCGACCCGGTGGTAAATGCAATTTATAATTGTCAACGAGTTGATCGGGGATGTGAGCGCGTATTATTGTGATGACGGCGTTGAGCATGAGGACGATTATCACTTCGGGAGGGGGTAGAGATATCATCAGTTTTACCGAAAATCATACGGCCGGCGGAGGTCTGCAGCACGGAAGTAACGATTATATCGACTTGCTGATGTAAAAATTTATCACCATTCTCAACCACAACCATGGTGCCGTCCTCCATATAACCCACGCCCTGACCGGACTGATCCCCGTCTTTGACGATCTTGACGCTCATGGGTTCGCCGGGCAAGGCCACAGGCTTGAGGGCATTGGCGAGGTCATTAATATTGATAACCTCGACGCCGCGCAGACTGGCGACCTTGTTGAGATTATAATCATTGGTGACGACTTTGCCGCCGAGTATTTTTCCCGTCGATACCAGCTTGTGATCGACCGGCTCGGAACGTTCGCGAGAACTCAAATTTACATCCTCAATACTAATATCAATATTTTTATTACTCTGCATTTTATTGAGGATATCCAGGCCCCGACGTCCCCGATTGCGGCGCAGGCGGTCCGCCGAATCAGCGATGTTTTGTAATTCGTTGAGGATAAAGCGGGGTACGACCAAAGGTGAAGTCAATATTCGCGTTTCGGCAATATCGGCGATGCGGCCGTCTATGATGACGGAAGTATCCAAAACCAGAGGGATGGCGCCCTTGGCCTGCTTGCTAAACTCGACATAAGGGATGATAAAGCGAAAATCATCTTTGGACTGCATAACGAAGACAACGCTTAAATAACAACATATCGTCGTAACAATCATATTAATAACGTCCTTGAAGATCAAGACATCCGGACCTCGACTGGTGGCGAAGATGTCGAAAAGTAGATTAACAACGTAATTGAAGCCGGCCCCGACCAAGGCGCCCATAAGCAAGCCGAAAAAGATTCCCGTCAGAGCGGTGATGCTTTTTCTTCTGACAAATAGATCAACCGATAATCCAATCAAAACCAAGGCCACCGCCGCGGCAATAGCTACAGGGATGGATGACGGTTCGCCCACTTCAAAAGTGCCACTCATAATAATACCGGCGCATACCAGAATAAATACCGCTCGAATAAACCATATAATCATCAATAATCTCCTTAAAAATATCTATTTTTTATGTATGTTATATGCATCTCGACAGAAATCTATTTTAATAGACGAATTCTCCACAGCACCGCCAGGGACCAGAGGATCTGGTCGAGATTATAAACTTTGGTATCGAAATTTTCATTGGCGGCGATCAAATGAACCTGATCGCCGCTGTAACGGATGATCTTACAGGTCACACCGATCTGGTGGCGGAGTTTGACAACGGCCGAGGCGCCATCGCGCGCAAGAACGGAGGGACTGAGTACCACGATGTCGCCATCATTAATGCGAGGGGCCATGCTGTCCCCATCGACGCGTAACGCAAAAGCGTCGGGAAAACTGGAGGTGATGTCGCGGCATTCGACAAATTCACTTACGCCGTCATCTCCCACCTCGTTCAATTGCACCAGGGTCACCGAAGAAATATCTAAAGGCGGTATTTCGGGCAAAGATAAATCGGTACATACGTCGTCCGGGCTAAGCTGTCTATATTGGCGCTGCTGATGTTTTTTAATAACCTGAGCTAACTCGGTCACATCAGGCGGTCGCCCATCGTCCTGCCGCCAAAAATGAATAATGCCGGCAGCCGTGCGACCAAGTATGGGCAGCCAAGCGGGCTTTCTTAAATCTGCGGAAGCGACCGCTTCGGGGAGATTGTTCTCGAAATCAGTTTTTTGTTGAAGCAAATCTACAAATGCCTCCACAGCAATAGCGGATTTGGGGTCTTTTTGTAATAAATTCATGATTTTTGTCTGTAAATTTGCCGGAATAGCGTTTGGCGTTAATTCGGTAGTTTCATCATGTTTACCTGTGAGCAACCACTGAATATCGGCACCCGTAAGCCGGCAGATGGACCAAAGTACCCCAATCGGCGGCAATCGATCCTGTTCATAATAGTTATAAGTAGAGGGGCTTATCCCTAAAGCATTAGCAAATAAGGCTTTACCTCTTTTTCCAGCGTATTTTTCCCGGAGGAGGCAAATACGGGAAATGATAGCATTTACATCAAGTTTTTTCGACATAAATACGCAAATGCGAAATTATTGCTTGACATATTCGCAAATATGAATATTATATGTTATTATCATGGTTCTTTCAAAAAGATATTCATGAAAGCGTATATTATGGCAAAACAATAATTTAAGTCAAGGATTAAAACTTCTTAATTTATAATAGTTTAACATTAGGGGCAAATCATGGCTGCATCAAAATCGAGAAAATCGGCGAAAAAAAGTAAAAAAAGAACAAAACGCCAGAGTGTTTCATTTACACCCAATACCGTTCAGGCTTTAGAGAAATTGATTGGAAGTGTTTTAGAATTGAATCAATGGCAGAACTATTTGCTACAGGAAGCAAAAAGTAGTCTTAAAGACCTGGCAAAGATCCAGGAAAAAGCCCCCAAGAAGACCTCAAATTGAATTAAAATTTGTTAAGGTGGCGGTTTTATTTGGGGATATCCGGATTATTGATCCTTATTCGGAGTTATGGACAGGCTTTGCGCATTTGTCGGTAACATACTATATTGACTAATTTGAGAAGGTTATTTCTTTAGAAATTGGATTAATCGGGAGGGGTGGTCAATGATAGTCTGACAGCCGTTATTTACGAGTTCAGAGCAATCACGGAAGCCCCAGGCAGCACCTATGGCGAACATGCCGGCGGCACGGGCGGTCAGCATATCCACGGCAGTATCGCCCAGGTAAACGATCCGTTCGGGAGCGGCGCCAAACTGATCGGCAATGGCTAAGGCAGCGGCGGGATCAGGTTTTAGGGGGACGTCGGGTAGTTGGCCGCGGATAAAGTCGAATAAGTGGGCAGCGAAAAAATGGTTGACGAGCCGCTTGGTAAAGTGATCCGGCTTATTGGAAAGGACGGCTGATCTGAAGTGGTTCTTTTTCAGATCGCGGAGCATTTCCGGGATACCCGGATAAGGACGGGTGTGATCAAAACAATGCTCATCGTAGTAATTTCTCTGCAGTTCCAGGACCTTATCTATCAAATGCTGTTTATCGTCCCCAAGGGAGCGGGAGATTGTCATCCAGGCGCCATTGCCGACTTTCAGGCGGTAGGAGTCCACCGGGTGAATGGGCAAGTTAAATTTCTCCAAGGCCTGATTGACGCTTAGGGCAATATCGCGGAGGGTGTCGATCAAGGTGCCGTCAAGATCGAAGATAATCGCCTGGAAATTTTTCATATTTACCTCAAAAGCCACTAGGTTAGAAAATTCATTTGTTTTTGGCAAGCATATTAAATAATTTAGAATAAATCAGGTGGAGATCATCATGTAGATAAGCCGTAAAAGAAAAACTTATCACTTTGGCATGGATGATCCCGACAGGATGTAAATATGGTTGATTTTCAAATGAATGTAAGGATAATTATAACATTTAGCATAAGTAATAAACCAAGTTAATCGTTTACCATGATATTTGAAAATATGGGCTTGGAAACCAGAGGATCATAAGTTACGTGAAATCGGGACCGGAACATAACAATAAATTTGAAATAAGCCGGGATCGCGATCTATTGCAACCGGGAGAAGCCCCGCCAAGTTCAGAAAACAAGGGGCAGGCTGCGGAAGAGGGTTCCGTCGGTCTGGTTCAGACCCAATATGTCAAATTCTTTAAGGGAGAAGATAAGCTGCGTTTAGAGTGCGGTGAGTCTTTGGGTCCGATCGAGGTGGTTTATGAGACATATGGCCGGTTAAACGATCAACGGGACAATGCCATTTTGCTGCTGCACGCTCTCTCGGGAGACGCTCACGCGGCAGGCCGACATAAGCCGGACGATACCAAGTGCGGCTGGTGGGACATTATGGTCGGTCCGGGCAAGGCCTTCGATACGGAGCGTTATTTCATCATTTGCTCCAACTGTCTGGGTGGATGCATGGGTACGACAGGTTCAAGCAGTATCAACCCGGCGACAAAGGAACCTTATGGATTGAGTTTTCCGATGATCACCATCAGCGACATGGTGGAGGTGCAGCGGCGGCTGGTGGAGCATCTGGGGATCGAGAAACTGCTGGCGGCAGCCGGCGGCAGTATGGGCGGGATGCAGGTTTTGGACTGGGCGATACGTTATCCGGATCAGGTGGCGGCGGCGCTGCCGATCGCCACTACGGCACGGCTCAGCGCCCAGGGGATCGCGTTCGATGCGGTGGGACGAAACGCGATACTGCGGGATGAAAACTTCCAGGAGGGGGGATATTATCGCACCAGTAGATACCCTGCCGGGGGGCTGGCGGTGGCCCGCATGGTGGGTCATATTACTTATCTATCCGAAGAAGCGATGCATACCAAATTCGGCCGGCGGCTGCGACAAAGTCAGGGTTACCGCTACGATTTTGAGAATGAGTTCAGCGTAGAGACCTATCTGGATCATCAGGGCAGCCTTTTCGTGGATCGCTTTGATGCGAACACCTACCTTTATTTCAGCAAGGCGATGGATTACTTTGACCTGGTTCGGCAGTACGGATGCCTCCACGAGGCGATGAGCCGAACGAAAAGTCGATTTCTGGTGATCAGTTTCAATTCCGACTGGCTCTTTCCACCCCGGCAAAGCCAGGAATTAGTCAACGCCTTATTGACAGCGGATAAGGACGTATCTTACTGCAATATTAATTGTCCTTATGGGCATGACTCGTTTTTACTGGAGACCAAGGTACAGAGTCGCCTGATCAGCGGTTTTCTCCGCCAGACACACGAGAGACTGCAATCCGATAAACCGGGCATTCAAGTGAGCGTCTCAGCGGAGAGCAGAGCCCGTCCGGAAACAGCGACATACCACTGGTACGGACCCGGAAGCATATTTACGGGCGAACGAGTGGACCATCGCCAGATCGCCCGGCTGATCGAGCCTGACAGCACGGTGTTGGATTTGGGCTGCGGAGACGGTCAGTTGCTGGCCCTGCTGCAAAAGGAAAAAAATATTCGCGGCATGGGCGTGACGCTGGGGGAAGAGGATATAGTTACCTGCGCAGAGTCAGGCGTAAGCGTGGTGCAGTATAATCTGGATAACTGCATGAGCATCTTCGCGGACAAAAGTTATGATTACGTAGTTCTCAGTCAGACGCTGCAGGTAATTAGGCAAGTACCGTCGGTTTTGCGGGAGCTGCTGCGGGTGGGCGAACAGTTGATTGTGAGCTTTCCGAATTTTGCCTATTGGCGAGGTCGATGGCAATTTACCTTCAAAGGTCGAGCGCCGGTATGGAAGAACCTGCCCTACACCTGGTTTGACAAGCCCGATGAATCAGTTAACTATATGTCAATATTGGATTTTGAGGATTTTGTGCGCGAACAGTTAAAAGCACGTTTGGTAAAACGAATTCCGATTTCGAGCAGGACCGGCCGGCAGGTGCGTTTACTGCCGAACTTTTTTGCCGATGAAGTCATTTTTGTCATAGCGGATAAATCAGATGGATCAGTCCGCCAAACAGGATGTTAATCAAACTCTGGAAGCACGCTACCAGAGATTGCAGGAAATACTGCGATCGTATAAGAAAGTGATCGTGGCCTATTCCGGCGGCGTTGATAGTACTTTTTTGCTAAAGGCGGCCCTGGATTGTTTAGGTCGAGAGAACGTGCTGGCCTGCATGGGCCAAAGTGAATCATTGGCTCAAAGAGAACAACAACATGCCGTTGATATAGCCCAGCAGTTAGGAGCCGAACTGCGACTTGTATATCCCCGGGAAATGGATAATCCTGAATATCGGAGCAACCCCCCCCAACGATGCTACTACTGCAAGGTAGAGTTATATAAGCTGCTGAAGGATTTGGCCGAACAACTAGGTTATGAGGCGGTACTATGCGGAACGAATGCGGACGATTTATCCGATTTTCGCCCCGGACTCAAAGCCGCCCAACAATGGGACGTACGCAGCCCGCTGGAAGAGGCGCGCCTGAGCAAAGATGATATACGTACCCTGAGTAAAAAGTTGGGATTGGCCACCTGGGATAAACCTGCCCAGCCGTGTTTGGCCAGCAGAATGGCTTATGGACTGGAGATTACCCCGGAAAGATTAAAACAAATCGAAGAAGCAGAAGAGTTTCTCCGGGGAATGGGCTTTCAACAACTTCGGGTTCGTCATCACGGCAATTTGGTGCGGATCGAGGTGCCGGCCGAAAAAATCGCAGAGCTTTTGCATGACCATCAGCGGGAGCAAATCGCGGCATTTTTTAAAAAGCAGGGCTTTACATATGTTAGTGTTGACCTGGAGGGTTTTCGCAGCGGTTCCGGTAACGAAACGCTACTTTCGGCCGAAAACAACCTATCCCCGGCAAAATAACGCCTAAGAGATTGATTTACAACAACTTATATCGCTCAAACTTATTTTGGCAAATTACTTTATAGCAATAATCCTTCTAAATTTTACTTATGTATAAACCTTAAAACCAGATTTAGGTTTCAATGTTTTTAACCTTTTTGCTCTTGTGAAACACGGTATTTTTCGTTAAAATACGCTTTTAGGGGAAAGGAAATGGGATTTCATAAATATATTATGAAAAACCAATAGGCATGAAGTATGACTTTGACAATATTGTTGATCGGCGTAACACCGGCAGCTTGAAATGGGATAAATACGCCGGCCGCGACATCCTGCCCATGTGGGTGGCGGATATGGATTTCCGCTGCCCGCCGCAGGTGATCGAAGCCCTGCATCAACACGTTAACCACGGCATCTTCGGCTACTCGGCGGTCCAGGGCGAACTTATCAAAGTCGTGGTTGACAGGTTGAAATTATTATATGACTGGGACGTGGATCCTCACTGGATCGTATGGCTGCCAGGCCTGGTGCCGGGGTTGAATTTAGCCTGCCGCTGTACGGGGGGGGAGGGCGACGAAGTCGCGTGCTTCGTTCCCGCCTATCCCCCATTCCTAATCGCCCCCAAGCTCTCCCGCCAAACCCTCAAAAGCGTGCCTTTGAGTCGTGGGGATAACCGATTCTATATGGATCCCGAAAAATTCAAACAGGCACTCAATTCCCGCACAAAATTGTGCGTTATTTGTAATCCTCATAATCCCGTCGGAAGGGAATATCGCGCTGAGGAATTAAAAGCAATCGTTGAAATCTGCCTGGAAAACGACATTGTCGTCTGTTCCGACGAGATTCACTGCGATTTGATCTTGGACGATATTAATCACGTCCCCACCGCCCTCCTCAGTGAAGAAATCGCCCAAAACACCATCACCTTGCTGGCCCCCAGTAAAACCTTTAATATCCCGGGTCTCAATTGCGGCCTGGCGGTTATCTCCAACGACCAAATCCGCCAGAAGTTCAGCCGCCTCCGCCGAGATCACCTGCCTGACTGTAATGTTCTGGGCCTGATCGCCGCCCGCGCCGCCTATCAGCACGGTGAAGACTGGCGCCGGCAGCTAATCAAATATCTACGGCGAAACCGCGATTTAATCGCCGAATTTATTAAAAACGAAATTCCCCTTTTATCTATGGATCATATCGAGGCGACTTATCTGGCCTGGGTTGATGTTAGTCTATTAAACGAAGCCGATCCTATCAGGTTCTTTGAAAACGCCGGCGTGGGGCTCTCCGACGGCCGGGATTATGAGGGACCCGGCTATGTGCGCTTAAATTTCGGCTGCCCGCAAAAGGTCCTCTTACAGGCCCTGGAAAAAATGAAACAGGCCGTGGCAAAGAAGATTGAGACCTCTGTAACCTCTGTGGCAAAATAGTAATAAAATTTAGTTTAGGTTTATGAAAGGAACTTAGTTTATGCCGACATTGGAAATCGAAGGACAAGTATTTGAAGTGGACGGCGATGGTTTTTTGCAGCAGCCCGAACTCTGGAACGAACAGGTCGCCCAACTCTTCGCCCACCAGGACGGCACCGGAGAACTCACTGAGAAACATCTTGCAGTGGTCCGCTATATCCGGCAATACTGGCTGGAAAACGACATGGCGCCCAT
>LJUC01000285.1 GCA_001303695.1 Phycisphaerae bacterium SM23_30
CCCCGATAATCGACGGATCGCAGCGGCTCTGCAGCGCGACCGTCTTGCGCAGGGCCCGGCCGATCTGCTCGGTCAGGCGGATCTGTTCTCGCTGATCCAGTTCCACCGCAGTAACCAGTTTACCCTTGACGCGGCCGGCGTGTTTATCTTCCAGCTCCCCGTAGCATTTCTCTATCGCCGTCAACGCCGCCAGCCGATCCTTTTCCGCCAGGACCGACAGAAAATCTATCATCAAATCGCTCAGCTTGCCGGTGAACACCCGTCTGATAACCACCCCTTTTTCGCTGCGGTGCACCCCGGGACACTCCAGAAACAAAGCCCATTCCCGCTGGCTTTTAATCAACGCGGCTAACTGAACTAACTCCTGACGCGCTTGTTCGGTCTCCTGTCGCTCCAAAGCCAGCTCGAATAACGCCTCCGCATAAACCTCCGCCACCGCCTGTCGCTCATCTACCGCCAATTTAATCTCACCTTGTCTTTCTTCGCCTAAATTAATGCCTGCCAATCGTCATTCTGAGCACAGCGAAGAATCTCCTTCCCGATCTTCTTCCCAACGTCTTAAAAATACTCTCGTTTTTATCGCTTATATCTGTCGTCGTCGCCTTGCAGCTTCCCCAGAGACTCCTGCAGCAAATCACGGTGATCCGCCGGGGTTAGTTCCTTGCTGATGATCCTCCCGGCCATCTCCACCGCCAGATTTACCGTCTGATCGTATATCTGCTTGAGTGCCTGGTCCTTGGCCGAGGTAATGTCACGCTGGGCCTGATTACGTAGATTTTGCCCCTCGGCCTGGGCCTTTTGCTTGAAATCTTCCGCCAGCCGCAACGCCTCCGTCCGACCCTTATCTATAATTGTCTGGGCCTCCTCCTGCGCCTCCGCCAGCTTCTCCTTATACTCCGCCAACGCCTTCTCGCCGTCGGCCCGGGCCTTCTCCGCCTCTTCTATCGACTGGCGGATATGTTCCTCCCGCTTTTGCAACCCCGACAAAATCGGACCCCACGCCCACTTGCCCAACACCGCCAATAGCACGATGAATACTGCCAGCGTGAGTATCACATTATACCATCCGCCCGCAAATATATCAGGGGCGCCCTCATCCTCCCCGTGGTCAGTCGTATCTTGGGGATGGGCCGCATCCTGGGTGCGAACCGGACCTTGCTCCTGGCGCCCTTCTTGAGCAAAAAGATACGCCGCCGGCATCAGTAGCACACATAAAAACCATATCAAGGATCGCCGTTGCATGGCCTACTCCCTGTTCTTTGGATTGTGAAAAGTAAATCTTTAATTAACCAGCTACTTTTAACACATCATCAATATATTTACCAAGATTCATCGCTGCCAGCATGCAGACCACCAGGGCAAAGAAGGTAAAGCCTTCAATTAATGCCGCAGAAATAATCATACTGGTAAAAATTCTACCGCCCGCCTCTGGCTGACGAGCTATGCTTTCTACCGCATTGCCGGCTATATGGCCGATACCCTTGGCGGCGCCCATAACCACTAAGCCGCTCCCTACCGCCGCACCCAGAATGCCCAGACCAAATTCGCCGAACAATTGAGTTCCCTGTGCCAGGATGGTTGGATCAAACATTTTTTTGACCTCCTAGTCATTTAGTAATATTTATTCTCCCTTGAGTTAAAAGGCGCTCTAGTGTTCCGGATGAACCGCCATGCCAATGAACAGCGTCGTCAAATACGTAAAAATATAAGCCTGCAAAAAGGCCACAAACAACTCCAGCAAACTAACCGCCACGCACCCTATAACTGTAGCCCCCCCCACCGCCAGGTTTCCCGAAACCACCGCCAGACCCATCAGAGCCCCGATCACCGTATGGCCCGCCATCATGTTGGCAAATAATCGAATCGCCAACGCAAAAGGCTTCACCGCGGCGCCTATGAGCTCCAAAAAGTACATGGGAAGTATCAAAGGCCAGGGAACATGGGGTATAAAGTTTTTTATATATTGCCAGGATCCCTGCTCCCGAATACCGGAAAAATGGATCATGATAAAGGCAAATCCCGCCAAAGTCCCCGTGATCCAGATATTGGCGGTCGCCGTTCCCCCATAGTGCTGTAATTTTTCCCCGGACAAAGTATAAACCATACTGTCCAGCGATCCTAGCAGATTGCAGAATAATATAAAGAAAAATGTGGTCCACAGATAGGGCATGAACCTGTCGGTATTATGCCCCAATACGGGCCGGGCCACCTCCTCGCGAATAAACACGCAGATGCTTTCAAAAAAGTTTCGCAATCCTCTCGGCACCATCGAACGCTGCCGTGCGATCACCGGCAGAATAATCAGCATCAAAATCGCCGCTAAAATGACCATCAACATGTGATTGGTAACAGTAAAGGGCAATCCCCAATGTAAATCATGCTGAACTACATGGCTCAACGGATTGTCGGAAGCTAATATCGTAGCGGTCGGATTCATTTACGAACTACGTTTTATATCCTTATTATTAAAATTAGCTTGTTCTTGCTCGCTCTCCGTCGATGGCAATCTCGAATAATACACCCTTATAAAACCGACGGCAACCTTGGTTTCCCAGGCCAACAGTCCCAGGTAAAACGCCGCCGCGCTCAAGGCGAAGGTCATCATGGGCGGCTTGAAGGTAAAATAAACCAGCGTTCCGATAAACAAGGTCAATAGCAGCCTGATTACCGTCCCGCCCAGGCAGGCCTGCGCCAGCCAGTCGGCCCGACGTCTTACCGCTATCAACAGCGGCGCCAGGCTTATACAGCTGGATACCAAACACACTCCCGCCGCCAGTACCAGCGCCGTCATACCCTGCTCACCGCTAAAATGCCAACAAGGCCACGCTGTCAACAACGCAATTATCAATACTAATAAAACGGCCTGTCCGCTGAGCTTTAGCAAATCTGTCGGCAAATATTCGACCTTTTTATCGACCAGCAGGTCGTAAATAAATGATATTTTACTCAAAAAGCCTTTATTAATCGTTACTTACGCAAATCAGACGTCTCTTTATACAACAAATACATCATCCCCATAAATGACAAACCAAAACCTATCAACATCAACCAGGGCCAGTCATGCTTTAACCTCTGGTCGGCCCACCAGCCGCCGTAACTAAATATGGCCAGCACGCCTACAAACTCAATCCCGAAACCCATCCATCTCAGGGCTTTGCGATCTTTATCCGGACTCTGTTTATGGTTGCCTTCCCCGACCGACTTGGCGTTCTTTTTATCTAAATCACTCTTTGACAAGGCCTTATGCCTTAATCAAGTACGCCGACCAATCACTGTCCCCTCTGGCCAATGAATCTTCTTTCCCTCCAGATGGCAAATTAGTAATAAATCATATAATTGTCAAGGTTTATTTAATTCATAAAACTGGTACAACTTATCATATTATCCGAAAAGTTTGACAATATATTTAACTGACCGTAACTTGTAATAGCGGATCGAAATCAAAATAGGAGCCTCGTTAAATTGCCCAGGTTTGTAATTCAAAAACACTGCCGCAATCAGCAGGTCCATTGGGACCTTATGCTGGAAAAGGAAAATTCCCTGGCTACCTGGCAGGTACCCGAACCGCCTGAAGATTGGCCCGGCCAAAAACTTACCTGTCGCCATATCTTCAATCACCGCTTAATTTACCTCACCTACCAGGGACCCCTCGGCAATAATCGAGGAGAGGTGAAAATCGCCGCCTCCGGCCGATATCAGCCAAAAGAGATTACCGAAAATTGTTGGAAGCTGACCCTGAATGGCGATAAGATTAGCGGACCGCTTAGTTTACAGCAACAGCAGAATGACCTTTGGCTCATGGAATTCACAGGAGAGTGTTCATTCTAATCAGATTCCCCCCTCGAACGTTTCCTTATCTCTACACCGCCCTGACCGCCCTGGCAGTATCGCTCGGTGGCTGTGCCGTCCCCGGCTCGCAGGTCAGAGATAACCTCAAAGAAGACCTGCTTCATATGCCCGGAAATTTCTGGCAGGACAGCAAAATGCTGGTTACCCAGCCCCGAAACGCCGCCATCCTCCTGATCGGAGGCGCCGCCTCCGGATATGTTCGCTATGTCCACGATCATAAAATAGAGGATTATTTCCAAGGCCGTCACACCTTCAGGCGGGATTTTAACATAGGTGTCGGCGCCGCCGGCAACCCCCTGACCCATTTCGCCTTGGCCGGCAGCGGCTATATGTACGGATTGGTGCGCAATGACCTGCACACCCGTCAGGTCTCCGGCAGCTTACTTGAGGCACTCGCCCTCGACGGATTAATTACTCTCGCATTAAAAGGAATCGCCCGGGATCACTGCCCCAACGACGAATATTACGCCTGGCCCTCCGGGCATACCTCCAGCTCTATCGCCTTCGCCACCGTGATGAACGAATACTATGGCCCCCGGATCGGCTTGCCCTTATACGCCTTAAGCGGCTTTGTCATGTACGAGCGAATGGAGACCGGTGAACACTGGGCCTCCGACGTCGTCTTCGGGGCCGCCCTCGGTTACGTCATTGGCAAAACCGTCGCCGACCGCTACAAACCGCAAATCTTCGATATGGAAATAACCCCTTTTTTCAGCCCCGAACTGGGCGTCTCCGGCTTAGCCCTTAAAAAACGCTTTTGACACGATCCGTCATTCCCACCGATGGAAGCCTCAAGCTCATAGGGCTTGGGGATGACTTTGTCTCTTATATCAAGACCTTTGCAACGCCTCTTTTCTGCAATATATGGCTATTAATACAATTGGTATTACAAAGTAACGACGCCCAACGGCGTTCTCGTCTTCCATCTCCCCCGCGTGAAGTCCGGAAATTCAATCGGGCTGCTGCCTTGGGCGATCGATCTTTCACTTAACGCCACCACCGCGCTGATGGTAACCCCGTCGTAGGTGTCCATATCCACCGGCTTACCTTCCCGCAGGCACTGGACCAGCCGAAAATCCTCGATAAAGTCCATACCCCCGTGACCGGCGCCCTTTGCCCTTTCCCGCAGGGCCTTCAAGAGAGGATGTTCGTATTCTTCTTTATAAGTTGATAGGTCTTCCCAGCTATGGCCGCGGCTTCGACCCTCGATATGTATCTTCTCCTCCGGATATTTACGCACCAGCCCCTTCGTCCCCTGCAGCAAAATCCGTCGGCTGTAGGGCCGGGGCGTGTTGGTATCGTGCGTCACCAGGATCGTCTGGCCTTTACTGGTCTTGAGCAGCGTATTGACCACGTCGCCCAGGGCGTAATCCGTCTGGGCCAGAGGATGATCCGCCCCGTAACGCCGGATAGCCTCCTCTCGTAGGCATTTGGACGGGCTGCTGATCGACACCAGATACTCAAACTTATTGCCCCGCGTAATGTCAAACCACTGCGCCACCGGACCCAGACCATGGGTCGGATACAGATCGGTATTACGTTTAATGGAATGTTGCAGCCGCCAGTCGTGCGGATAGTAAGCCGTCCCGAACTTCCAGCCCCGCAGATCGTGCAGGTATCCGCATTCGGCATGCAGCAGCTCGCCCAAAAGCCCCTGGCGAACCATGTTAAAGATCAAAAGCTCCGTGGTGTCGTAACAGCAGTTCTCCATCGTGCAGCAGTGCTTCTTATATCTTTCTGCAAACTCCACCACCTTCCAGCACTCCTCCAGGGTAATCGCCCCGGGGATCTCCGTGGCCGCGTGGGAACCCGTCTGCATCGCATAGGTGCAGATCGGCACATGCCATTCCCAGGGCGTAGCCGTATATACCAGATCCAGCTCCTCTCGGTCGCACATCCGCTTAAAATCCTCCACCCCCTGAAAATAACCCGCAGGGACCGGCTGGCCTGCCTTCTCCACTTGTTGTTGGCAACGCTGTACTACTTCTTCCCTGATGTCGCAAACCGCCTTGATCTGGACCCCTTCAATTCTCAATAGGTTTCGAAAATGACCTGAACCCTGGTTGCCCACCCCCACAAATCCCACCCGCACCGTCTCCAGCGCCGGCGCCGCCAAATGGTCCG
>LJUC01000003.1 GCA_001303695.1 Phycisphaerae bacterium SM23_30
TCCAGGATGCTGGGGGGATTCTTATCATCTGCCGCTGCCGGCCGCGTCGGCTTCTGGACCGTCGCCGGCGGAATCGTGCTCTGCCGGGTTTTTACCGGGGCAGCTTGTTCCGCCGCTGCCGCCGCTCGAGTCGGCTCTTCTTGGGCGATAGTCTGGCCGGTCCGCGGCGCGGTTGTCGGCGGCTGCCCTTTTTCAGGGGCGGTTCCCGCCGGTTGGGCCAGTTGCGGCTCCTGGGCCAATTTCTTGGCAATCTTATCCAGGTAGCCGTCAACCGATACCAGGTCCATACCCCTATCGAACCAGTTCAGCTCTATACCGCTTTGCTGGATCGTCTCAAATCCGCTTTTTGCTTCGGCGAGGCTTCCTTGTTTGTAATGCTTGACGCTCTGCTTAAACAGGTCCTTGATCTGTTCTTTCTGTTCTTTCTGCAGGGATTTTATGGCGTCTAATTGCGCCTCAATTTGCCCCACCGTGTCGGCGGGCAGATTTTTTCGTAAGGCCATGGCCGTGTCAAACTGCTTTTTCGCCTCCATTAAACGATTCGCCTGCAGGTGTTCTATACCCGTATTAAGCGCCTGGTTGGCCCTGTTTAAGATGTCGAGGCCGTTCTCCGCCTCCTGGGCATACCGGTCCAGACGTTGTTTCTGGGAGCTGCTGAGTATGCCCTCAAGTTCCCGGCACCGGCTGATGGTCTCCAGGCAATCCTGGTACTGGCGCCGATTGAGCTGGGCCGAGGCTAGATCAATAAACTCGTCAGCTTTCTTTTGCTGAGCCGCTATCGCCTCCTGGCCGCTGAAAGCTTCCTGGGCTGACGGTAGATGTTTGGCCGCTAAAGACATACTACCTGTGGGGGCCAGCAATAAGATAAATCCCAAAACCATGATCGTTACCAGATTCCAACCACCCGGATAACAGATACCATACCGAACACAATTATTAAGTCGATTTCGCCTCTTCATGGTAAATCTCCTTTAATGATTTTTTTGGTTTGGCAGTCCCTTTACCAAAAAACCGCAGGCGTATGTCTCAAACCGCCTAATTTTGGAAGTTCCCCGTTTCGTTTTTTCGTGATGCTCTTTTGGCTGGTGCGTGGGCAAGCTATATTACGTTCCCAATGCTCTCCGTATTTCAGTTTATGACATTTATGTTTAATTTGCAAATAAAAATTTTACGGTTTCCATTCTAATATTGCAAATTTATAATTTTGGCCGCCTGAAATCAAGCATGGTGTTTGTAATTTAGCGGCGGCCAGGGCTCGATTCACGTAAGTATGCTTAATTAAGTGATTTACATATCGGCTTGAGTTTTGGGAGTTACCGTTTATGCAATCAGTTTGACAGTTGCCGTTAAATGTAAATAATCTTCACAAGAGGATTATTACCGGTTAATGAGATTGTTGTAAATTATTAATATAATTAGACTAAGATGAGAAAAACCGTGAGAATAATGGCGCTGGAAACCTCGTCGGGGGCAGGGAGTGTGGCGTTGGCGGAGGGAGGTAAGTTATTGTCGCGGCGGAGGTTTTCGGCGGATCAGCAGCATGCGGGGGAATTACTGGTGGTTATGGATGAATTGACGCGTATTCAAGGATGGAAGCCTATTGATATCAATCATTTATATGTTTCGGCGGGGCCGGGCAGTTTTACGGGGATACGTATTGCGGTGACATGTGCCAAGGCGATGTCTTTTGCCGGATCGGTTAAGATTGTGGCGGTGCCGAGTACGGATGTGCGGGTGTTGAACGCGGAGGGCAAGGATTCGCAAGTTCCTTATGCGGCGGTGGTTATAGATGCCAAGCGAAAAGGGGTATATGTATGTTTATACAAGCGGATCTTCGAGGGCAAGAGACAAGAGGAGTTGGATACGAGGGGTTTGGTACCGGGTTATCGTTGTTTGCTGGAGCCGCAGGTGATGAGGGCGGAGGAGGTGTTAGAGCGGGTGCAGCGTCCTATCTACTTGTTAGGGGATGGTTTACGATTTCACGGAGAGAAATTGAAGGGGGAGGGTGTTTTTTGGCTGGGGGAGGAATACTGGGAGCCGGATGCGGCTAACGTATTGCGGTGCGGATGGTTACGGGCGGAGGCGGGGTTATTTACCCCGGCGGGGGAGTTGACGCCGATTTATTTGCGCCGGCCGGAGGCGGTGGAGCGGTGGGAGAAGCTGCACGGCGAGGAATGAGAGGTAAATATACAGGATTTTTGCGAATTATACAGGATTTTTGCAAAATATACATGGCTATTTACCAGCTTTTGCATGGTTTTGGGGGGTGAATTGACAGGTTTTTGACGAGAAATTACGATTTTTTTGCGTAAACGGCATGTTAAGATGGGTAAGACAGGTAAGATTAGGGGAGATTTTAATTTTGAATATTGAATTTTCAATTTTCAATGAATTTTGAGAAGAAAGGCACAAAGCCACAGAGCAATTGCAATTAAAAAAAGGAGAGGGAATCGAGTGACAGGATCCACGCCAAAACTTCAACCCGATGTGCTGTTAAATGATGATTTTGGTGAAATGACATGTGTTTGAAATATAATGATTTACGATGCCAACCACATTATTTTGAGGCTGCAAATGGTTTGCCCTATTGCGATATTAAATGACTCCAAACATTAATTGTGAACCCTGTTTCCGGCAAAGAAATTAATATTTCTATTATCAGTCGATAAAGGATCTTTGATTGTTTTGGGGAGAGGGGTTATTAAATTAACCGGCAGGGGTTCGTCGGGGGCGAAGAGGAAATTTAGGGCGGTATAAGGCAGATTAATATGCTTTTGGTTTTGGTCGATTTTGATATTGATAAAGGCGGCGGCCTGGGCCGGCAGGGTTAATTTTTCAGGTCCCTGAGTACCGGTTCTTTCCAGTTCGATATTGACGGCGGCGTTGTTTAAGATTGACAGGCGTACGGTATCGGCGGATATTTGATTGGTCAGGTGAACTGAAACCGATGCTCGGAACATGGCGTCGAGATAATTTTTTCTGCCGATTAACTGATTTCGATACCACACCAGGGTTCGGCCGGCGAAGAGGGCTTCCCTGACGGCGGGCAGGGTTCTATCCTGGGCGAAAACCAGCGTCATGGTCCGGTGACTTTCGGGCGTGGTTCGGCGCAGCAGGGAAGGTTCATGAATATCGGAGACGCCGACCATGGTGAGGTTTTTATCTAAGCACCACAGGTGGGCTTCGGGGTAATAACTGCCGCCGTTGCAGACTTCGACGCCGTGCAGCCACTTTTTGTTGTATATTAAATGATGGACATTGAACCAGCGGGTCAGTTCGGGTCCTTTCCAGCCGGGGTGATTCCACGTGACAAAGGCGCCCTGGTCATTAGCGGCCATGATGGCATCGACGAAATTGGGCTCATCCAACAGGTTAATATCGTACAGGAACAGGGCGTTGAAATGACCGGGGGGCGTATCGCGGGTGATTTCGGCGCCGAGAGGCAGCAGGATATTTCTTTTTTCGGCGCGGGGAGCGGCGATTTCAAAGGGGCGGTGGTGATTGGTGGGGACATCGCGGCGATGCGGTTGATATTCGATGTGGTCGGTGATGACGATGAGGTCGAGGCCTTCCCGAGCCGCCTCATCGACACGGACGGTAGGCCAAACGTTGCCGTCGGAAAAAACAGTGTGCATGTGCAAGTCGCATTTTAGGGTTTTGTAGCCCAGGATATCGGGAAAGTAGGCGGCGTTCTGTTCGCCGGCGCAGACGAACGGAGCAAGTAAAAGAAGGGCTAGCGTCATTAACAGAGTAATTCTCTTTTCCGTTTTCATTTTATATCCTTTCTTTCCAGGCATAAACATTTTAAACAAACATTTTCTCCTCAAAATCCTCCCCCGATAAATCAATATTTACGATTCGTCATGGATGAGTATATTCGATTTTATACCGATTGCAAGGTAAAATTTGGGCGGGCGTTTTTCCGCCGCGTTTAGAATTTAGAAGCGGTAAACCACTTTGGCAAAGGCGCCGCATTCATTGACGCCGTCGGTCTGGTAGTCGTTGAACAGGAAATAAAAATCGATGTTTTGCCGGACGGGCCAGGAAAAAAGCAGGGTCAGATTGTTTCGTTTTTCGGAGGTATCCTCCGCGGTCAGCTTGAGGCGGCCTTTTTCCGAAAAGGAATATTCGGTGACCCACCGCCAGAGCCAGATTTCCTCGGCGCCGCCATCGGGATGACACAGTCGATAATTGCCGCGGATGCTGGTGGTCAGCCGATCGGTGATCTTGATGGGCTTGTCCAGGCTGAACTCATCATAAGGCTCCTTTTGAAACACGCCTTGGGCGTAGCCGCCGCTGACGGAATTCCAGCGGTCCACCTTATTGTAGCCTATTTCAAATTTGTGGGCGCGATTCTGGTAGGGATAATGAAATTCGTCCTCGCGGGCATATTGAAATTCCAGCTCGTTACGCAAAGTCAATTCAATACTTTCATTAAAATCGCGAATGGTGGTTACCTCTTCGTTATTTTCATATAAAGTAAAGCTGGAGCGGGCGCCGAAGTTTTTAACGGGTCCTTCGGGGTAATCTTTGCGGAAATTGATCCAGGTGCTGGGACCGCGAATATTTCGGCGCTCAATAAAACTCAGGTCGGGCCTGAAACCCCGGGAGATGTCCCGATAGGTTATGCTCCAGGACCAGGGTTTGGTGCCGCCTCTGAGGGCTGATTCTAAAGCGTAGGCACGGTGATCCGTATGGTCGTCGGTGCGGATGCCCTCGGAATCGCACATACTTAAAATTTGAGCGGTAATAGAGGTATCTTCATTGAGGTAAATTCGACTATCCAGCCCTCCCACCCTATTGGTGCCGTCTTCCCGCTGGGAATTGGTCCCGATCATCCCAATATGGGAATTCTCGCCGATGTTATGAATGAAGCGGCTAACCAGGTAGTTCCCCTTCTGCAAGTCCTCGCCGCGATTAACTTCACCTTGAATATCCAGTAAACCAAAGACCCAGTTTTTTCCGTGGCCGGTGATCTTCGCGCCGCCTTCGATATCCGCAAAACGTCGGGAATAATAAATATTAACCGGGGAATTAAAGATTTCATTGCCCTCCCGAAAAAAGGGCCGGCGCTCTTCCAGGAAACGCTCGATATCCAGTAATTCGATAGTATCAGGGTCGGCTTCAACCTGCCCGAAATCCGGATTGATGGTAAAAGTGCTGATCATCTGGGAACTAAGCCTTAATGAGACATCAACGCCGGTGGAAAATTCCTGGGTGCCGTCGTTAAAACGGTTGGTATTACTGACGTAATATTCCACTTTGGGTTGCATGGAGACCTTGGTCTCGGCGAGATTTAAATTGGTTATCTCCCCGAAATGCCGCGCCGCAGACAAGCGGCTGGGAAAATAACTCCAGCGGCTCTCCTCCTGCCTGCCTTTTTCTCCCCGCTGGAAGTTGGCTCCCCAGGTCGCTCCCTCCCGGCGGACAAAATGCATACTGCCGATGGGAATAGCCATCTCCGCAAACCAGCGGTCTTTTGCCATTGTGCAGGCTACTTTCCATTCGCAACTCCAGGAAGCGTCAAAGCCTCCGCCTCTTGCTCTACCTCGACCGCCCCCTCCGAACAGCCCGCTCCGAGAATCGTAGCGCGTAGCCAGGGTGTTGGTCATAAAGCTGTAATACGAACGTTGGTCGTGAAAGGTGTCAAATTGCACCCCCACCCAGTCATCGCCCATCAACGGCCGGTCATATTTCCTCTCCGTGGCCTGGATCCGATTGGGCTCCGGCTCCAGGCATTCAAAACCCACGTAAATGTATTCATCGTCATAGAGAATCCGCACGAAGGTTTGTTCAATGGCATATCTGTCGGTTTTATAATCAGTGAAATCTGTAGCAATATCTGCCGTTTGCCAACTGGCCTCGTCCAGCTTGCCGTCAATAACCAGCAAAGTCTCCGTTCGCATTGCCGCTACGGAACGCGGTTCCACCTGGGCCCAAACCATCCCTCCGGCCATAATCCTGGCAATCAAGGTGCACATGAAAAATATTACGGCTATTTTCCTCATGTATCCGCATATCCCACCTAAAAGAGGCCTTCCGGGGAAGTTTTGCCGCGGAAGGCTTATAATCCCACAAAACTGCATTTTATTGCCAGATTTGCATTATGTCAATAAATCGCATCTCATGCCGTGATAGTGAGTTATGAGATTTTACGTCGTGAAGCCGATGCCAAAACCCAGGTTCTTTGGCTAAGGTAACACCAAAGTGGTCAATTTTTCTGGTCAAACCGGTTATCAAACGTTAAGGTGAAACAATGACGTATCTGGCGGTGCCAATTAGAGTTGAGAACCCCGAACAGTCGCAAGCGGCTGTCGATCAGGCCGTCTCTGCCGGGGCGGAAATGTTGGAACTACGCCTGGATTACCTTAATAAACCATCTACGGATACCGTCGATATGGTGGTGGGGTATGCCCGCCAGACTGGTCTGCCCATTATTGCCGCCTGCCGGCCCCGGTGGGAAGGCGGCAGCTTCAAAGGCAGCGAACAAGAACGACAAGACCTTTTAAAACATGCACTTATGGCCGGAACCCAATTTTTGGATATCGAATGGGCCTGTTTAGAACAACCGGGCTTTGACCTTAATAAAATTACAGAATCCTCTCCGGCAAAAATCATTATCAGCAGCCACGATTTCAAAAAGACTCCCGCTGATCTGCGAGAAAGATTGGCAAGCATAAAAAAAAATAACCCGTCAGTATGTAAGATCGCCTACATGGCCGTTGACATAAATGATACCCTGGTTGCGCTGGACCTGATATACGAAGAATCAGCCTTAGAGCAACAAATCATTGCCTTGGCAATGGGTGAGGCAGGAGTCATTAGCCGCTTGTTAGCCAAGAAGTTAGGTGCATTTTTGTCCTTCGCCAGTCTAAAAGATAGTGCAGAGTCGGCGCCCGGTCAGCTTACTATAGAACAAATGAAAAATGTTTATCGCTGGGAAGATATCAACAATGAGACTTCGGTTTTTGGAGTAATCGGTTATCCGATAGCCCATTCGATAAGCCCCGGGGTTCACAATGCTGCTTTTAAGTATATAAATTACAATGGTTTATATGTGCCGTTGCTTGTTGACCCACCATGGAATATATTTCGCCAATGCCTGGATGCCCTTCGTCGGCGACAATGGCTGGATTTCCACGGAACCAGCATTACCATCCCCCACAAGCAAAATGCCCGCGATTACGTGTTAGAAAATCAGGGTTATCTGGAGCCGTTAGCAGATAAACTTTGTGCTGTCAATACTTTACTGTTCGATGCCAAAGAAGGGGTAAGAGGGTATAACACTGATTACACCGGGGCCTTAGATGCAATCACCTCGACCTTAAGTATTGAGCGATCAGACCTTAAGGGGATACCCGCTGCCGTCATCGGCGCCGGCGGAGCGGCTCGGGCCATAGTCGGCGGTCTGACGGATATTGGCGTCAATGTTACCATATATAACCGTACGGTGGAAAAGGCTCAACGGCTGGCGGAGGAGTTTAATTGTCAATTTGCACCTTTGAAGAATATACGCCGACTGGAAGCAAAATTGGTCGTCAACGCCACCAGTATCGGTATGCATCCAAATATTGATGCCCTTGTTCTCGATTCCGATTTAATCAGACCAGATATGGTAGTCTTCGATATGGTTTATAACCCTTTAAAAACAATGCTTTTACAACAAGCTGAAGCCGTCGGCGCCAAGACTATCAACGGCGTGATTATGTTCGTTAATCAAGCCGCCGCCCAATTTGAATTGTTCACCGGCCAACGCGCCCCACGTGATCTAATGCGTCAGGTAATCCGGCAACAATTGGAAAAGGGGTGATTTAATATTATTGACCTGATCACAAGTAGAGGTTAGTTTCAATAGTTGTAACCGACCTTTGACGGTGGGGGGGGGCGGAAGGGTTTTGATATAGTTGAAGCTACCTACCTGATAAGTCCGATAAGATAAATGCCAAGCAGGCGCCCGGTAGATGAAATCTATCTAGGGCAAAGGTGAAAAATGAAGCGTTACATATTTATAAGTCTTTTTTTTGCAGTAATTTACGGCTGTGGCACCCAGGCGCCGCCTCCTTCAGAACATCCGGATGTGCCCCCGACATTTCGAGGCACGGTGGGTTCGTACTGCGAATTATTTCCGGATAACCCGGTTCGAGTGCAGGCGTACTCACTGGTATTGGGACTTTCAGGGACGGGCTCTAGTGAGTGCCCGCCTACCATTAAAAGCTATCTGGTAAAACAGCTGCGCAGTTTAAGAGACCGGGGCTATCTGCCGAACATTTACCGTCAACTTACGGCCGAACAAATCATTGCCAGTAGCAGCACTGCTGTTGTTGAAGTCATCGGGACGGTACCCGCCCGGGCGCCCAAAGGTGAGCGCTTAAATGTAGAAGTAACGGTATTGGAGGGGACACAAACGACCTCTCTCCAGGGGGGCTGGCTCATGCCCACGGACCTACGCCAGGTTGTGGGCCGGTACACGGGCCGGCCGTTGGCAAGACAACCCACCGCCCGGGCGGCGGGGCCTATTTTTATCAATCCCTTGCCCCTATCATTAGTCACGGGTCAAAAGGCTGATCCACGTCGCGGTATAGTATTAGGCGGAGGGCAATCCACCGCAGATCGCACCATACGATTATCCTTATTAAGGCCGGATTTTCGTATCGCCCAACAGATTCAGAACCGCTTGAACAGCCGTTTTGAAGAACCCGAGGGCCCAAAAGTCGCCGAAGCCACCCGGGAATACGTTAATCTGCGCATCCCCCCCTCATATCGCAACCGTTACAATCATTTTGTGTCCTTAGTGTGGGCGTTGTTTCTGCAGAACAGTCCCGGTTTTCTGGATAACAAACTGAGTGAACTTCAAATTTTAGCTGGTCAACCCGGCCAAGATTATGAAACGATCTCACTGGCATGGGAAGCTATCGGCCGGCCCGCTCTGGGAAATTTAGAGCTTCTTTACCGGGAAGAAGGTTTGGGCGAGGTGTCATTTTACGCCGCCCGGACCGCACTTAACCTTGGGGATCCCCAGGCTATTAACGTGCTGATAACCATGGCTCAAGATGAGAATCATCCTTCTCAATTACCCGCGATTCAGGTGTTAAGCGAGAATTCCTCGAACGTGCGATCCCGATCGACGTTGCGCAAATTAATCCATGACAAAAACCATCAAATACGCTTGTGGGCCTACCAAGGTCTGCGTAAAACCGGAGATCCAAGTATTCGTTCCGTGGCCCTAAGCAGAGATTTTGGGCTGGAGGTAGTGGACAGCTCCGGGGAAAAAATCATTTACATCTGGGCGGCACTTGATCCCCGTATAATTATTTTCGGCGAGGATTTGCGGTGCCGACAAAATATATTTTTCGAGTCGCAAGATGAAGCAGTGCTCATAAACGCCGATGCGGACGACAGGCTACTTACTATTACACGAAGACTAGCCGGGGGAAATGAATATATGTCGTTAAGAAGTTCCTTTGTGGTGGAAGATATGATACAAACCATGGCTCGGCCGTGGAAAAGCATTCTGGACGAAAGACCGAGGGCGGGCGGATTGAACTTTTCAGAGATTGTAGGGATTCTTTATGAGTTGTGCGAAAAGAAAGTGATCCCGGCCCGGTTTGAGCTGCACCGGGTTGGGGGCGGTCCTAATCCGTTAGCTAGAGAAGGCGGCAAAGGCAAGGGAGAATAAGACATAACCGAGATGTTTTGGAATTATATATCTGGTAAAAACCGGCCTTATTTAATGGTCACGGAAGACGAGGGCGAGACGGCACGATGCAACTGAAGAAGATAATACTATGCGGATTTAAGAGTTTCGCGGACAAGACGGAGCTGGAGTTCGGCGAGGGAGTGACGATCATCGTGGGGCCCAACGGCTGCGGCAAAAGCAACATCGTCGATGCCGTCAAGTGGGTATTGGGCGAACAAAGCGCCAAGAGCCTGCGCGGCGGGCAGATGATGGACGTTATTTTTAACGGCTCCAACTCCCGCAAGAGCCAGGGCTACGCGGAGGTGACGCTGGTTTTCGCCAACACCCAGGGTCTGTTGAACATGGATACGGACGAGGTTACCGTGGCGCGGAAGCTCTATCGCAGCGGCGAGAGCCAATATCTGCTGAATAACCAGCCCTGTCGTCTGAAGGACATTCGCGAACTTTTCATGGACACGGGGATCGGGGCCGACGCCTACTCCATTATCGAGCAGGGCAAAGTGGAGATTCTTCTGCAGGCGTCCAAGGAAGATCGGCGGGCCATTTTCGAGGAGGCGGCCGGGATCAGCAAATACAAAGCCCGCAAGCGGGAAGCCCTGCGTAAACTGGATCGCACCGAACAGAACGTTTTACGGATCACCGATATTATGGGCGAGCTGGAAAAACGCCTGCGTTCCATTCGCTATCAGGCGGGCAAGGCCCGCAACTACCAAAAGTACAGCGCCAAGTTAAAGGAGCTGCGTCTGAATCAGTTTCTGGCCGAGTATTACAAACGGCAAAGCTCCGAGCAGGCTCAACGGCAACAGTATGACCAATTACAGGATGAACTGCTGGGCGTAACGACGGCTTATGAACAAACACAAGCGCGGTTGAGCTGGCTGGACGATCAGATCAATCAATGCGAGAAAGAGATTCGCCGGTTAGAAAACCAGCTTCTGCAGTGCACCAGTCAGATCGGCAATCAAGAGGACCGGGTCGAACTGGGTCGGCGTCGCTGTGAAGAATTGAGCGAGCAGCTGGAAAAGAGCGGTCAGCAGTTAGACGAATTTCGGCAACAGCAGCAAGCTCTGCAGGCCGCCGATGCCGCCGATCGGCAGCAGATCGAGCGGACCCAGGAAGAATTATTAGAAAAACAGCAGCAACTTGACCAACTGCAGAATGCCCGTCAGCAGCGCGCCTTACAGTTATCCGAATACCGGGCCCAACTGGAAGATGAAAAAAGCGGTCTGATCGACATTGTCCGCCGTACGGCCCAGATACATAACGAGATCAACGCCCAGGATCTGAGACGCACCAATCTTTCCGGTCAGAAGGATCGCCTCCACGGTCGCCGGGGCGAAATTAGAGCTGAGATGCAGCAGTTGCTCAGCATTCGCACCCAGGCGACGGATAAGTTAGACAAAATCAAGGTCCTTCTGGAGGAATCGAAGGAGCAGCTGGAAGCCAGGCGGGAGCAATCGGCACAGCTTGCCGAACAGCGGCGCTGCTGTGGGGAAGATCTTTCCGCGGCCAAAGAATACCGCAGCGGGTTGCTCTCGCGGCAGCAGTTGCTGGCGGATCTGGAGGCCAAACTGGAGGGGGTGGACGTGGGGGTGCGGCAGATTCTGCAAGGCAAACAGGAAGATACGGATCATTTTTATTATATCAAGGGGATCGTAGCCCAACTGCTGGAGGCGGAAGTAAAATATGCCGCCGTGGCGGCGGCGGCTTTGGCGGATCGAGCCCAACATCTGGTGGCCGCCCACAGCCAGGCGGTTTTAGAAGACAGTGAGAACCTGGAGCAATTGCGCGGCAGGGTGCAGATTATCTGCCTGGACCAACTACCCCGTTTCAGCGACGGTTATGATTTTTCGCAGCATCCGGAGGTGCAGGCCAAACTAATTGATCTGGTGCATTATCCCGCCGACTGCGAACGCCTGGCGTGGCATCTGCTGGGCAAGACCATCCTGGTTGATACGATTGACGCGGCTCTCCGGCTGGCGCAAGTGGCCCCGCCGGGATATCGCTGGGTCAGTCTGGAAGGGGATCTGCTGGAAGCGGACGGGACACTGCATCTGGGGCCGCAGACGGCGGCAGCGGGACTGATCTCTCGCAAAAGCGAACTGCGGCAACTGCAGGACAGTATCGCCGAGGCCCACGAGAGAATTCAAGAACTGAAGAACCAGGACCAACAATACGCCAACCAGATAAATCATCTGGAAAAGAACCTGCAAGAGTTGCGTACGGCCATTTACGAAGCCAACACCCAGCAAATTGAAACCCGCAGTCAACGGGAGCAGGTCGATCAAAACATCGAACGTCTTAAACGGGAAGAGCCGCTGATCGTCACCGAAATCGACACGATTGAGCAGCAGATACAAGAGGCCCTTAAGCTGCAGGCCTCCAGCCAACAGAGCCTGGACGATCTGCAATCTGTGAACGACCGGCGCCAGGCGGAAATCGACCGCCTGGAGGAGACCATCGCCGAGCAGGAGCGGCAAGACCTGGCGATGCTGGATCAAATCACGGAAGTCAAGGTGTCTCTGGGACAAATCCAGCAGCAGCAAACGGCCCTGCGGGAGAGGCTGGATCACACCCGCTGCCAATTGCAGCAGTGCCGACATAACCTCCAGATGCTGGAAGCGGATCTCCAAAACGGCCAGATGAGCTTTGAGGCGGCGCAACAGTCCATTGAGCAGGCGCAAGCGAAAATAACCGCGCTTTTCCAGCAGCGGCAGGAACACCAGCAGCTGGGTCAGAAGCTGCGGGAAGATCTCGATCAAAGGCAGACGGAAAAACAGCAGATGACCGGCCGGGCCCGCGAATTAAGCGAGCAAAAAGAACTCCTTCAGGAACAGGTCCACCAGGTGCAGATGCAGCTCAACGAAAACCACCTGCGCTGCGAAAACTTAATCCAGCGGGTCCGGGAGGAGCTCGATCTGGACTTGGTCGAGGCCTTCGCCGGTTATCAGCATGAAGAGACGGACTGGGAGGCGGTGGGGGAGGAAATCGAAGCTCTCAAGCAGAAAATCGAACGGCTGGGCAACATCAACCTCGACGCCATCGCCGAACAGGAGGAACTGGAAGAGAGGGCCCAAAATCTCCATCAGCAACTTTCGGACTTAACCGAGGCGAAACGTCAACTGGAACTACTCATCAGCAAGATCAACCGGGAAAGCGAAATATTGTTCCAGCAGAATTTCGAGGCGATTCGGCTAAACTTCGGCGATTTGTTCCGCAAATTGTTCGGCGGCGGCCGCGCGGATATTATCCTGGAAGATCCCGACAACCTTCTGGAATGCGGCATCGAGATCATCGCCCGTCCCCCCGGCAAACAACTGCAAAGCCTTTCCCTCTTGAGCGGCGGCGAAAAAACGCTCACCGCCGTCGCCCTGCTGATGGCCATTTTCCAGAGCAAGCCCAGCCCTTTTTGTCTGCTGGACGAGGTGGACGCCGCTCTCGACGAGGCCAACATCGAACGGTTTACCCTGGTGGTGCAGGAGTTCCTCAAAGATTCTCAGTTTGTGCTGATCACCCATTCCCGACGCACCATGGCCGTTGCCGACGTTATCTATGGCATCACCATGCAGGAACAGGGCGTCAGCAAGAAGGTGTCGGTGCGTTTCGCCGGGGAAGAAGAACATCTCGAAACCGGCGCCGCCGTGGCCTGAGTAGCTTTGATTTATATTTATGCCGGGTTCGGCTCGGAAAGGTTATAAAAAGTAATTATACCCGTCTTTTATATCTTGTTAGAAACCATATATAAACCACATTTATAATATGTTGATCTATAAAACCAAATCACTGGTAAAAAAAACGTGCCGTCGATTTGGTTACAATCTGGTTAAGCTGCCCTCCCAAACAGCGGTTCAGCCTTTTCCCTATGTACGGCAATATCGGGTGAGGGGCGTTGTATTTGACTTCTGGATCGCCGACGAGACCGGACTGAGATGGTACGAAGTGGACGGCATGGAAGACACTCAGGAGGCCCGGGCCCTGCTGAAATTGGCCCGGCCAAAGGATAAGGTCCTGGAGATCGGCTGCCATCACGGATTTTACACCATGCTTTTAGCCCAGGTGGTTGGTTCAGAGGGGCGGGTTCTGGCCCTGGAGGCCGAGGCCAAAAACGCCCTGATTGCCCAGGCCCAGGCGGTCCTGAATAATTTGGGCGCAACGGTGATGGTGATGCACCGGGCGGGCGCCGACAAATCAGGCCCTTTAACTATAACCACCTCGGACGGCAGTAACGCCCATGCCGTCACCAATATTGAATCCGGCGGCATGAACGTCGAAGCGGTCACCGGCGATGAATTGGCCGAGACGTATGGACCTTTTAACCTGCTCAAAATCGACGTCGAAGGTTTCGAAGGCCAGGTGCTCGCCGGCTGTAAAGAAATACTGAGCACCCGACCCAAAATAGCATTGGAGTTGCATCTGGCCCAGATAGAACATTACGGCACTAAAGTTGAAGATGTTTTTAAACTAATCAACTTCGCTGATTACGAAGGTTGGATGATCGTTCCGCCCCACTTCGACCAATTAGTCGTGTTTGATCCCCATAACCTCCCCCGCGCCCCCGGCCTCAATCTATTTCTTAAGCCCCGACATCCCTGAGAAACATATTTATCAATTCAAACCGACCTCAGGAAATAGTAAACCCTTAAAACTTACATAAGGCGATGTTGAATTTATTACAAAAATAAATAATAAGGTTAGTTTCTTTTGAGGCGAAGTTCGAGTCGGGGGAGAGAGATTTCGTCTTTACGCCCGCATTTGCCGCGGGGGAGCCATTGACCGTTTTCAAAAACATGGGTGATATCGCTGGTGAACATGAGGAAAGTGACCCAGCTACCGGTGCCGATCGCATCCATGGGGGCACGGCAGATACGAAAGGCGGCGACCTTTTCGGCAGTAAAACCGCTGCTGACGGTGATTTTGGCGGAGGGGGCGCCTGCCTGGTCCAAGGCCCGACGGACATTATAAACCGATTCAATGGTAACGCCTTTGCCGAAGCCGTATTTAGCAAGAGCGGCGCGGGCGGCGTCTTTGTCGGGGGTGTTCCGGAGGATGCCTTCGACGAGTTCGGGAACGGGCTTTTCATGGCCGCCCTGATGCACGCGGCCGCCGTGGGTGTCGATCCGGACGGCAAAAAGGGAAGCGCCAAAAGTGCGGGCGGCCTGTTGAGCGATGTCCAATTCGCGTCCTTCAAAATCGATCAGGACGGTAAGAGGAATGTGGGGGAGTTTTTTTTGGAAGGCCCGGGCGGATTCGATGCTGCTGCCTTCGAAGACGGCATTGAGGGCGTGAGGAATACTGCCGTAGAGCTTGAATTCGAAGGGTGGATGATTTCTTACCTGAATAAAATCACCTTTTCCTGTTCCCAGCCAGCGTAAAACACCTTGATATCCTGCCTGGGTACTGGTGCCTTGAGCGCCCCCAATGGCGGCGGCATAAGCGATTTGTTCAATGATCTCATAGGGGTAATGCCGGGCGGCCATATCGATGACGGGCACGCCGTCGGCGGCTTTGACGATTTGGTCCATTTGAGAAGACGCCCCGCTAAATGCCAGCATTCCCAGATAGGTGGTTTCCAGATTGACCAGTTCCCCGAAGAGACCCTCGACAATCATGACGGCTTCGTCGGCGGCAAAAGGGTCGCCGTCATATCGAGCATGGATGGTTAAAGGACCCAAACACTGCTTTTCAATGAATCCCACCGCGTGGTTGATGCCGCAGAGGACGCCGCCTTGGCGGGCAAAAACGCAGTATCGCACCTTGGAGTTGTACTGGGCCGTATCGGAGACGACGGCAGCGGAACGATTAAAATATTCATCACTGATCGGAAGCTGGGGCATAGGATAATTAGGTAATATTTTAAGGTTTCGATTTAATTTTTGATGATATCAGTTTTTGCCAGGTCGGGACGACGCGGACGCCCCAGATCGCCGGCAGGCGGCGGTTGAACCATTCGTCGTTGATCTTTTCCGCGTCATGAGCGTGGGCCTCGGTGAGCTGATTTCGGGCGATATCGGCGGGCATATCCCAGGTGTCGATCAGGTCCCTGATGACGGTTACTTCGCAACGGCGATAGACCAGTTCAGCGATGTTGGCTTCGATGCAGCAGTCGGTGACGCAGCCGAAGACGATCCATTGGCGGGTGGGGGCGGCGTTGATGATTTCATCGAGGTTGGTGTTGAAAAAACCACTGAATTGATGTTTGCGGACGATTTCGGTTTGGGCCCGGGCCTGAGCAGCGGCGTCTAATAACTCCCGGCAGAGCATCGCCTCTTCGGTGCCGCGTAAACAGTGAGGGGGGAAGTGTTTTAATTCAAAATCATCCTTATCGTGTTCATCCGCTACAAAAACCACCAGGCTCTGCGGAGGCAGGGCCTGCAGGAAAGCAGCCTGTTGGGGCAGCAGGGCGCCGACCCGGTCGCTGGCCAAGGGACCCATCCGCGTGAATCCCTCAAGCATATCAATAACCATCACCTGAAACATCGCTTACCTCCGGCCAATCAGTACGGTGGTTAAATTACTTAGAATAATGAAATTACGATATTTAGCAATTATGTTAATCGAATTTTCCTATTTTAAATATTATAGGAATTATCACTATTTAATTTTTTCCAAGTTGACAAGTGAAGCACAATTTGTAAAATTACCCGGCATAGGCTTGGTAACGTGACTGGAATAGTTGGGATGTCTTAGCTTAAAGTAATCCCAAGTACATTAATGACAAGGGATTGTCATTTCTAACCCCGCCAGGGAAGGCCTTCGAGAATTGGGATGAAAACTTCCATGGCGCCAAAAGTCTCAAAACGAACCATTCTGTTAGCTTCAATTATCGGGATTATGGTCAGCACTGCGGTTTTGACGGCCGGCTGGGTCGGTTTCCAGGACCGGGATGCTGCCCACGCCGGGTCCTTGCCACCCATCAAGGCGGAAAGGGACCGGCAGCCCGCACAAACTGAAACCGGGGCGTTGAAAACCGGCACCCTGGTCGAGGATAGCCCCGAGGTGATAGTAATCAAAGGCGGCCGTATTTATACCCAGACCGCCGCCGGGGTGGTTCAGGCCGACATCCTGGTCGAGGACGGCCGGATCAAGGCCGTCGAGCCAAACATCCGGGTACCGACGGACGCCCGGCGCATCGACGCCCAGGGTCTGATCGTCAGCCCCGGACTGATCGACGCCCACAGCAGTCTATGGACCACGTCGGCCTCACAGGGCGACGGCGCATCAGACGGTTCATTGAATATCGTTGATGCCCTCGATATTTATGATGATTCGTGGGAAGAAGTCGCGGCTCAGGGGGTCACCGCCGTCTATGTTCAGCCCCGCGCCGGGACGCTGGGCGGTCGAGGGGCGGTGCTGAGCGTCGATCGGGCCGCATCCATCGAAGAACTACTTCTGGCGGGCGACGCCTCCCTGCACGGATCGATCGGCAGCGAAGGTAATTACAACACCATTAAAAGTGTCCTCGAAGCCGCCAAAAAGTATGGAGAACAATGGGATAAATATCGCGAAGCGATAAAGAAAAAGACTGAAATAGAAAAAGAAACTCAAGCACCGGAGGAGCCGCCCAGACGTCCCGGTCGCGGCCGGGGCCAACGACAGACTGAGCGGCAACGACAGGAACAAGCCTCGCAAAGGGAGCAAGAAGAGAAGGTTGCCGAGCCTAATGAGCCCGAGGTTGATGATATTAAAGAGTTTATCCTTAAAGTGCTCAAGCATGAGATCCCTCTGCGGATCGAGGCAAAAGAAGTGGATGACCTGCGATATGCCCTGGCCCTGGCGGATGAATTCAAAGTATCTCTGGTGATCGAAAGCGCCGACCAGGCCCATCAGGTGACCGATGATTTGGAAGGCCGAAACGTAAAATACGTGCTGGGTCCGATGTTTGAGCCGCCGCCGGCACTGGTACAGGCGCCGGAAGAGGCGGATGCCCTGCGTCAGATACGCAGGCAGTTTCCCGGACTTATCCCTCCTATCCCCTACGCCCCTTCACCTGCTTCACGGCCCAGCGGGAAGCCTGAGCAATGGCCCTGTTCTATAACAGATATGAAACCTGTTTGGGCGCTGGGGGGCTTCAGTTCGGCGGATCGCGATTCCCGTCTGCTGAGGCATCATGCGGCGGAGGCGGCGGCCCGGGGCGTGAAGGCAGACGAGGTGCTCAAGGCGATGACCATCGGAGCGGCGCAGGTGCTGGGCGTGGCAGATCAAGTCGGATCAATCGAGGTGGGCAAACGAGCCGACATTGCCGTATTTAACGGCCACCCCACCGATCCGGCGGCGATGGTAAAGGCGGTCATAGTGGGCGGGCGCCTGGTCTTCGAGAATGATAACGCCAAGGGGCCCGGCTCGTCGGCGGAACGTTTGGAAGCCAAGGTGGAGCTGCCGGCGGTGTTGCCGGATAAGTTTGCCCTCAAGTCCACCCGCGTGCTGGATGCTTCGGGCAGGTTCGTACCGATGGTGATCGTGGTTGAAGAGGGCCAAATTACGGCCCGGAAAGTGGTAAAGACAGGGCAAGTAGTAGGTGAGGTTATCGATCTGGGCGACGCGGTAGTCACGCCGGGGCTGATTCAGGCCCATACCGATTTAGGGTTGGGCGCTGAGATGGACCAGACGGGTATGGCCGATGCCAGTTACCTTCGGGCGGCCGATGCCTATTTCCCCATCGGCAATCGTGCGGCCCAAGAACTGCAAAAGCAAGGATTTACGGCGGCCCTTTTAGCGCCGGGCTCCAATAACGTCCTGGCCGGGGTATGCGCGGTGGTCCGCTTCGATCAGACCTGCGATAAGGCGAAATACCT
This sequence comes from Phycisphaerae bacterium SM23_30, assembly GCA_001303695.1. Classification (GTDB taxonomy): domain Bacteria; phylum Planctomycetota; class Phycisphaerae; order Sedimentisphaerales; family SM23-30; genus SM23-30. Next base: position 18,490 of record LJUC01000003.1, read on the forward strand.
GATCGAACCCGAGGCCGGTCAGAAGCTGGTCCTGGCAGCCAGTGCCCGGGTGGCCGAACGCTATCCGGTAAGTCTATTCGGCCAGGTGGATTTTTTGACCTCGGCTCTGGAAGGTGACCTGCCTGATCTGTATCTTTATCATTCCGAAGCGATTCAAGATCAGATCGACGCCCAGCGCCGCCGGATCATTCAGTCATTGAACAACGGAGGCGGTCGGGCGTTTCTGGTAGCGGAAAATGATATGGAGGTCAAAGCTGCCCTGGAATTGATCGAGACATTTGATTTACGCGGGGTGCTGGTGGGGGCCCAGGAGGTCAATGAAAACTTTGAGCAAATCAAAAGTAAGGCCCTCGGCATTATTGCCCGACCGCCGGGGCTGGGCGCTTTTGATCGGTCTTTTGAGTCGGTGGTGAAGGCCTCCCAGGCGGGCGTGCCGCTAGCGTTAGGTTTTGCCTCGGCCGAACAGATTCGCCGGTTTGTCAGCCGGGCGGTAGCATTAGGGATGCCCCGAGAGGCGGCGCTGAAGGCGTTGACTTCCGATGCGGCGCGTATCCTCGGGGTGGGAGACAAGATCGGTCAAATCGCTGAAGGTTATCGGGCCGACCTGGTGATCTGGGATGGTTCCCCGCTGGATTTGCGATCCAGGGTAATCAAACTTATCGTGGAAGGAAAGGTCTTGAATGAATAGTACAAACGCAAAATCAAGCCTTCTTGTCGTCTTGTTGATACCGGCCCTGCTCGTCCGGGCGCCGGTGGTTCGTGCCGACGACCTGGTGATCAGGGCAGGGGCTGTTTACACCATGACAGGTGAGCCGCTGCGACCGGGGGCGGTATTAATATCCAATGGCAAGATAGTCAGGGTGGCGCGGTCGGTCAGCGCCCCCGAAGGCGCTCAGGTCATCGATTTGGGTTCGGCAGCTCTAATGCCGGGTATGATCAACGGCCTGGCACGAATGGGCGTGGTCGGCGGCAGCGCCGAATTTACCAGTGAGATTACGCCTGATTTTCCCGTTTTATCAAGTGTGGACTTGAATCATCGGTCGTTCAAGACCGCGGTACGGGACGGCATCACGAGCGTTTGTCTGCATCCGGGCAGCGACAATATAGTGGCGGGCTTATCGGCAGTGGTTAAGACGGCCGGCGACGACCTGAAACAGCGAATCGTGAAAAAGGATTCGGGTCTGTTGATAATAGTGGGTTCCGAACCTGCCGCCCGCAACCGGAGAGACGTCGGTCCTACGGGTACTATTTATAGCCGGCTGCCCACGACGCGTATGGGTCTGGTTTGGGTGTTGCGGGAGACGATGCTGAAGGCGAAGGAAGACAGGCCGCCGGAATTGGCGCGTCTGAACGACGCCCTGGATAAGAAGCTGCCCTTGTATGTGGAAAGTAAGAATTTTTACGACCTGACGACGGTGCTGACGTTGAGCGAGGAATTCTCGTTTGAGCCGATCTTGTTTTCGGCGGATGAGTCGTTCAAGGTGGCGGAACAATTAGCCGGTAAGAAGGTGTCCATCATTTTAGGGCCGTTGTCATCGGCTTCACCCGGGGTAGGCGTAGCAGGGGGTAGAGGGGGTCGCGGCGGCGGGGTCGGAGAGAGCAGCTGGAGCAAGGCTGATGTGCTTCACAAGGCCGGTATTAAATTTGCCCTGTCGGGGGAGGGGATGCTGCCCCAGGCGCGGTTTGCCGTTCGTTGTGGATTGCCGGCCGACGCGGCCCTGTCAGCGGTCACGCGGACGCCGGCGGAAATTTTGGGAATTGATGATCGGGTCGGGACCATCGCGGCCGGTCGCGATGCCGATCTGGTGGCGCTAAGCGGCGAGCCGCTTAGCCTGACAACTAAGATTCGCTGGGTCATGGTCGATGGCGTGATCCGGTATGAGGCGAAAGAGTAGATTATGTTGATCAAACGAAAACACACAAGAGTACGTAGATACTGGACCTTGGCCCCGGCGGCACTGGTGTTAATGAGCTTGACACAGGGACTCTGGGCCCAGAGGGGTGAGATTGCCGTCAAGGCCGGTAAGATCATCACCGCAGCGGGAGAGACGATTGAGAACGGGACCATCCTGGTCCGGGACGGCAAGATCACTCAGATCGGGCAGAATCTAAGAATTCCCCTTAATGCCCGCGTGATTGATGCATCGGAGAAGGTGGTGATACCGGGACTGGTGGTGGCCCACAGTTCGCGAGGGATGGACCAGGAAAATGAGCGTAATCCGGAGGTGCCTTTTACCTCGGTGCTCGATTCGGTGGATACCGGCCAGGCTTACTTCGATGACTGCCGCCGCAACGGGATTACGTCGATAGCCGTCGTTCCCGGCAATGACACTCGAATCGGAGGCCAGGCGGCGGTGATCAAGACGCGAGGCATATATGTATCGGATATGATCCTCAAACGCTCGGCGGGTATAAAGATCTCACTTGATCCCACTCAGGGCGAGAGCCGCTTGAGCCATCGCAATAATCTACGTAAGGCACTCAAGGAAATTCAGGAATACATCGAAGAACTCGAAGAAAAAACGGGCGCCGAAGCCCTGCCGGATGTGCGGCGGGAAGCGATGTGTCGGCTTCTCAAAGGGGAAATACCGGCGTTTCTCTATGTGCCGGCGCCGATGGACGTGGCTTTCGCAGTGGAGCTGGCCAAGGAGTTCCATCTCAAAGTAATCCTGGTGTTGGGCCGGGATTGCTATAAGGCCGTCGATCAGATCGCCGAAAGCGGTTTGCCGGTTATTCTTGACGGTGAACTGGTTTTCTGGGAACGCAACGAGCGGACCGAGGAGGAAAAGCAGATCGTGGTTCCCCAAATATTCCGCGAGGCCGGCGTGAAAGCCACTTTCCAGGCCGGGACCGGAGCACCTACCGGCAACCTGATCGGGACTAACTTCCTCTGGTTCCAGGCGGCTACGGCGATGAAATACGGGGCATCGGCCGAGGAGGCCCTGCGGGCCATTACGCTTTTACCGGCGGAAATTTTAGGTATAGAGAAATTTGTCGGTTCGCTCGAAGAAGGTAAGGACGCCGACATGGTGATCTTAAGCGGCGATCCTCTTGAACTCAATAGCTGGGTCGAGACGGTGATCGCCGACGGTGAAGTGATCTATGAAATCAGGGAAGATAAGCCCCTGCAAGAGCTTCTGAAGAAGACAGTAGGGGGTATTGCAATCAGCACGGACAGGGGTATTGAAATCAACGAAAAAGTCAGGCAAATAAAAGAAACGTCGAGTAAGAAAAAATGAAAAGCCAGCCCGTTGTTATAAGATTGTTCCTTTTGGCGGCGATTTTAGGGGCCGTGATGCCGGCGGCGGCCCAGGAGGCGCCGGCAAAGGTTTATTATGCCGCCCGGATTTGGCCTGCCAGTCAACCGCCCATTGACGACGGGGCCCTGGTGGTCCGCGACGGTAAGATCGCGGTCGTGGGAGAAAAAGCAAAAATCCAGATCCCCCAGGGCGCCAAAGAGATCGATCTGGGTGATTTGGCGATTATTCCCGGCTTGATCGTCGCCCAGACGTCCATCTCGGCAGCGGCGCAAGACAATGAAGAGGCAATTACCCCGCAGCTACGCGCGGTCGATAGCTACGATGCGTATCAGGAGTATAAGTCGATTGTATCAGGCGGGGTGACGACGGTTCAGCTTTCGCCGGGGGCGCGGCGCTTGATGCCGGGCCAGGGGGCGGTGGTCAAGCTGGCCGGGGCGGTTCCCCAGGAGCGTATTGTACGCGCTCAGGAGAGTTTGCGATTGATCCTGGGCGACCTGTCGGAGAATCCGCCCGGTATCTTTGAGGCGCCGATACCGGCCGATCCGATCGACAACCCTCTGCTTCCGCCCCGCATCCAGTTGGCCTCCGGTCGGGCGGGGACCATAGCCCTGCTGCGGGCCATTTTTGCCGCGGCCGCCTCGTATCAGCCCGGCCCAGGGCCGGATCAGCAATTAACTGCTGTCCGGCATTATATTAAGAACCGACTGCCCCTGCGGGTGACGGCTACCGAAGCGGCTGATATTCAGGCGGCTCTGGAACTGGCCGAAAGCTACCATCTGGTGTTAACGCTGGTCGATCCCGAAGAAATCTTCCGGTTCAAAGATATTTACCCAAAACTCGCCGCCCAAGGTCATGGCGTTATCTTTAATGCCGGTATTCGCCCCGGGCTTATTATCAACGAGCCGGTCCAGGACGAGGAGGCGCCCGAGCGGGAGCCGGTGGGGAAGCTGGTGCGTGATCTTATGGCGGCGGGGGTGGCCGTAACTATCCGGCCCGCCGACGAAGCCGATTTAAGCGAGATGCTCTTTGTGGCCGGTCTGGTCGGCCAGGGCGGTCTCGATCCGCAGCAGATGCTTGAATTATTAACGATTAATCCGGCTCGAATGCTGAGAGTTGACGATCGGGTGGGCTCACTGGCGGCCGGTCGCGATGCCGACTTTGTGGTGCTCAGCGGCGATCCGTTTGCCGCCCATGCGACGGTGCGGGAAGTTTATGTCGATGGCGCGCGGGTTTGGGAGACGAATAGCAACGATGATTTCACTTTAATCCAGGCGGATAAGATTTACACCGGGGATGGTCGGGTAATCCCCGATGGTTCGATAGCCATCCAGGGTAAAAAGATAACAAGCATCGGACCGGATGTATCGGCCCCGATGGGCGCGAAGGTTAAAAGATTCCCCGCCGGCGCCGTAGTAATTCCCGGTATGATCGACATGCGGACATCGATCACCGTCAGCAGCAATAACAATTCGACGGCAAAACACGTGCGCCAGGGCGGGATCGCCACGGTTTTGAACGTGCCGGCAGGAAGCGGGGCGATGCCGGTCCGGGCTTATAAGCTGGGTGATGAATCCGAAGAGTTTGAAGGTCCCGTGGCCATGAAATTTGCCGTTACGGGCAACCTGACAACTACGGTTCCCAACCTGCGCCGCACCCTCCAGCGCGGCAAAGATTATGCCGAAACCTGGTTCGAATATGAAAAAAAGCTCACCGAGTATCAGATCAAGCTCAAGGAGTATGAGGAAACATTAAAGAAATGGGAAGAAGCCAAGGCCGCGGCGGATGAAGCAATCCGGCGACAGGCAGGCCCGGAAAGAGGCCAAACCGGCCAGAGAACCGCAAGGGCCGGTCTGGGACAACGTGTGGCAAGAACACCGCCAACGAGACAACGCGGCCAGGAACAGCGCGGCCCAGAACAGCAGCCGGAGACTCAAGAGGTGAAATTGCCGCCTATGCCTGTTAAACCCAAGGAACCAAACGAACCGGCAACCCAGTCCAATCTGGAGCCTTATCGTAAGCTGTTTGCCGGTAAAATGTTGGCATTAGTAGAAGCCGAACGAACGACCGAGCTTGAAATAGCCGTAAAACTGTTCGGTGAAGAGTTCAAGATGCCCACCATGCTCATCGGCGCCGGTGACGCCTTTCGCGAACCGGAGCTATGGGCGGGCAATGGGATGTCGGTGCTGGTCGGGCCGGAGATGGTGTGGACAGTCGATGGCGCAACTATCAACCAGGCTCAACTGATTGTAACCCAGGGCGGTAAAATAGGTTTTGGCTCGGGCGCCACCACCGGCTCCCGAAATCTTCCTCTGGCGGTGACTTACGCGGTTCGATGTGGTTTGGGGGTGGGCGACGCCCTGGCCGGGTTGACGTCCTGGCCGGCGGAATTATTGTACCTGGATGATCGGATCGGCAGGCTCGCCGCCGGGCGCGACGCCGACCTGGTGGTCTTGAGCGGGCCGCCGTTCGAGCTTACTTCACGAATCCTGGCGGTGATGATCGACGGACAATGGGTTTATAAAGAAGGCGGGCCGAAGGATAAATAAATGGAGGACAGTCACGGATGATGAGGCGTTACATGGCAGTCTTTTGCACTCTGGGCATTATCGCGGGCGCTCTGTCGGCTTTGGCGGCGGACGAGGCGAATAAGGATAATCTTCCTCGTTATGCGCTATTGATCGGTAAAATCATCACCAGCGCAGGCGATCCTATCGACAACGGGATGATTTTAATTTCCGAAGGCAAGATCGAAGCTATCGGCCCTCAAAAAGAGGTCGAAATTCCCGAAGGTTATGGAGTGATCGATCACGCCAAGCATTTTGCCATGCCCGGGATAGTGGAACCGCACAGCCATCAGGGCTCGATGATGAACGATCTGAACGACAGCATCTATCCGACCACCTCGGGGCTGCGGGTGCTGGATCAGATTCAACCCTATAATGAGGCCTTGAAAGTGGGCATTCAGGGCGGGGTGACGACGATCCTGCATATCCCCGGCAGCGGCAATAACTTCAGCGGCTTCGGGATCATTATGAAGACCTGCCCCGGCACCCCTGAGGAGGTTATAGTCCGGTTTCCCGGCGTGATGAAGGTTTCCCAAGCCGGTAATCCCGAAAGACGTTCATCGGGTGAGCTTGGATCGGGACGGACGGGGATGAACTGGGTCCTGCGGGAAAAGCTCCGCAAAGGGCAGCAGTACAACCGGAAGTGGCTCGATTATGAACAGGGTCGGACCAATGTCAGGCCCGAAGTGGATTTGCAGTTTGAATATATGCGGCCGGCACTGAACGGCGAGATACCCACTCTGGTTCATACGCAGATTTTCCAGGTGGTCATGGAAACCGTTAGTATGATGAACGATGAGTTCGGGTTGAATGTGATCATCGGTCATGGCACCTTCGACGGCTATGAGGTGGGCCCTTATATCGTCGATCGGCCCAAGATTCGAGTGATGGCCGGACCCCGAAACACCAATCTTGATCGGGAGATCGGGCAGGTGGTGGGTGTGGTCAACGGTTATTACGAACGCGGCGTCAGGGGCCTTGGAGTTAATACCGATTCCGGCGTCCTGCCCCAGGAGGAAAATCAGTTTCAGGCCAACATCGCCGTCCGTTACGGCTGGCCCGAAGAGAGTGCCGTCTATGGCCTGACGATTAACCCCGCCAAAGCATTGATGATCGACGATCGGGTGGGATCGCTGGAGGTCGGTAAAGACGCCGACATTTTAATCAAGAACGGCCCGGTGCTGGACCTGCGCAGCACCCTGCTGAAAGTATTTATCAATGGGAAAATTGTTTACGATGTTGAGAGAGACCGACGTATATTTTAAAACCCGGATCCCGGCGGTCGTGGTCCTGTTAATTACGCTGACCTGGTCTGTGGCTGCAGCCAATCCGGAAGATAAATCCCCCCCGCGGTATGCGGTACGGGCGGGTAAGATTGTTACCTGTGCGGGCGACCCGATTGATAACGGGACGATCCTGGTCTCGGGGGGTAAAATCGAGGCTATCGGTCCGCGCGATCAGATCGAGATACCCGAGGGTTATAAGGTGCTCGATCATCGCGAGATGTTCGCGATGCCGGGTTTGGTCGAGGCCCATTCACACGTGGGGGCCCAGGGAGGATTTAACGACTCGGTGTATCCGACAGTTTCCGGATTGGAGATAGCGCACCAGATTCAGCCCTATAATGATGCCTTAAAAGAGGCCATCCAGGGCGGCGTGACCACGATTCTCTATATTCCCGGCAGCGGTAACAACCTGGCCGGGATCGGGGTGGTTATGAAGACCCGCCCCGGCACGGCGGAGGAGGTGATAATTAAAAATCCCGGATGTCTGAAGATCGCCCAGGCAGGTAATCCGGAACGTCGTTCTTCCGGCGAGCTGGGTTCCGGGCGTGCCGGGATGAACTGGGTGCTGCGGGAGAAGCTGCGGAAAGGTCAGCGTTATTATCAGAAGTGGCTTGATTACGAACAAGGCCGCACTGATGTCAAACCGGAGGTGGACCTGCAGCTGGAGATATTCCGACCGGTTTTCAAAGGCGAGATCCCGGTGGTGATACACACGCAGATGTTCCAGGTGGTGATGGAGACGCTGCGGATGTTTCATGACGAGTTCGGCCTTAAAGGGGCGATTCATCACGGCACCTTTGACGCCTATCGGGTGGCTGATGAGGTGGCCAAGCGTGATTTTCCATGCTGCATCGGGCCGCGGGTTACGGTGATGGATCGGGAAAACGGTCAGATCGTCGGGGTGGTGGCCGGTTATTATGCCCGGGGGGCGCGAAATCTTTTTGTCAACGTCGATGCCACGGGCAGCACGCAGGAGGATTTGCACTTTCAGGCGGCGTTGGGAGTGCGTTACGGCTGGCCCGAAGAAGACGGTCTTTACGGTCTGACAATCCGACCGGCCCGGTACCTTATGGTCGATGACCGGGTAGGTTCACTCGAAGTCGGCAAGGATGCGGATATCGTGATTAAGAACGGTCCGGTGATGGATCTGCGCTCGGCGGTGGTCAAGGTGCTGATCGACGGGGAGGTTGTTTACGACGCCGCCCAGGACCGCAGGATATATTAAACCGGGAGGAAAATTTATCGAATTTTTGAAAACGGATGTAGTATCAAGGTTAACCATTATTGGAATTGATGCCTTATGAAGATATATAACCAAAAAACACATTTCAGACGCTGGGTGGTGGAGATACCGGCTGTTGTTGCCCTGTTGACGATCCTGGCCTGGGGCCAGGAACTGAAGGAGCGTGCCGTCGCCATCCGCGGGGCCGCCATCGAAACGATCTCCGGTGGACGGATAGAAAAAGGCAATGTTGTCGTTCGCGGGGGTAAAATTGAAGCGGTAGGCGCCGAGGTAGAAATTCCCGATGACGCCCGGGTGATCGAGGCCGAGGGGATGACGGTAATGCCGGGGATTATCGATCCCTATAGCCGGGCCGGCGGCGTCACCGGCGGGGGAGAGTTCGTGCGGGTGGCGGATCAGTTTTATCCCTATCAAGAAGTTTTTAAACAGATGTTGCCCTGGGGGATCACCAACCTCTCAATCACCCCTTCGAGTTTGGGACAAACCGCAGTAATCGCCATTACGCCGGATCTGCCCAAGACGATGGTGATTAACAAAGACGGTAATCTGTTTCTGCCGGTGACTAATTCCACTTCGAGTCTGCGAGTTCTGCGTGACGGATTGGCTCTCCGCCCCGCCGGCCCGCAAGGTCAGGGTCCGGAGATTCCCACCCGAGCCGGCAGAGGTAGAGGTCAAAGACGGGGGGATCAGACCCAGCAGCAGCAGCGGCAGCGAGCGGGCCAGCGGGCCGGACAACAAGCCGCAGGCGGGCCATCCTCGATGGCGGATCCGCTGTGGGCCAAAGTGGTCAAGGGCGAACAATACCTGATAGTTGATGTTGCTAATTCAGCGACGATTCTTTATTTAGGCGAGATTTTGGAGAAATATCCCGAGGTTAAGGTCGCTCTGAATACTAACGGCAGCACCGTTTTTGAGACCTTAGAGACATTGAAGAAATTTAAGCCGCTGCTTATCCTGCCGCCGCGCATCGAGAACCAACCAAACAGACAATATCGAATCAACGCGGCGCGGATCGCTCATGAGGCGGGCCTGGAGGTCGCCTTCACCGGGCTCAAACCCGAAGCGGCCGCCGCTATGCCGGGGATGAGAGCCGGTCGAGGCCAGAGAGCCGCGGCACCGCCGACTCGGGGCGCTTCCGAGGTGAATCGCGATGTGCCGCTGTTTCCGGTTGCATATCTGGTCAAAGCCGGTCTGCCGCGGGAAATCGCCCTCCTGGCCTTGACGCTTAAACCGGCCCAGGTCATGGGTCTTGCCGACCGCCTGGGCACCATGGAACCCCAAAAAGACGCTAACCTGCTTATTTTTAGTGGAGATCCGCTCGACCCGGCCAGCCGACTGCTGCGGGTCATGGTGGAAGGGAAGTTCGTCTATGAAAACAAAAATTAATAAATCCGGTTTGAAGTTTATGATTTTGGTAATGCTGGGTTTAGCTATTGCTGCCAGTACGGTCATCGCCCAGGATCGCCCTTTGCGCAGGCCCCCACAACCGCCTCAAACCACACCTGAGGAAACAGAGGAAGAGTCGCCCGGTCCCATCATTGCCATTGTCGGTGGTAAGATTTACACCGTAACCCAAGAGATCATCCGGGAAGGAACGATTCTGGTTCAGGACGGCAAGATTCTCAAGGCGGGCCAGGACCTGGCCGTCCCTGAAGGCGCCGAGGTGATCGACGCCGCCGGTCGGCACCTTGTGCCGGGATTTATCGCTCTTAACGCCAGCCGCATCGGGGTCAGCGGGACGACCGGCGGGCAAAACCTGGTTCAAGACGCCCTCAATCCCTTTGATCAAAACATGCAATATCTTTTGGGAGTTGGCATCACCACCGTCTGCTCCAGTACCGGCGCCGGAGGCCAAAGAGGCATGCGCAGGACCCCCCAACCGACCCCGACAGCCCCAGAGGGCGTTTTTGGCAGTACCGGCCAAATCGTTCTTAAGATGACCTACGGCGATATAGAGGGGATGTTTGTTAAGGAAAATCCCTTTTACGCGGTGCGGTCGGCATCTTTCAGGGGCGGGCTCAACTGCTTCAACTGGAGGGAGGAGCTGAAAAGAGCCCAGAGCTTTATAAAAGCGCAAGACAACCAGACCGATGAGGGCGAAGGCGGCCGGCGTGGTCAACGTCCCTCCGCCAATCAGGATGTTGTAAGACTGCTTCAGGGTGAGGCTGTGCTCCGCACCGACGCCCAGACTATAGATCAGATTCGAGATATGATAATTTTTTCTCGTAGTTACGGATATCGAATAATCCTGGAGGGTGTCGATGAGGGATGGTTGATAGCCGATGAGCTGGGCCCGGCGGGCGTGGCAGCGATCATCACGCCGCGCAGCACCATGACCCCCCAAGCCGGCAGAGAGGAGATAACCGGGGGCACCATGGAATTGGCTATGCATCTGGAAAGAGCCGGCGTTCCCTTTGCCATCAATGCCCAGTCGGGCTCAGTGAGCCTGGGCGGTATGGCGGGTAGGGATCTGCAGGGCCTGCCTTTACAGGCGATGTTCGCCGTCAGCGGCGGCTGCTCGGAAAAGTCCGCCCTGGCGGCCCTGACGATAGTGCCGGCCCGGATGATGGGGCTTCAAGATCGTATCGGCAGCATCGAGGCCGGCAAGGACGCCGACATTTTGATCCTGGACGGTCATCCGCTCGATTATAAAACCTATGTCGAAAAGGCCCTGGTCAACGGCAAGGTTTATTACGATAGGGCTGCCGCCCGGATCCTGCCGGTTTTCGATCGCTCGTTCTACGAGCAGCAAATTAAGATCGACAAGTAAACCCAATAAGCTTTCTTATCAAGGTCCGGTTATGATAACCGGATGTCCCGGGCGATCATTTCGACGGTGATGTTTAAGTTAAAGCGGTTGATCACCGGCTCGAAGACCAAATCGAAGGTGTCAGCATCCAGCAGTTTCTTTTCCCAGCCGGCTTTACCGAAGGCCACGGCCCGGATGACGCCTCCCGGCCGCAGATGCGCCTGGTGATCGTCGCCGCCGGCCACATGCAGTTGCAGATGTTCGCTTTGGGAGCCGATACGCCGCGGCGGAGACATCAACCGCAAGTCCCGGGCCACCAGCATCACCTGAGGATTACCCGCTCCAAAGGGTCCCAGATGTTCAATTATTTCCACTGTTTTCAGATCCAGTTCGGTCAGGTCGATTTCGGCGTCGATTTCCAGGGTGGGGATTAAATCTTTTTCACTTAAATGTTGGCAAGTATAGTTATTAAAAGCGTTCCGAAAGGCCTCGATTTTATCCGGCTTGAGGCTCAATCCAGCCGCCATCTCGTGGCCGCCAAACTCCAGCAGGTGTTCGCGGCAGGCTTCAAGGGCCTGGCAAATGTCAAACCCCTCAATACTTCGACACGATCCCATCACTTTGTCATCTTGCTGGGAGATGACGACCGTGGGACGATGATATTTATCTACGATCCGGCTGGCAACGATCCCAATCACCCCCCCGTGCCATCCTTGGCCGGCGGTAACAATCCCCCGCCATTGTCGGCTATCCATTCCTAAATCCGCCACTTGCTGCAGGGCTTGGGCGGCTGTTTCTTTTTCTACTTTTTGTCGGCGGCGGTTTTGACTCTCCAGATATTGAGCAATCTCCCGCGCCCGCTCGGCGCCGGCTCGGGTGAATAGTTCCACCGCCAAACGGGCATGTCCCATCCGCCCGGCGGCATTCAAACGCGGCGCCAGCTTGAAACCAATATCGAAACTATCCAGTCGCGCCCCGGTCAAGCCCGCCGCTTCGATCAGGGCCTTGATGCCGGTATCCTTACTGGCGGCCAAACCTTCCAGGCCAAACCGGGCCAACACGCGGTTTTCGCCTTGTAAAGGTACCACGTCGGCGATAGTGCCTAAAGCCGCCAGTCCCGTGGCGGAGATCAAAAATTCCCGAAATTGCGAACTTACCTTCTGAGCCCCGGAAAACTTTTGGGCCAGCGCCCACGCCAATTTCAAGGCCACTCCCGCTCCACATAGTGATTTATTGGGATACTCCCCGCCGGGCAGATTCGGATGTACGATGGCCGCGGCCTTGGGCAACTTATCTTCCGGCTGGTGATGGTCGGTGATTATCAAATCCACGCCTAAGTCCGCCGCCATTTCCGCGCACTGAAGCGTACTGATGCCGCAATCGACCGTAACGACAAGTTGTGCCCCTTTTTCGGCGAGTCTGCGAATGGCCTTTGTGTTCAGGCCATAACCTTCTTCGATCCGATGCGGCACATAATAATCAACTTGAATCCCTGCCAGCTTTAAACAATGCCACAAGATCGCCACCCCGGCGATGCCGTCCACGTCATAGTCGCCATACAGGACGATTTTTTCCCCGTCTGTCAGGGCCCTGTTGATGCGTTTAACTGCCGTATCGATCCCCGTTAAATGCTGCGGTTCGAACATATCGTTTAGAGACGGCTGCAGAAACTGCCGCGCTTCCTGCCATTCACTAATGCCGCGATTATATAGTAACTGCGCCACCAGTTCGGGCACATGCAGCTTCGCCGCCAGTTGCCGGCGGCCCTGCCAGGCGGGTTTGACCCGCCAAATATTAACCTCCGATTCCTTTTTTAACGCCGCCTTCGACATAAACGGACTCCATTTGGAATTTTTAAGATGTATTGTCCTATCCTTTACAAAGGCATGCCCATGTTTCACAAAGACATACCACCCATAGTAGCAGCGTTATGAGAAATAGCGAACGGCGTTGGCGAAGATGCTCAGGCCGTTAAGTTTTTGCGGTTCTTGTTCGGTCAGCCGCGTCCAGTGGGGATGATGGGTTCGATGGACATGCCGTTCCGGGTGCGGCATCATCCCCAGCACCCGGCCGGTCGCATCGCATAAGCCGGCGATGTGATCGGTCGAGCCGTTGGGATTGATCGGGTACGCGCCGAAACGCCCTTCGGCATCGACATAACGGAATGCCACTTGACCGTTGGCTCTTGCCTGCTCCAGCAGTTTTGGCTGGGCAAAACATAATTTACCCTCCCCGTGGGCCACCGGCAAATAAATACGCCGATCCGGCTCGACGAAGACACATTTATTCGAACCCGGCTGCAGATACACCCAACGGTCTTCGAATTTTCCCGAATCATTACAGGCCAGCGTCGCCTGTTGTGCGACGCCGTCATTTTCAGGGTTTGGCAGACCCGGCAGAATGCCCGTCATCACCAATACCTGAAAACCGTTGCAGATACCGATCACCAGCTTGTCGGCGTCGATAAAGGCGCGTACCTCGTCGCGGAAATGATGCACCAGCTGGTTGGCCAGTATCCTGCCTGCGGCGATGTCGTCGCCGTAACTGAACCCCCCCGGCAGGGCCAGTATCTGATAACCTTCCAAGAGGCCGGGGTTTTCAATCAAGCGATTGACATGCACTCTTTGGGCCCGGGCGCCCGCCAGTTCAAACGCATAACAGGTTTCCACGTCACAATTGGTTCCCGCCGTTCGTAATACCAGTACCTTCACCTGTGTCATAATCTACCAGCGCAGTGGTTTTTGCCACGCCTCCTTAAGTTTATAAATATCCGCATCAATTACCGCCTGACCGCCGGTGGTCTTGATGATCAATCGACTGTTATCCGTAACCATACCGATTTCGCCAAAACGCATGTTCCCAAGAAGCTGCGCCAGGCGTCCGAAATTTTCCGGCGGCGCCTCCATTAAAAACCGCGTGGCGCTTTCGCCAAAAAGCGTCTGATCGGCGCGGGAAACATCTCGGCTAACCGGCACCCGGGTTAAATTCGCTTCGATACCCACACCACCGGCAAAGGCCATCTCCGCCAGAGCCACTGCTAATCCTCCTTCGCTACAGTCGTGACAGGCAACAACTAATCCCTGTTTAATCGCTGCGGCTACGGCGGCGATCACTTTAGGGGCCGCGTTTAAGTTTACCTTGGGTACATTGGCGCCCAATTTGCCATTTAGCTGGTAATACTGCGAGCCGCCCAGTTCGTTTTTCGTTTCGCCCACGATCAAAATCACATTGCCCGGCCGTTTGGCGTCCATCGTGACGCAGCGATTAACATCATCCACTATCGCCATGGCGCTGATCAGCAACGTCCCGGGGATGTTAATGGTTTGACCATCTTGGGTTTGGAATTCGTTGTTTAAGGAATCCTTGCCGGAGATAAACGGGGTGCCAAAGGCCACGGCGGCATCATAGCAGCCCTGAGCCGCTTTAACCAGTGAACCGAGTCGATCAGGTTTATTGCAGTTGCCCCAGCAGAAATTGTCCAGGATCGCTATTCGTTCAGGATTGCCGCCCACCGCCACCACGTTTCGCACCGCTTCGTCGATGGCTGCTAACGCCATCCAGTAAGGGTCAATATCGCTGTATTGCGGACAGATACCGCAGCCGATGGCGATACCTTGATCTCTACTTAAGACCGGCCTGAGCACGGAGGCATCACCGGGGCCGTCATTATCGGCGCCCACCAACGGTTTGATAGTGGAACCACCCTGCACCTCATGATCGTACTGGCGAATCACCCATTCCTTGCTGGCGACATTAAAACCGGATAGCACCGCTTTTAGATCGTCTGTATAGTCTTCTTTTTCCGTTAGTTCAGGCTCCTGGACCTTCGGCGCGTTCCATATAGCCTGACGAGTATATTTAGGCAATCCTTCATGCAGAAATTCCATATCCAGCTCGCCCACGGTCTGACCGTTGTAACGCAGGTGCAATTTCTTGTCCGCGGTATATTGTCCCACCACGGTGGCTTCCACGTCTTCGCCGGCGAATATCTCTTTTATACGTTCGAGATTTTCCGGCGGCACCGCGATCACCATCCGTTCCTGCGCTTCACTGATCCATATCTCGGTGTAGCTGAGCCCCTGGTATTTTAAGGGCACTTTTTCCAGATCGACCACGGCGCCGAGTTTGGCGCCCATTTCCCCGACGGCGCTGCTGAGGCCGCCCGCGCCGCAATCGGTTATCGCTACGTATAAATTCTCATCCCGGGCCGCCAACAGCGTATCGAGCATTTTCTTTTCAACGATGGGATTGCCGATCTGGACGGCGTGGGAGAACACCGTTTCATGTTCGTGCGTCATTTCGCCGCTGCTGAAGGTTGCTCCGTGAATCCCGTCGCGGCCCACGCGTCCGCCCACCATCAAGATCAGATCGCCGCTGCGGGCGGATCCGAAACACATCTGCCGCGGTATCAAACCGATGTTGCCGCAATACACCAGCGGATTGCCCAGATACCGCTCATCAAAAAGCACCGCTCCGTTAACCGTTGGTATCCCCATTCGATTACCGTAATCGCGCACACCCGCCACCACGCCTTTCATCACCCGCCGCGGATGCAGCACTCCGATGGGCAGGTCCTCCAATCTCATATCCGGCGGGGCAAAGCAAAATATATCGGTATTGGCAATCGGTTTGGACCCAAGGCCGGTGCCCATGGGATCGCGGATAACCCCGCCGATACCGGTGGCAGCTCCGCCGTAGGGTTCGATAGCCGAGGGGTGATTGTGCGTTTCCACCTTGAAGCATATGCCGTAATTTTCATCGAATTCCACCACGCCGGCGTTGTCCTCAAATACCGAGATACACCAGGGTTTGTCCAATTCACGGGTGGCCCGGACAATGGTTGATTTCAGCAGGTTCTCAATGACGATTGTTTTTTCTCCCACCCCGTTGGTTTCCGTGAACTCGATGGTGGATCGAAATGTCTTATGCACGCAGTGTTCGCTCCAGGTCTGGGCCAGCATCTCCAGTTCCACGTCGGTGGGATCGCGTTTAAGTTTTTGGTAATATTGCTGAATGGTCTGCATTTCTTTCAGGTTGAGGAACAGGTCCATCTGATCGCTGATCTTCTGCAGTTGTTGATCATCAAGCTGACGCATAGGGATGTTAATTATCCGGAGTTGATAAGGTTTGGTATGAGGGCTGGGCGGTTCGCTGTCGGTTCCGAAAATCACTTCTTCGATGCAGTCGTTGGCCAGAATTTTTTGGGCGATAATTTGCTTTTGTTTTTCATTAATATGCCCCAGGACTATGTATTTACGCGCTGTACGTACGCTCTTGACCTTAAGGCCCATATCCGCCAGGGCCATTCTGGTCGAATCCGCCACCGGATCGGTTACGCCCGGCTTTAGATGAACCTCTATGAGGGTGGCCTGGGCCAGACCCGGCGGCGCTGCCGAGCGGCCTAAATGACATTCTTGGCTGATCGGATCCGCTAACAGCTCCCGGGCGATACGTTCGAGGCCGGCCTGGTCGAAATCTCCCCCCAGTAAAAAAACCTTTATGGCCTGCACCTCTTCAACCGTTGAGATTCCCAATTGCCGGATGTCGGTCAGCACTTCCTGCCCAGGAACGTCCTGATAGTCGCTTTTGGTGAATATTTCGATGCGATGTGTCATTAGGTGGGTAATTCCTTTCGCTTGAGTTTTTGTTCCACCAGCTTATTACGCCGGCTTTGAGCCTTGCTCAGCATTTTCAAAACGGCCTTGTCATCACCCTTTTCCAGGATCACCTGCACATGCGATAGTTCCTTTATTATCTGTTTTATGGCGGCGGCGGTAAGGCCGGCATTAGCCGAAAGGATGTCGCGCCAGATAGCCGGAGGCCCCGAGGCAATACGAGTGGTATCCAAAAAGCCTTTACCACACAACAGCATCTGCTGCGGATCCGAACAATTCATCAGGGTCATAGCAAGAACATGGGGCAAATGGCTTATCCGCGCCAAAACGCGATCATGCGCCGCCGGGCTCATCGTGCAGACGCGCATGCCCAAAGCCTGCCAAAGTTGAGTTAATAAACTGACGGCAGATTTTGGGGATTTTTCCGATGGGGTGATAATGCAGTGTGCATCATCAAACAGGTCCGCTCGCGCAAATTCCACTCCCTGTTGTTCCGAACCGGCCATCGGATGGGAACCCACAAATACACCCTTTTTCTTAAAGATCCTTTTTGCCATGCTCACCGGCAGTACTTTGGTGCTGCCTACATCGGTAACCACGCAGTCTTTTGGCAGATTACCCATCATCTGCCGCATTAATTTTTCGAAGACGCCTATGGGGCTTGCTAATATTATCAGTTGTGCTTCCGCGACGGCCCCGGCAACTGTTGGATAGATCGCGTCAACGACGCCGGCTGCCAATGCTTTCTGGCGCGTAGCCTGTCGATGACTGTAACCTGCCCGCCGAATCCGCGGAAAACTACGGTTGATCGCCAGGCCTACAGAACCGCCCAGCAGCCCTAAGCCCAGGATGGATATTGACTCTAATTCCTTTATTAGCATGACATTACATCGATCAAACCTTTTATACCGCCCGCCACTCCAAGCCTATCGACCCACATTCCAAATGTCAATTTTTTTCTTGCTATTTACCCGTTTGTTTCTTACCATAACCAAAATAAAGTAAACCTGGAAAAGGTTATAAAAAAGCTTTAGTTACGACTAATGGTGTAAAAAGAATAGGATCGGTCTTTACGCTCAGGTCGTTTTTAAGCGGTTAAATAGTGACTAAAAGGCCTCAGGTGGCGTTTTTTGCGAATTTGCTGTCTGGGGATTGTTACAGTAAGGGTGGCCGATTATTAAAACGCAAGCAAATAATCGCAGTGTTGCTGTTTCCGGCGGCGCCAACAGCAATAACTGGTTGGATTTTGAAAGACCTTTGGCGGAGCTGGAAAGCCAGATCGCCGAATTGCAGTCTCTTCAGACTGTTAAAGGGATAGATTATTCACCGGAGATTCGTCGATTACGCAGCAACCTCGTCAAACTTACCGCTAAAATTTACCATAATCTTTCTGCCTGGGAAACCGTCCAAGTGGCCCGCCATCCTCATCGCCCCATGTTGGCTGATTATCTGGAGATGATGGTCAAAGACTTCACGGAATTGCACGGCGACCGCCGATTCGGAGACGACCACGCCATAGTGACCGGTTTCGGTCGTATAGGCCGGGAAAAAGTCATGATTGTCGGACATGACAAAGGCAGAAATACCGATGAGAAAGTGGCTCGTAACTTTGGTTGCGCGCACCCGGAAGGTTATCGTAAGGCCTTGTTGAAAATGAAACTGGCCGAAAAGTTCAACCTGCCCATTGTTTGTTTGATCGATACGCCCGGGGCCCATCCCGGCATTGGCGCCGAAGAGCGGGGCCAGGCCCAGGCCATCGCCGTCAACCTCATGGAAATGTCACGCCTGCGAACGCCCATAATTTGCGTGATCATTGGCGAGGGGGGCTCGGGCGGGGCTCTAGGTATTGGTGTCGGAGATCGTTTTGCGGTTATGCAGTTCTCATGGTACGCCGTCGCCTCCCCGGAAGCCTGTGCCGCCATCCTCTGGAAAAACGGCGACAATGCCCCCCAGGCCGCCGAAGCCTTAAAATTAACCAGTGAAGATTTACTCAAATTGAAAGTGGCCGATGATGTAATTCCCGAACCCCTTGGCGGGGCCCACCGTAATCCGCACGAGGCTTCTCGCAACCTCGAAACTTATCTGGTTAAAACCATCCGGGACCTACATCGTTTCAAAATGGAAAATTTGCTGGAGAATCGATATCGTAAGCTCCGGTGCATCGGCGAGCTTTCCACCCCCGCGAAAAAATCTGGGGCCCGACGAGTGATTCGTGTTCCCGGCGGCATCCAGCCCTTGCCTCCCTCAGGAACCCCCCGCCAAAAACCGGTCAAAACCTGACCGCAGTAATAACCTTCTTTTCGACGGGAAAGACAAGCTGACTTTTTTCACAGCCTCGTACTTTAACGCAGAAATACATTTTGAGTTTCAGTATCTGGCTGAAAATGACGTTGGTAATATGCTTAACTTAAGATTCACCTTAGAAATAATCGACCCGGATGGTACGCGCAGTCCTGTCGATGGCATGGAATGGGAATATGACGAAAATGACGTTGGTAATATTGAGCCCAAATATTTATAAGAATAGAAACACAAAGCAGACCTTAACGGCCCCTGATATATACAATTTCTGTTGCCGGTATCAATTTTAATTCCCACTTTTTGGTTTAGGCTGAACTTGAATTTCCACAGGATTGCTTGTCATGTGTGCTGTAATTTCTCCTTTTCTTAGCCACTCGTTTGGGTAAAATCTTATACGTACTATGTGCTTGCCTGGCGAAAATTGAAGGCGTTCTCCCCATTTTTCTATTATACCTGGTGCGAATTCAGGTTCCTTGCCATCTTTAGGCAGTGCCCATGAATCTGTCAACTTAATCTCAAGTGCATCGTAAAGCTCATCTCCGGGTTTCAAACTCCAGACAGGAGAATCAATTATCAAAGGTTCTGCCCAGCCATACCATTTCCCATCAACCTCAATCTGACAATGAGCTTGTGCCAACGGAACAAAGCTGAATTCATTTTCTCCACGGCTTTTTAAATCCAGAATCAACGTTGGGGTTTCTGTCAGTTTCCATTCAGATTCAAATGGTCGGAGTCTGCATCGCAATCCCAAAACCATTCCCCCCCAATTACCTGTAACATCCATAACTGGGTATAAAGGATGATCGAAATACTGAAATTCCAAGCTTGTTTTACGCGCGGTGACCTTAGTGAGGATTTGCCAAGACTCGTTCGATTTGAGAAGGATCATGCGCACAAGATAATGATCCACGATATCGGTGTCATTAAAGACGTGCTTTTCTTTACAGTTCAGCGTGGCGACATCCTCAGCGATATCAATCTGCGTGTCATATATTTTGGACTCACGGTAGTCACGCCGCCCAAATGTTTCGCGCAAATCTTCCCGAAAGTCCTCGCGCGACTGGGTATGCGGATTTTCACTCTGCCAACAAAGCATCGCCATCGGATGAAATACCTTATCCAGGAGGCCAAGATCCTCCGCAGGCCACATTCGCTCATACAGCCGGAGCGTCTGGCGAATCGCTTCTTCGTCTTTATCGTGAGAGGGTGTGATCCTCTTGCTTTGTTCTGCAAGGGCATAAAGAGACGGAATTCTCCTGCTATAGAGCAAAGGATTCCCATTTTCGACCGTAACCGGTATAAGAACACATTTATTATCTTTCGTAAAGGCAATTAAGATTTCCACACCTTCTTTCGTTGTGTAAGGGGAAGGAATAACGGGCAACGCTTCCAGGGTTTTGGGGTACAGGGGATATGTTTTTCCCTGACAGGAAACTTGAGTGGAAATTCTTTCCGGGGGACCGTTTGATCGAATCGGATTTGCTACTCGGCCCATGAATAAGATACTGCTGGCGGCGTTGTCGCGGATGAGAAAGACAAACGGGTGATTGGCGTGAAAGACCGAGCCCCCTCTTTTCATAATCACCGCCGTGGCGGCGGCGGCTTCGGTGCCTTTTTCATTCACTTCGACAAAGGTTTTATGCAACACCTGGGAGATTAATAATCCTCCCGTACCGTCGATACCGGAAAAATCCGCCGCCGGGGAAAAGGGAAGTTTCATGCCCAGCCCCATTAGTGTTTTTTTTAGTTCATAAGTACCCCAGGTCATTTTAAACTTGGGCAGATAAACCGGCAATTTTCGCTTCTGCATACCTTTGATCCATTTATCCAGATTTTTAGGGCTTAATATTTTTTCCAAATCCGTCAGACCGTCTATTTGCCGGGGTAAAAGAACGATCATGGACAAGGCCCTGGCTTTATAGGGCATCTCCAGAACCTGCACCTGTTCGTCGGCGAAGTGATTAAACTCTCCCGCCATATACATCATCGGCACATCGACTTTTTTATCCGGCGTCACCAAAAAGGGCATATCACGGGTGTTCTTTTCATCAAACTGGATCAGCCAATCGGCTTTGAAATAGACGGCGTTGGTCAGCACCAATTCGGCCTCATCCAAAGCGCCTCTGGCAATCAGTTCCTTGATTTTATCCAGGGTCTTTTTTTCCACCCAATCGTTGATTATTTGTCGCGCCTTTTCCGCCTCCGCCCTAAAATCCAACTCTCTCACCTCGGCTTGATAGCATTTGCGGTTAAGAGCAATATATTCCGGCAGGAAATTAGAACCTGTCTGGCCCCACAAGGCGTTGGCGACGCTTAGCTGATACAGCTTATTCTCCCGGGCCTGATTCAATTGGATCTGCAACTGGGAGAAAGCCTGGTGCTGCCGTTCTTGGCCCAGGGTAAAATGCAGCACCCGGGCCATTTCTTTTTCGGTATCGGTGCGGGCCCCGGCATAGGTCATTGCCAATGCGGTCGAAATGCTGTAAGGCGAGAAAAACAAATTGCCGTCGGGCTTCAGGGCGGCGGGGTCTTCTTTCAAACGGGCATACAGATCGAAAGCAAAGGCGTTATTGCCTGCCACTAAAATCTCCATATCGCTCTTTTGCTTTTGGCGCCCGGTTTCTATCTGCTTTAATTTAATCTGCTGCGCCGGGGCTGATGGTAGTACGAATGCTACTGAAATCAACCATCCGAAATTTAAACATACCTTAAATAAACGACTCATTTCATTACCTCCAAACAGAGTATCTCCGGGTTATATTGCGTTTTTGTCATTTAACCACTTATGGGCCTGATAAAGTTTATCTGATCACCTCACTTTGGCGGGTGCCGTGATAGGTGGTCAGGGTGTATTCAAACTGTTTTGACGAGCGGGCGGCGAGCTCCAGGGTGAATTTTACCGACTCCTGATCGACCTTTTCATATTCACCGAAGTCCCCCGTTCTGGTCAGGTTCCAGTAGGGCGTGCCGAAGTGACGCTTGATCTCCACCTTGATGGGCAGTTCGCGGGTGTTTTTGACGGTTATCTTAAAGGTGCGAATCTCATCCCAGCCGACAATATTGTCATATCGCCAACGATAATTTTCCGTGTGATAATCCATCAGCACCGGCTCGGCCACCACATTGCCGATGGGCCCCAGATTCAACTCCACGTCTTCATTGACCGGGATGTATTTGAAGCTTGACTGTCCTTCATACGAAAGGTGCTGGTTTTCGTCCACGGTGCGATATACTTTCAGCACGCCGCCGGGGATAGGTGTTTCGCCGAGCTTGTGTTCGGCGTCGTTCTTGAAGCTGAGAAACCGAACCACATTAGCGCCATACATATTTTCATCGTACTTATAAAGGTTTACCACCGGCACCTGGTCC
>LJUC01000084.1 GCA_001303695.1 Phycisphaerae bacterium SM23_30
CCCTGATCGATGGCAGCGAGAAACAATTGGAGGCGGCAGCAGCCCTGACGGGCGCAGAGCGGGTGCAGCTAAAGAAAGTCAACGTCTCCGAAATTCCGGCCACGGCTAAAGCCCTGGAAAATCATCAGGTCGCGATCAGCGCCCTGCCCCATAGTATGAGTTTGCCGGCAATCAAAGCGGCCCTCGAGGCGAAGGTTTCTCTGGTTGATCTGGTCGGTGAAGCCCCCGATGAAAGAGCCGCCCTGCACGAAGCGGCGACCGAGGCCGGAATTTTGATAATACCCGGCTGCGGAGTGGCGCCCGGCATCAGTAATATTTGCGTCGGCAGGGGGGTTCAACTGCTGGATGAAACGCATAACGCCCTGATCTATGTCGGCGGCATCCCCAAAGAAAAAACACCCCCCCTGAATTATCAGACGGTTTATCTGCTCGAAAGCGTATTTCATCTGTGCCTCAGGCCCGCCGTTGTAATTCAGGCCGGCAAACAAGTTTCAGCCGAGGCCTTGTCAGGATTAGAAACGGTTGAGTTCCCCGAGCCTATCGGCCCCCTGGAAGCTTTTTACACCGATGGCGTAGGTTCATTGCCTTTGACCATGGCAGGTAAGATTAAAAACAATTTATTTGAAAAAACACTGCGATATGTGGGATATGCCGAACGGTTTAATTTCTTAAAACAGTGCGGCCTGCTCGATAAAAAACCGGTCAAGGTGGATGATAATTATGTAGCGCCGTTCGATTTCCTCGCCCGGCTATTAACGCCCCGATTAAAGCTGGGGCCCCAGGGTGATATCCTGGTCATGAGAGTCGTCGTTGAGGGCCTCAAGGCAGGCCGCCGACAACAGCACCTTTTCGAACTGATCGATTACTTCGATCCGCAGACCCGCTATACCGCCATGGCCCGAACCACCGGCTTCCCCGCCTCCTCCGCCGCCCGCATGATCGCCCAAAACCAATTAACGGAAAAAGGAGTCCGCTTCCCCGAACAACTCTTTGCCGGAAAACACTATGAGGGATTTATCTCAGAGTTGTTAACCAAGGGCGTGGCTGTTACTCATAAGCTATCCGATTGATTTTGAGCATCTGATTAAATGTTTGATGTTACTCGTATTTTGCCATCAATTGAGCAGGGCGATGCCAAAGCAGCAGAAAAATTCCTGCCGGTGCCCTCATATACTCATTAACAAATTGTGTATTGACGGGGCGGGGGAAAATGTCATAATTAAATATCAGTCAAGGGGCGTTTGCGCCGACCGGGGCGAAATGACTTAAAGCGTTATTTTACAAGGAATTACAACGGATGATTAAGGTTGAAAATTTAAGGCGGAGTTTCGGGCCGCTGGTGGCGGTGGATGGCATTTCCTTTGAGGTCGCCAGAGGCGAGGTGCTGGGTTTTTTAGGGCCCAATGGGGCCGGTAAAAGCACGGCCATGCGGATGTTGGCCTGTTTCCTCCGGCCGGACTCGGGCACCGCCTCGGTCTGCGGGTACGATATTATACGCCAGCCGACCAAAGTGCGGCAATCCCTGGGGTATCTGGCAGAAAATGCGCCGGCCTATGGCGAGATGACGGTGGGTTCTTTCTTAAATTTTATCTGCGACGCCCGGGGCATCTCCGGCAAACAGCGCAAAGAAGCAATCCAGCGAATAATAGCGTTGTGCGCGGTCGAATCGGTATATCACCAGACCATCGAAACCCTCTCCAAGGGTTACCAGCGGCGGGTGGGGCTGGCCCAGGCCTTGATCCACGATCCCGAAGTTCTAATCCTGGATGACTGGATGAGCCCACCGACGGGCTCGACCCCAACCAAAAATTTGAAGTACGACAGTTGATCAAAAAAATGGCCCGCAACAAGTGCATTGTTATCTCGACCCATATCCTGGAAGAGGTCGAAGCCGTCTGCAGCCGCATGATTATTATCAACCGGGGAAAAATTATTACCGATTCCACGCCGGAAAAATTAAAGGAAAAACATCAGTGCAGCCTGGATGAGGTCTTCCGCCAGCTAACCCAGCACAAAAAAAGCGCGTGAAGATTTTACTTGAAGTAACAGAGAACGCCGAGAAATAAAAACCAAAAAACAAAACAAAATATTATTCAAGGTCTAAATTGGAGTTTTTAACATGAAGGGATTTTGGGCCGTTTGTAAACGGGAGTTGAAAAGTTACTTCGTCACCCCGGTGGCGTACGTGATGCTGGTGATTTTTCTCTTTTTCGCGGGGTATCTGACCTTTAAGGAGCGATTTTTTGAAAATCGCCAGGCGGATCTACGGGTGTTTTTCGGCTGGCTGCCCTTATTATTTGTGTTCATGGTGCCGGCGACGGCCATGCGCCTCTGGTCGGAAGAACGAAAGACCGGCTCCGTCGAGCTTTTATTTACCCTGCCTATAACGGTTACCCAGGCGGTGCTCGGCAAATTCGCCGCCGCCTGGATCTTTATCGGAATCGCCTTAACGCTGACCTTTCCCCTGCCTTTGGTGGTGGCCAAACTGGGTAATCCGGATGGAAGGGTGATATTCATCAGCTACCTGGGCAGCTTCCTGATGGCAGGAGCGTATTTGGCCATAGGGTGTTTTTTCTCCGCCCTGACCAAAAACCAGGTCATCAGTTTCATCCTGGCGGTGGTGGGTTGTGCCGCGCTGGTGTCGGCGGGTCAGCCGACGACCTTGAATTATCTTTCGACCTTTCTGCCCCCAGGTTTGATTACGGCGATTGAAAGCTGGAGTTTCCAGACCCATTTCGAGTCTATGCAGCGGGGCGTCCTGGAGTTTAAAAATATTTCCTACTTTGTACTGGTGATGGCCGGATGGATGACGGCTTGCGGAATTATGCTCAACGAAAGGAAGGCGGCTTAATGAACCGAACACTACGAGCAATAATCGGCGTGATGCTGGTGGGTATAATCATGTTCAGCGCCATCAGCATCTGCCAGAATCTGGGCGGCGCCCTGCGGGCCGATATTACCGAGCAAAAGCTCTATACCCTCAGCCGGGGCACCAAAGCGATTCTGGGTCGGCTCAACCAGCCGATCACTATAAAACTGTTTTACGCCAAAACGGCGGCCCTGAAGGGACCCGATCAGATTAAATATTATAATGATTATTACTATTTTGTGCGGGCCCTGCTCACCGAATACGAACGGGCTGCCGACGGCAAGGTGATCTTGGAAGTGATCGATCCGCGCCCCTTTTCCGACGAAGAAGAACAGGCCCTCCGTTACGGCCTGCAGGCGTTCCCCATTACCAGAGAAGAAAACTTCTTCTTCGGACTGGTGGTCCAGACCCAATTCGGGGTAACCAGGAGCATTTCCTTCTTCCAGCCGGATCGGCAAAACTTTGTCGAGTATGATATAACTTCCGAGATCGACGCCGCCATTACCCGGCAAAAGCAGCGGATCGGGGTGCTGAGCTCTCTGGGCGTCATGGGCGATGACATGTCGGATTATATGGTGCAGATGATGATGCAGCAGGGTCAGCGACCCCAGCCCCCCTGGACCATCATAAGTCAGCTAAAACAAAAATACGAAGTCGTCGCCATTGATACCCAGGTGGAAGAGATCGCCGATGCCGAAGGGGAAAAAGTTGATTTTCTGCTCGTGATCCACCCCAAGAACCTGCCGGAAAAAACCCTCTGGGCTATCGATCAGTTCATCCTCGCCGGCGGCCGGACCATTATCTTTGTGGACCCCCATGCCATAATGGACCGGCCCACCCCCCAACAGCGGATGATGGGCCAGGCCCCTCAAACCCATTCGGAGTTGAATCAACTGCTCCGGACGTGGCACCTGGAAATGCCCCTGGAAACCTATGCCGGCGACCGCAGCCTGGCCCTGGAGGCGCCGGTGGGACCTGATCGGCATATGGAAAAAATTATTGCCTATATGGAGTTGAAACCGGGGTGTTTCAATTCCGAACACGTCGTCAGTTCCGAATTGAACCAGATACTGATGACCTTTCCGGGAGTTTTGCGGGAAATTGGCGCCGCTCAGACGACCGACAAATCGGCGGAAAAAACTGAGGCCGAACAAAACCAGGCAAAGATAGAGTTGATCCCTCTGATCCACACCACCGCCGGCGGCAATAGCTGGATGGCGGCGGAATTTGAAGTCACCCAAATGCCCCCGGAATACTTAAATAATAAATTCCAGGACGGCGCCCAAGCAGTAAACCTTGGCTATCTGGCGGCGGGGCATTTTATGTCGAGTTTTCCCGACGGCATCGAGATTGTAGAAGGAATCGACGAACCTGATGACCCGGCTGCCCAGCAGGAGCCCCAAAAAACGACCGAAACCAGAAAACTGACCGGCTTAACCCAGGGCCAGGATTGTGCGGTGGCGGTCTTTGCCGACGTGGATATGCTGGCCGACGGCATCGCTTTTCAGTCCTCCCTTTTCGGCATGATGGTGGTTAATGACAACAGCGCCCTCTTAATGAATACCATCGAGGCCCTCAGCGGCTCGGGCGATCTGATCGCCATACGCAGTCGAGGCAATTATAAGCGGCCCTTTACCCTGGTGGATCAGATCGAGGCCGAGGCCGAGCAGGAAACCGCCGCAGAAGAAGCCATGATCAACGCCGAAATCGAGGGATTTCAGCAGGAATTGCAAAAGATCGTCTCCGAAGCCCGCAGCCGGGGAGAAACCCTCATTGACGCCTCCGAGTTGACTCAGGCCCAGGCTGATCTGAACCTGAAAATCAAGCTGGCCCAGCGGAGATTAAAAGAGGTGCAGCGACATCGAATCGAAAGGATCGAGCAACTGCGGGATAAACTGCGGAATCTGTGTATGCTGGCGGCGCCGCTGATTATTCTCTTGGTGGCCATAGCTCTAAGTATGCGGCGCAGCCTCCTGCGGCGCCGTTATATCAGTCACGCCAGCGACGCCTGATGAGAAAGCTTAAGAATTTGGGAGTATTTGATGAGCAATAGGAATTTAACCATATTGGCGGTAGTGGCGGCGGTGGTGCTGGCCTGGGCCATAGTTCAATCACGCCTCAGCAACCGTCGGACCGTAAAAACGTTGGAAACCGGCCCCTTGATTCAGGGCCTTGAAACCGCCGCTATCGATCGTATTCAACTGGGAACCGGTCCCGAATCCGTGGTCTTGAAAAGACAGGATCAGGGATTTGTTATAACCGACAAGGATAACTATCCCGCCCAGACCAGGACCATCAATGAGTTGATCGCCAACTGCCTGGAAATTCAAACCGCCGAACTGGTCACCCACAGCCCCTCAAACCATGAAGATCTGGAGGTCACCGAAGAAAAGGCACGGTATCTGGTTAAGTTTTTCGATGCCGAAAACCAGCTCATCACCGGCGTGGTGGTGGGAAAATATGCCGATCAGGGCTCGGGCTCTTACGTGCGTCAGGTTAACAGCGACGAAGTTTATCTGGCCGAAAGTTCACCCTACCTCCAGACCCAGGTTCTAAGCTATATCGACAGTAGGCTTATTGAGGTCGATCAGGACGAAATCACACAGGTGCAGATCACTATCGACCAAGATGATTATATCCTGCTGCAGGAGCCTAACGAGACCATCGTATTGGCGCCGACGGAGACCGAAACACCCCCAAAACTTAAACAAAGCGTGGCCCGCCAGGTTTATACGGCCCTGTCGAGTTTATATCTGACCGACGTGCAAAAGGCTTCCCCCGAAACGGCAGAACTTGATTTTAACGCCACCTATCAATGTCGGCTCAAGGATTCCACCGTCTATATCCTTCAAATTGCTACGTCCGAAGATAAATACTATCTGAAATGCCGCGCCCTCTTCACCGACCAGACCCCCGTCACCATCGATAGAACCAAAGTTGACTCCGAAGAAATGCTCCAAGAAAAAGAAGCCAAGCTCTTGGCCCGCCAGGCCGCCCAGGAATTCACCGCCCGCCACCAAAACTGGGTGTACGAAATCGCCGCCTGGAAAGCGGAAAACCTGACCCAAAATCTATCGGACCTTATCGAGCAATAGACCTGCCCCAAAAATTACTCCCCAGCGCCGAATTTCCTTTATAAATTCCAGGCCCGGGCGAAGGCCCGAAAGCTGCGGTCGTAGCTGCGTTCGGCGGCGGGCGGAAAACAGCAGCCGGGCAGCTCCTGCATCTTCAAATGATAACTGATACACTCGCAGCATAATCCTTGTTTCGCACAACCGGAATAAGTGCATGCGCAATTTTTCATATTTTCATCTTGCTTGCATTCCATCGCTATCGCGTCTCCTTCAGGGTGAATAATAAAATCTCCCAAAACCTCCGGAAATAATTAAGTGGTTTATTGGTAATTTCAAGTTTTGATGCTGTCGAGGGCCAGCACCGACAGCGGCGTAAAAATAATTATAGGGATCCAGGCCAGCAGCTTGTATTGAAAATCCCCCCCCACAAAAAGACCGGGAAAAAGGTCTTCCCCCACCAGCAGCTTGCAGGCAAAGGTGACCACGAAGCAGCCGCCCGCCCCCAGAAGGGCCAGGAGCATCGTGGTCTTGGTGCTTTTTCTCTCGCGGCTGACCAAAAGCGGCAGCCCCAGCAGCAGCATGACCATATTGATGATCGGATCGGTAAAACGAAAGTGTTTTTCGCTCAGAACTTCCGCCAGGTCCCCCGTCTTTAAGGGACGCTGCATCAGGCCAGACAAATCGGCGCTGCTCATCAGGCTTTTATAATTGGAATTTCTCTGCAGCCAGAGATACTCGGGCGTCAGGTCGGATGGATACTCGGTGGCTGCTTTTGTCTGATTCGACCGGCCGGCGCTTTCCGCACTGATCTCCAGCCCCTTCTCCAGCCGCCAGAGCTGCTTTTGCTCGTCCCATTGGGCCCTCTCGGCGGTTATTTTACCCACGGCCCGGCCCCGACGCCGACAGATGATGGTAACATCGGTGAGGCTGCGGGTGTTGGGATTAAACTCGCCCGCCGACACCAGCGCCCCTTCCCGGTCGGGCTGCAGCCATAAGGCAACCGTGCGCAGCTGTCCCTGGCCCATCTCGTCGCTGCGGCGGGTGAGTTTGTCCGCCAGCCGCGGCAGGATAAATTCCTGATCAACCACCAATAGCAAATTGAGCAGAAATCCCAGTAACACAATGGGGGCGATTATCCTCTTCAGGCTCATCCCGGAGGCCAGCATCGCCGTCAATTCGTTCTGGCGGGTCATACGCGCCAGAGAAAACGCCGCCGCCAGTATAATTATGGCCCCGGAAAAATCGCGGAAAAACTCAAAAATCTTCGGACCGTAATACTCCAGTATGTATCCCAACACCGTTAAAGCGCCCGGAGCGGCTTGGCCGACGCGGGCCTCCACAAATTCATCAAACTCCAGAAATAAATCCAGCAATATCCGCAGCGACAAAACCACCAGCAAAGCAACTACATAACTGAAAAGAAATTCCCGCGCCACGTATCGGTCCAGAATCTTGGGCCCCAGCGTCCACGCAAAGCCTTGTTGAACTTCAATTGTTGCTGTACCATTGCTCTTCAATTTTTTTACGCCTTCAACGCTTGGCCAGAGATTTATAAATGAAAATATCCGCCAGTAACACCGCGCCGATGCCCGACCAGAGAAATAAAATACCCGTTATATCGGTAGCGCTCTTCTCGGCGATGTGTTTGCCGGTGAAAATGGTGATCAGGCACAGGGCCGCCGGAATAAAACTCACCCCGAAAGCGGTCAGCAGATGACCGCTGCGAAATACAATTCCCAAAACCGTCCCCAGTATCACCAGCACCACGCAGCTTACCCCAAAGGCCAGCCGCGAATGTTTCTCCACCCGAATCTCCGTGGCCAGCTCGGCGCAGTCGTCTATGATGTCTTGATGCAAAATCCCCAGGTACGGAGAAGGGCTCCTAAGTCGGGTGAGCGTTTCTGCCGCGCAAACCTGTTTGAGGGTGATCGCCCGGGCCTCATCTTCTAGCTCGAGCGGAAATTCGACAGGAGCGATCTCTTCGGATAAAAGAAAATGTTTGCTTGTTTGCTCGCGGCCGCCCCATTCCACCTGCTCCATTATGAGCATGGGTAGGGAATCCCCAAACAGGGGATTATTCGACAACCAGGCTTTTTGGGCCCGATATATTCGCTGCTGATTAAGATTGTTTGTTCCGTAAGGAAAAATCACCTCCACCGGCCCCTGGTTCACGCCCGTCAACAGCGCCGTCCTGTTCTTGTCCGGGTCTTTCTGATCGGATCTACTGCTGGGGATCTGCAAAACGCAGCTCTGGGCTATGATACGCAGCCGATCGCCCCCCGCCCTTAAATCGATGATGTTGCCCGGTCCCCGGGCCTGCTGATTACAATTCTCGAACAACCTCTCCCACTTATACTGATGCTGAATCTCCCCCAACGATTTGTCGATGGGCCCAAATTGCACCATATCCTTTTCAATGGCCCTTAATTCCGCCATCTTCTTAAATTTAATGTCGTCCTGCCAGAGGCTGGGCGCCCTGATCGAGAATTGCTGCGGTTGAGAAATAACCGCGGTCTGATCCTCGACCATGACCGTGGCCCCGTGCAGATGCATTAGAATTTGTTTTTGCGGCTGATCCATCTTAAAATCCAGCACCACCTGCTCGGCGGTCATTATCCAGTCGATCTTCCGGCGGTTCAACTGCACCAGCGCCACCCCCGTCAGGCGATGTTCTTCGGGAAGGGCGTGATCGGCGTAGATGCGAATGTCGGGAAACATATCCCCCAGATCGCCCCTTTTCTGGATGTTGCGGAAAATGATGGCTTCGGCGTCGGCGGTGATGGCCCTTTCAAATCTCTTGGCAAACGACGGCATCACGTGAAAGGCCATCAGCAGCGTCGTGAGCCCCACTAAAACCGCAAAGGCCCCCGCCGGGTAGATGAGCGTTATCAGTTTTATGCCGCTGGTGCGACAGGCGTTGATTTCATTGAAATGGGCCAGGCGGCCGTAATTAAGGGTCGCCGAAAGCAATGCCGCAATGGGGATAACCATGGTCAGAGTGATCGGAAAGGTGTACATAATCAGCTTGGGCACTTGCACCGGATCGACGCTGAACTGACGCAGAGGACGCAGCATCACCCCCAAACCCAGCACCACGCTCAAGACCAACGCCGCCAGAAAAAACGACTTCAAAAGGTCGCGAAATATATAACGATAGATGGTAAAAAACATGGATATATTGTTTTAGGACCGGCCTTTTTTGTCAAATAAATAAATGATGCCTCTTTAGAACCATTATCTCAAATAGGCGCCTTGCCCGCGCCCGGCGCGGGCTTGTTGCAGGCCGGTTGTTAATATCTCTTTACCCATCAAAAGAAAACGGTTATTATGCCCCATCATGCTTGCCGGACGTTTATTTACCCGTGCGGTTTTTCTGTCGCTGGAAAAGGCCTGCCTCCTGGGCCGCCGCGGCGGCCATGAACTGCTGGAGCTTTTATATCCGCCCAATTGCCCCGGTTGCGGTGCCCCCATCGACGACAGCAGCGACCAGCTTTGCCCGGCTTGTTGGCAGCAACTCCGCCAAATCTCCCCCGGTCTTTATTGCACCATGTGCGGCCACAACTCCGGCCCCTATGCCCTGATCGACGGCCGCTGCCACCGCTGCCAGAACCGCCGGCCCGCCGTTACCCGCGTTCTGCGGGTGGGCCCTTATCAAGATGTGCTGCGGGAATTAATCTTGGCATTTAAATTTCGCCGTCAATCGCAACTGGATGGCTTTTTGGGCCGCCTGCTGGCCGCCGTCATCATCGGCGATGACCAACTCCGCCGCGCCCATTTGCTGGTGCCCGTCCCCCTTCACTGGCGGCGACGGTGGGCCCGCAGGTACGATCAGTCGGAACTGCTCGCCCGGGCGGTGCGCAAAGAATTAGAACGGCAAAACCTGCCCGTCCCCATTAGCTTTGATTTGGTAAGACTCCGACACACACCCCCTCAAACGTCCATGGCCCTCAGCCACCGGTTGATTAATTTGAAGGGCGCTTTTGGCGTCCGCCCTGATGTGGATTTTCACGGCAAACACCTCTGCCTGATCGACGATGTGACCACCACCGGCACCACCCTCCGCGTGGCCGCCCAGACCCTCAAAAAGGCCGGCGCCGAACGCATCTCCGCCGCCGTCCTCGCCGTCGCCGCCAACGACTAAATAAAATATATTCATTTTTAATCCCTCATAATGCGTGTTATCCGTTCGCAAATGCATTATATTACCATGTATAGTGGTTTTCCTTTTTTATATTAATAATGATTATCGAATTTAAAAACTTGTTTTCAACGTAAAATGCTTAATGTCAGAAAATTAGGTTGAGTTTATATGGAGAAATTCCCCATTATTATTGTGCCGGATGATGCTCCCCATGCAACAGAGGCCATGGGTACAAAGCAAAAATTTTGGTATATCCAAAAAGATTGGGGGCCTTGTTTGTTCAAAATGCCGCGAGGTAATACCGGTGAGGATTGGGCGGAAAAAGTTGCCTCAGAGTTGTGCCGACCATTAGGTTTACCCCACGCTCATTATGAATTAGCGACCTGGAGAGATCGAAATGGCACTGTATCACCCCGCTTCTTATCAGGGAATGAAGAGCTTATACATGGTAATGAAATACTTCGCGAATTGTACCCCGATTATCCAAATAGTACCTCCAGCCACAGAAACTTTTATAAGGTGTCTGAGCATACTCTCGATGCGGTTATGAAAATAATGGTGCAAATGCCAATAAAGATGCCCATTATAACTACAGATCCAGGCTGGAAAGCTCCTGATGGGATTTTTATAGCTCTGGATATTTTTGTTGGATATTTGCTTTTGGATGCTTGGATTGGAAATACCGACCGCCACCATGAAAATTGGGCCATTGCCCTGGCGCACAATGTTTCAACGCCGCCAAACACCAATGAGTTGCGATTATCGCCAACTTTTGATCATGCTTCCAGCTTGGGCAGAGAATTGGATGATGAAAAACGCAAAGAACGACTGACAACAAAAGACACCGGATTTTCAATACGGGCGTATGTTGAAAAAAGCGCTTCGGCGTTCTATGATAAAGTTGGAGACAAAAAACCTTTAACCACTTTTGATGCCTTTTATAAGGCGGCCTGCCAAAGACCTCAAGCGGCCAAAATTTGGTTAAAACATTTAGCGGATATATCGCTGGAAAGCATAAAATTGCTTTTCAATCGTGTTCCGGAAGATAGAATAACTCCGGAAGCAGTTAAATTTGCCTTGGAAATGCTGAAAATCAATCAGAATAGATTGCTGGATTTGCAGGAGAAATTACCTTGAATACGTTATTTTTAGCTTGGCAGGCCCCGGAAAAGCGTTGTTGGATTCCCGTCGGACGATTAACGTTCGATGGTGATAATTACCGGTTTCTGTACCTTCGGGGTGCGGAAAAAGCAAAAGAGAAATGTAATTTTCAGCCGCTGGAATCGTTTCCCGAATTAAATAAGGTATATGAATCAGAAATTTTGTTTCCGCTGTTCTCCAATCGCGTGCTTGCTAAGTCCAGACCGGATTATCCGGATTATATTAAGTGGCTAAATGTCCCCAAGGATAAGGACGATCCGATGGCCCTTTTGGCCCGCAGCGGGGGCCGACGAGCTACAGACAACTTGGAAATTTTCCCTTGTCCTGAACTCGGCGAACATGGAGAATACCATGTTCATTTTTTTACCCACGGTTTGAGATACCTTCCCAAGTCTTCCCTGCAAAGAATCGAAAGACTCCAACCCAACGATGATTTGCTTTTGATTCTGGATTGTCAAAATCCGTACGATTCAAATGCTATTTTGCTGCGCAGCATTGATTGTTTTTTAGTTGGATATTGCCCAAGATATCTCCTGGAGGATGTGTTTACTATAATTAAAGAATGTGGAGATCTTCCCATGGTAAAGGCCGAACGTGTCAATCTGGCTCCTGCCCCTCTACAGTATCGCTTGCTATGTAATATGACTGCTTGTTGGCCTGATGATTTTCGACCCTTTGAAACACCCCAGTATCAACCGATTGTGAAAGATTTCTCATCAGAAAGGTAATAAATATGCCCCGTGAAAAGCTGCTCTCGCAAAATAATGCCATGTTGCTGGTGGTGGATATTCAGGACGCCTTTATGGCCCACATCCCCAAGATTGAACAGGTAATAGAACGCAGCCGCATCATCATCGAGGCGGCCAAACTCCTGGAATTGCCCCTGGTGGTCACCGAGCAGTATCCCCAGGGACTGGGCCGTACCAATGACAACGTGCAAAAAGTCCTGGGCGATGTCAAATATCATGATAAGGTCGCCTTCAGTTGTATGCAGGATGAGGCGATCAAATCGGCTATAACCCGGACGCACCGGCGGCAGGTGATTATTATTGGCATTGAGACGCACGTGTGTATTTCCCAGACGGCCCATGACTTATTGGCCGCGGGCCTTCAGCCCCATGTCATGGCCGACGCCGTCGCCTCCCGCCGCAAGATCGATCATAAAACGGCCCTCCGCCGGATGCCATATGCCGGCATCATCGTTTCTACCACCGAGGCGGCCGTCTTTGAACTGATGGTATCAAGCAAACATAAGGTGTTTCGCGAGATTTCAAACTTGGTCAAATAATGGTTCTGCAAATTAGAGGTTGAAAAATATGACTTTTCCGACCGTCAGATTAAGTCGTTTACGATCCCATGAGATCTTTCGCCGCATGGTTCGTCAAATTACTCTGCGCGTGGATGATCTGGTTGCCCCCCTGTTCGTCTATCACGGCGAAAAAGTAAAAAACGCTATCGGTCCCATGCCGGGGCCGATATATTACTTACCTATCATGCCCCGGACGCGGCCCGCTGGCTGGGCTGAACCGCCAAAAATTATATCTTAACAATTCTATCAAAAAAAACTTACTATATTCCCGCTAAAGCCTTATTTAACAAAGATTTATGAAAATCAAACGGTTCGCCAAGCCCTACTTTATCTATAGGAAAAGTTTATTTTTTACGGAAAAATCACGGGAAAATTTGACTTCCATATAAGTAAGACTATAATAATCCTAGATAGAGCGACCTGATTATGTTGACCAGAGATATGTCAGTCAAAACCAATGAATTTGTTACGTCATAATACCGATTATGCCTTCCGGATGATGGGAAATCTGGCGGGAAAATTTAACGAAAAAGTCGTTCCCGTAAGGGTGTTGGCTCAAGAGGAACAAGTATCTTACCAGTTTGCCTGCAAAATATTGCAAAAGCTTCACGAAGCCGGTTTGGTCGCAAGTATCATGGGGCCCAAAGGCGGTTATCGACTGTCTCGTCCGCCGGACCGGATAACCATGCTGGAAATAATTAAAGCCGTGCAGGGTAATGTCGCCGTCAATCAATGTACTGTTGACTGGGATGTTTGTCCGCGCAGGCCTACCTGCCCCTTAAATGGTAAGTTGTGTCAGTTGCAGCAGATGGTGGATAACTACCTCACCGATGTTACCCTGGAAGAAATTGTCCAAAGCTATAACTTATAAAGGCATCTCAAAAGCTTGACGGAACGTCGAGCAAAAAGAAAGGAGACGTTATGTTTTGTTATCAGTGCGAACAAACATCAGGCGGCACCGGCTGCACCAAAGTGGGAGTTTGTGGAAAAGACTCCCAAACCGCCCAATTACAGGATCTGCTGCTCTATGCCGCCAGGGGAATCTCCATGTATGCCCATCGGCTCCGGAATTTGGGAATCATCAATCGCCAAATTGATATGTTTGTCATTGAGGCCTTATTCAGCACCGTTACTAACGTGAATTTCGATCCGGATCGGCTGCAAAATCTGCTCCATCAGGCCGGGGAAATGATCAGCCGGGCCGCCTCCCTTTATGAAGATGCCTGTCGCAAGAATAATCAAACCCCGGAAGTTTTAGACGGCCCGGCAGCTTGGCGACCGGCAGGTCAGCGCCAAAGCCTCTTAGACCAGGCGGCCCCGGTGGGAATCGAAAAACGCCGCGAAAACTACGGCGAGGAAATTGCCGGCCTGCAGGAATTATTAACCTGTGGACTCAAAGGAGCGGCGGCCTATGCCGACCATGCCGCTATCCTCGGGCGGGTAGATAATGAGCTCTTGGCCTTTTTCCCTGAAGCCCTCAATTTCCTCACCACCGATAAAGCCCGCGATCCCGGGGAACTGGTAAATATGGCCTTCAAATGTGGACAGGTAAACCTGAAGATCATGGAGCTTCTGGACGCCGCCCATACCGGAACCTATGGCCATCCGGAGCCCACCCAGGTCAGAGTAACCCCTCTCAAAGGCAAATGTATTGCGGTTTCCGGTCACGACCTCAAGGACCTGGACGAGCTCTTAAAACAGACCGAAGGCAGGCAAATTAATGTCTATACCCATGGAGAAATGCTGCCCGCCCTGGCCTACCCCCAATTGAAAAAATATCCGCATCTGGTGGGCAATTACGGCGGGGCCTGGCAGAACCAAAAAAAGGAATTCGACGACTTTCCCGGCGCCATCCTGATGACTACCAATTGCATCCAGAAGCCCAGGGATACTTACCAGACCCGCATCTTTACGACCGGCCTGGTCGCCTGGCCGGGCGTCGCCCACCTCCCCGATAAGAATTTTACCCCCGTCATCGAGGCGGCCCTGGCGGCGCCGGGCTTTACCGAAGATGCCGAGGAGAAAAAAATTACCATCGGTTTTGCCCATCATACCGTTATCAGTCTGGCCGATAAGATCGTCCAACAGGTAAAGGCCCGAAAAATTAAACATTTCTTCCTCATCGGAGGCTGCGACGGGGCCAAACCGGGACGTGATTATTATACCGAATTCGCCCGCAGCGTGCCCGACGACTGCGTCATATTGACATTGGCCTGCGGAAAATATCGTTTTAATAAGCTGGATTTCGGCAGCATCGACGGCATCCCCCGCCTCCTGGACATCGGCCAGTGCAACGATGCCTATTCGGCCGTCCTGATTGCCGTGGCCCTCGCGGAGGCATTCGGTTGTGCCATCAACGATCTCCCCCTGTCGATGGTCCTGAGCTGGTACGAACAGAAAGCCGTGGCCATCCTGCTGACGTTACTGCATCTGGGAATTAAAAATATTAAACTCGGACCGTCGCTGCCGGCCTTTGTCAGCCCCGGCGTGCTTAAAGTCTTGGTGGAAAAATTTAATATCGCCCCTATCGGCAATGTGCCCGAGGATATGGCCCAATTGCTGAAATCACACCAAAACTAATTCAATGGTATAGAGATTTGTATTTGTGGATAATTCAAATAGCCCCTCATGTAAAATGAGGGGGTAAATCGTAACTTATTTTGCCTACGCAAGTTACCCCCCGATTTTACCTCGGGGGCTAATAAAAAGTCCCGCCGCAGGCGGTTAAGTTTAAGCTTATACCGAATTGTAAAGGTCCCCTGTTTCATAAACCCCGCGACCATGTAAAAAACGATAAAATCAGCCCCCGACGAAAAATCAGCCGGCTCTTGCCCAGACCGCCAAAATTTTATCGTCGCGTTATCTATGAAACACCCAGCCGGACTCAGGACCAGCCTCTGCCGGAATGAAAATTATGGCCCTTAGAAACATCGTAAAAATAGACGAAGAAAAATGCGACGGTTGCGGCCAGTGCGTCACCGCCTGCGCCGAAGGCGCCATCGAAATTATCGACGGCAAGGCCCGCCTGGTCAGTGAAATTTACTGCGACGGACTGGGCGCCTGCCTGGCACACTGCCCCCGCCAGGCGATAACCATCGAACAGCGACAGGCCGCACCCTTCGACGAACAGGCCGCCCTGGCGCACCTGGCGCCAAAAAAATCCCCCGCAAAAGGCCATCATAAACCTTGTCCCGCCCCGCCCGCTGGCCGAAAGCTTCCGTCGGCGCCGACAGGCTGCCCGGGTGCTATGATGAGAACTTTTGAAAAAAACACCAAGCCCCTCCCGGATTCCACCACCGAAATACCCTCCCAGCTAAGGTTCTATATCGAAAAACTCGCGAAAATCATCGAGCTCAACTCCCTCAAATCCCTCACCGTGGTGCACATGGAGGTGCCCTGCTGTTTCCAAATGGCCCATATCGCCCGGCAAGCCCTCGCCCGCAGCGGCCTAAACCTCAACTTTGAAGATATCACCATTGATCTCCAGGGAAATGTGATTAAAACCCAAACCCTCAGCGCTTAACTTCTACCCAAAGAAAAAATGGGTCAGGAGCCTTTCTTAAATGATAATTTGCGTTTCATGATATGCGTCATTCGTGCTTCGTCATTCAAAATTGATTGAAAATTAAAAATTGAAAATTGAAAATTACTTCCCCCACAGCCAATTACCAACAAATATATACGCATCCCT
>LJUC01000286.1 GCA_001303695.1 Phycisphaerae bacterium SM23_30
GATCAGCTTAACGTCCCGTTCCTGCACGTGGCGGCGATCTTCACGCAGGTGCATGGTAATCCCGGAGGCCCCGCCCAGTTCACACTCCACCGCCGCCCAGACCGGGTCCGGCTCATCCACCCGCCGGGCCTGCCGAATAGTCGCCACGTGATCAATGTTGACATTCAATTGGGCCATAATAATTCCTTATTTCAAACTAAAGTTTCGCAAAAGTCCGGTTTCTAATTATTCCCTCATTTACTCCATCAAACTTGTGTCGGTGGGGGCAACAGCCGACCATTTATTAGTATTTATGATTTCGATAATCCGCTCGGCCACTTCCATCGCCGCGACGGCGTCTTCGGCCGATACCTGCGGCCGGGTCCCTTCCAGCACCGATCTCACAAAGGCCTCCTGTTCCAGCTCCAGTGGCTCGCGGTCGTCAATATTGAGGGTCTCGACGTTGACCAGCTCCAGCCAATTCATCTTCAGCGGATCGATCTTGCCATCTTCCCTTTGTTGCTTCCGGAGCTCCTGGACCATATCAATATTGGCCGCCTTACTGATCATGGTGCCGGTCTTTTTCAGGTAATCCAGCGACAGATATGCCTGTTCGCTGAATATCCTGATTTTACGTTCGGTTTTTAAGGCCAACCGCGAAGCGGTGAGATTGGCGATGCAGCCGTTGGCAAATTCCAGCCGTACGTTGGCGATGTCCTCGTGCCGGCCCAGGACGTTGACGCCGACCGCCCGGAACTCCTTCACCTCACTTTGCGCCAGCGATAGCATGATGTCGATATCGTGGATCATAATATCGAGCACCACGCCCACGTCGGTGGAGCGAAAGGTATAGGGTGAGATCCGCTGTGACTCCATGAACCGCGGCGTGATCTGCAGCCGCCGCATTGCCTGAACCACCGGATTGAAACGTTCCGAATATCCCACTTGCAGGGTGCCTTTATTCTCCTGAGCCAACTGCAGCATCCTCCGGGCCGCCGGCACCGACATGGCCAGCGGTTTTTCCACCAGGACGGGAATCGCCCGCAACAGAAAAGGTTCGGCCACCAGGCAGTGACTTTCGGTGGGTACCGCCACCGTAACCACGTCAATGGAATCGATAATCTCGTTAAAATCGCTATAGGCTTGGCCGCCGTATTCGGCCGCCAGTTGCCGCGCCTTCTCCGGCTGCGTATCCACAATCGCCGCCAGTTCCACCTCCTCCATCTGGTGATAGATGCGACTGTGCAGACGCCCCATTCGGCCGGCGCCGATAACCGCTGCTTTTAATCGTCTTGTCATTTTCTCTTGCCTCTGTTACTCTTTTTTACGCAACTCGGCGGGTCGGCGAAACTGCCGATCCTGACGGCTGTCCTGACGCGCCATCTCCTGATAGCGGCCGAAACGGTCCTGGCAGCTCTCCCGCAGAAACCGGCACAGGTAACGTACGTGCTCAACCAGGTCCTCCTCTGCCTCCAGTTGATCCAACTGTTCGGTGATGCTGTTGCCCTCCCGGAAAAGTCTGCGAAATGCCTGTTTCAACGCAGCAATCTCCGCTTCACTAAACTTACGTCGCTTGAGACCCTCCTCGTTGATGCCCCGCACCGCGTTGGGATCTCCGGAAAACTTCACAAATGGAGGCACGTCCCGGCGAACCGGCGTCAGGCCCCCGATATAACTGTATTTACCTACCCTCACGAAATGATGAATACCGATCAAGGCCGAGAGCACCGCCCCTTCTTCTATCCGGACGTGACCGGCCAACGTCGTCTGATTGCCCAAAAGCACGTTATCCTCTACTATGCAGTCGTGGGCAACATGTACGCCTACCATAAACAGATTCCCGTTGCCGATGACGGTCCTGCCCTCCCCCAGCTCCGTGCCCCGGTGGACCGTGCAGTTCTCCCGGAATACATTATTCGATCCGATAATGGTCTCCGTGGGTCCCCCGTTGTATTTTAAATCCTGCGGCGCCGCCCCGATAACCACGTTCTGATAAAGTACGTTGTTGGGCCCGATCCGGGTAATCCCCTGAATGGTAACGTGGTTCATCAATTCACAGCCGCTCTCGATCTTCACGGCAGGTCCGATCTCACAAAACGGCCCGATACTGACATCGGCCCCTAATTCCGCAGAGGAATCAACCAGGGCCCACTTTGATATCTTTGACATTCGCGATTACTTTCCCAAATCTAATCAAATTTTCGATCATCGCCGGGACAACTCCCGATAACGGCCCAGACGATGCCGGGCGGCACGCTGTAGAAATTCCACCAGGTATCTTACGTTCTCATCCAGCTCGTTCTGCCCGGCCAACTCCGCCACAGCCTGCGCCATCGTCTTACCGTTGCGACGCCGATACAAATATCGATAAGCCTCTTTCAGGGCTTCGATCCTTTCCTGGGCGAAACCGGCCCGCTCCAGACCGGTCGTGTTTATGCCGCGTATCTCGCAGGGATAAATGCCCGCCGCCCGCGTAAAGGGCGGTATGTCATGCACACAACCGCAGTGACCGCCGGTGAAAGTGAAACGGCCGATGGTGACAAATTGATGCGTGCCCGTAAAAGCGCTTAGCCACGCATTGCCCTCAATTTTTCCATGACCGCCAATTTGAACATAGTTGCTGATGACCGTATTGTCCTCCACTTCGCAGTCGTGACCGATATGCGCACCGATCATAAAATAATTGTTGCTGCCGATAACGGTTTGGCCCCCGCCGTGGGGGGTGCCGCGATTGAGGGTGACGTTCTCCCGAAAAACATTCCCCTCGCCTATAATCAACCGGGTGTCCGGCTCCACACAGCCCAGACTCTGCGTCCCCGATAACCGCCCCGGCGCCTACCACGCAGCCGGGCCCGACCACCACCTCCCGGCCCAGTTGAGCCCTGCGATCCACCACCGCCGTTTTGGAAACCTGGGTCACAGAAAATTCTCTCCTGAAAATCAATTCCAATATCTAATATCTACTGTTTAAGATGAGACCGGATCGGCATCTACCAGCATAAAGCGGATCTGGGCCTCGGCGGCCACCTGGGTGCCCACCAACGCTCGGCAGCGACAGTCGCCGGTGCGGCTTTTGACCCGCACCGCCTCTACCTCCAGTATTAATTGATCCCCGGGCACCACCGCCCGACGCATCTTTACCTTGTCCATGCTCAACAACATCGCCAACTGGCCCGTATGCTCCAGCCGCTGGGCGAACAACAATCCCGACATCTGGGCCAGCGCCTCCACAATCAAAACGCCCGGCATAATCGGGATCCCCGGAAAGTGACCCTGAAAAAAATGCTCATTCATGGTTACGTTTTTAATACCTATCGCTTTGCGATCGCCTTCGATCTTGATGACCCGGTCCACCAGCAAAAACGGATAACGATGCGGTAAAACTTTTTGAATCTTGCGTATGTCGAGAATAGCGGCGCTATCCGTCTGCCGCCGCCGCCCCTGTATCTCGGCCCACTCCAGTAATTTTCGGACCAGCAGGTGATTGCATTCGTGACCGCTGCGGTAGGCCACCAGCCGACCGCGAAGCATCTGACCCAGCAGCATGATGTCACCCAGCAGGTCGCTGATCTTATGCCGAACACATTCGTCTTTAAAGCGAAGTTTGTTCTCCAGCGGCCCCTCTTCCCCGAACACCAGTACGTCCCGGGCGGTAAGATGAGTGCCGATGCCCTCGCTTTGAAACTGCCGGGCCTCCCGCTCGGGGATAAAGGTCCGGGCCGCCGATATCTGCCGGCGAAAATTATCCGGCTCCGCTTGAAAATGAAACATCTGCCGCCCGATAGCGGGTATATCCCGGTAGTCAAGATCGTAAATTATATTTAATTCATTATTTCGATCCGGCAGCGCGTAAATGCTGGCGTCCCCCCGTTGAACCATTATGGGTTCGGTGATGACAAACAATTTCCGCGGCCGATTCTGTTCCACCACGCCGGCTTCCATCAAGGCCTGGGTGAA
Organism: Phycisphaerae bacterium SM23_30; assembly: GCA_001303695.1. Lineage (GTDB taxonomy): Bacteria > Planctomycetota > Phycisphaerae > Sedimentisphaerales > SM23-30 > SM23-30. The sequence goes on from LJUC01000286.1 coordinate 3,937, forward strand.
CGGTTCGCAACTGCCGTCCGCATTGGGAAGCTCTCCTCCTTTGATCTCGATCTCTATATTATCTATCTGTAATCCGCAGATCGACGCCAGGCAGTGCTCCACCGTCTCAATGGCGGTGGTGCCGTTATGCAGGGTGGTACGCCGGGAACGCGGCGCCAAGGCGCTGATGCGGGCCGGTATCCGCGACGGCTCCGGTAAATCCGCGCGGACAAAAACCACGCCCGTGCCGGGTTCGGCCGGCTTGAAGGTCAACTTGACCTCCTCGCCGCTGAACAGACCTCTTCCCTTGAGGCTGCTGGGTTTAGCTATCGTTTTTTGCGCTTCCAAGGTCTTCTATCTGCTTGCGTAACTGCTTGATCTCCTGGACTATCTCCGGCAGTCTTTGAATCAGCATCAACTCCCGTAGGGCCTTTTTTGCCGGTCGGGCCGGGATGCCGATAATCCGCAACCCGCTCTCCACGTCTTGTAGTATACCGCTCTGGGCCCCGGCCATGACGCCGTCGCCGATATTCACATGGTCGCTCACGCCGCACTGTCCGGCCAGTATCACGTTTTTGCCCAACCGACTGCTGCCGGCAATGCCGGTCTGACTGACGATGATGCAGTGTTCGCCGATCTGCACATTATGCGCTATCTGCACCAGATTATCAATCTTTGTTCCGCGGCCGATAACCGTCTTGCCGAACTTGGCCCGATCCACGCAGCTGTTGGCGCCGATCTCCACCTCGTCCTCAATCACTACTATGCCAATATGCGGAATCTTACAGTGTCTCCCCTCCACCTGCCGATAACCGAATCCGTCCGTGCCGATGGTGCTGTTGGCGTGAATAATCACCTCGTTGCCCAGTACACAGCGGGCGTTGATCACCACGTTAGGTCCTAAAAAACAGTGGCGACCGAGCTCCACCTGAGCCCCGATATAACAGCCGGCTGATATCACACAACCATCCGCCACCGCCGCCTGAGCGGAGATCACTACATGCGGTCCCACCGCCACCTTTTCTCCCAGTCGCGCGCTTGCCGCCACACAGGCCGTGGCATGTACTCCCACTTCCGGTACGTCCGCGGGGGGGAGAAATAATGTCAAAACCTGCTCGATCGCTTCATTTACGTCGGCCACAAACAGCTTCGCCGAACTTACCTCGCCGGTGAAATCTTCCGGGATAATCAGCGCCGCCGCCTTGCACCCCAGCGCCTCCTTGGCGTAACGCGGCTCACTAATGAAGGAAACCTCCTGCGCCCCGGCCTCCCCCAGCGAGGCGATGGCCGTCACCTCCACTTGCCCGTCACCGCTAAGCCGCGCCCCTATACGTTCTGCCAACTCCGACAATCTCATCTGTTTACCTTTTTACCGCCCACTCGAGTTTTACGGGGACTGCTTTATCTGGGCATAAGCGGCATCCATGTTTTTTAATACGCGATCCGTTATATCAATACGCGCCGTACGATACAATACCTTACGGCTGATTATCATATTATTCAATTCCTGGACGCTCGTCGCTTGAACGTCTGTTTCGTCGTTGTTGAGAACCAGAGAAATGCCTTCCTGCTGCGCAATTTTCGTTACTTCCGTCAGCAATTTTTGATAAAGCCCTTCCATCCAGGTCTGATGTTCCATGGTTATTAGCTGCTGTTGACTTTTTTGGAACGTTTCCATCATAGAAACCTTCTCAAAATATTTCAGCATCTGGTCTTTATACTCCTTGCTGCCGGGCTTGAAAACATTGGCGTCTAGTTCCGCTTTGATGGCCTCCGCCTCCGTCCTCATCAGGTTTAACTGGGCCGTAAGTCTTTTGTCATTCTCCTCGTTCATCTTCTGGCGGGCCAGATACTCCTGGCATTCAACAATCACCTTGGTCACGTTGACCACCGCTATCTTAACCGGCGCCGACGGCCCTACCTGCTGGCTCTGACTGTAACCATAACTCCAAAAACCCCCTCCCATTATTAACGTTACGCCGATCATGACAATGATTTTATTCATTACGCACCTTTCCTTCCTATCTGGTAATTGGACATAACTTACTAGTAATTAAAAAGTTATTCCCATCATAAAACTGAATACTTCTCTCTCGTCCTTGTCGTCGAGAATAACCGGAAAACCAAAATTAAACTGCAGCGGTATATACATCTGCGGAATCACCAACTCCAGACCCAACCCTAATGACACTCGGTAAGGTCCTTCGCTGAGCAGACCGCTGTCGCAGAATAATTTCCCATAAATGCCCTCTTCATAAAACGGATGAATCAGCTCCATCCCCGCCAGCAGCATATACTCGCTGCCGATGGGATCGTCGTGCACCCCCGCCCGCGGACTCACCCCCCGGTAGTCGAATCCCCGCAGGGTGCCGATACCCCCCGCGTAGAACCGCTCAAAAACCGGGGCCTCCCCTATGATATAGTTGCCCCGCACGTTGCCCGCCCATACCGTCTTCCGCTCGGCCAGGTCCATATAAACCGTGCGGTAGAGACTCAGACCGCCCGTCACCGTAGCGTAGGAAAAATCCCCCCCCATAGCCCCCGCCTGCTCCCAGGCGGCGTTCAGCCGATAGCCGTCGGCGGGCCGATAGATAAAGTCTGTTTTTTGG
>LJUC01000287.1 GCA_001303695.1 Phycisphaerae bacterium SM23_30
TGATACCAAAATGTGCAGGATTACCCAGGTTATGGGCCATATGCATCCAATACCTGTAATAAGTCGCATCCCGCCACTCTTTTTCCTTTTTTCCAAGCAATGTTCGTTTGAAACTCTTTCCCTGCATATATTCAGGCACTTCACCTCCCGCAATATCAATCATGGTTGGAGCAAAATCAGTATTATTAATTAGCAGATCGCATTTACTTCCCTTTTCTATGGATCCAGGATAATGTACAATAAAGGGCATTCGCATCCCTTCTTCATACATCCATCTTTTGTCAAAGAAATCATGTTCCCCAAGGAAATAGCCCTGATCACCGGTATAGATTATAATAGTATTCTCATAAATTCCTTCTTCCTTCAGATAATCAATAAGTCTTTTAACATTGTCATCCACACCTTTAACACAACGAAGATATCTTTTGAGAAACTTTTGATAAACAGCATATGTGAATTCTGGTTCAGGCAGCTCTTCATCAATACCAAGTCTTTTACCTAATCCCCATGTATTACATCGCCTGGATACAGATGCCCCAATTGTGCTAACCAGACTATCATCAATACCTCTTGTTGATATTGATCCAAATCCTCGTGCTGGCTGATCATACATATTATCCGGCTCCGGAATCTCGGTATCTTCAAGATAGCTATCATATCTCTTCGCATTGGAGAATAAATCATGAGGAGCTTTAAAATGATGCATCAGGAAGAAGGGTTTTGTTTTGTCCCTGTTTTTCAACCACTTAATACTAAGATCAGTTATTACATCAGAGGAGTGTCCGATGTGCTTTGCCGTATTATGCGGCCAGGCTCCATTATTATAATCCCTGGTTACAGGATTATGATACTTACCCTGTCCGGGGAGTACATTGTAATAATCAAAAGCAGCCGGCTCTTCTTTCAGATGCCATTTTCCTATCATAGCAGTCAGGTAGCCGGCTTTTTTAATTTCTTGTGGCAGGTATTGCTTTTCTGGACTTATCCTTCCCATCAAATCCAGTACACCATTAGTTTGAGGATACTGACCTGTAATAATTGATGCCCTGCTGGGTGTACATATTGAGTTATTGCAGAAGACACTGGTAAATATCATGCCCTCGTTTGCCAGTTTATCTATATTCGGTGTAGGGTTCAAGGATGCCAGTCTTGATCCATATATGCCGAATGCCTGAGTCGTATGGTCATCAGACATGATAAACAGGATGTTAGGCTTTACCTCCCTGGATATACTGGTGCAAGATGCCAATAATATGGAAAATACTATTGATGAAAGAACTAAACTTTTTCTTGAACTCATATTAACTAAATATAATAAGGTTGGTTATTTATTTCTTTGAACGGCTTTTGTGCATGAATCAATTCCTATCTTTGACAGCAAATAACCCATTCAACATACTATAGGTTTGTGAAACGCTGATGTCAATGGAGATTCTACCATGTTCGAGCCGCATAAGATAGCCTATAGGCATCCAAAATACAAGACGCAATATCGTGTCAAGAATTGGCCAGAATATGAGAAATCTCTCCGAGCCCGAGGAGATATTACTATCTGACTTAGCCAAGACGCCATTGAGGCATGGACACCCCAAAAGAATGAGAAACGGGGCGGTCAAACGGTTTATTCTGCCATTGCCATCGAAACTTCACTGTCCCTCAGACTGATATTTCAGCTTCCATTGCGTCAGATAGAGGGTTTCCTTGGATCCATATTCAGGCTGATGAGTTTGGATCTGCCTTGTCCGGATCACACAACCCTGTCCTGTCGGAGTCAAACTGTGGACGTGCAGAGGAACATCGATACACTTCCAGATGGTCTGTTTGCAGAGTCACGTTGAAAACACCATCTATCCCTTCAAGAGAATCCTTGGAGGGCGACTGAGGTCCAAGCATGGCGAAGCTCAAGGACGGGAGGTTTTGATTGGCTGTTCAATTTTGAATAGGATGCTGGATATCGATAGGTCAGTATCATATAATGTTTGTTAAAACGGTTACCGAACAGCACAATGCATTTTACGGTTGATTCATGCACCAACGCCAAAGGGAAGCAGAAAGGTCGGCATGACCGTTTGAAAATTCGGTCGCAAAATGAAAGGCACCACGTATGCTTGAAAGACAAACCCGGCGAGAGTTTTTGAAGACAATTGGAATCGCTTCTTTTTCCATGGCCGCAGGGGCCGGTTGTTCCAAGATCAAAAGAAGCCTGCCTGAACAATCCATGTCCTCCAAACCGAACATCATACTGATTATGGCCGACGATCTCGGATATGCAGGCCTGGGATGTTACGGGCAGACACTCATTCGAATCCCTCGCATCGATCAAATGGCTCGAGAGGGGATGCGTTTCACGGATTTTTACGCGGCGAGCACAGTGTGTGTCCCCTCACGCTGCGGTCTGATCACGGGCCAGCATCCGGGGCACGCGACGATCCGTGACAATTTCCCACCGCATGTGGATCTTGATCTCGAGAACGGCGGCGGGTACATGCGCGATTATCCCAAAGGGGCTTGGCCTCCCAATGTCACGACGTTAGGACGCGTCCTCAAGGACGCAGGATACAGGACCGCTCAGTTCGGCAAGTTGGAAGCGGGGATTCCCATGCCGGCGGGAAAGATGACCGAGCATGGCTGGGATACCTGGATGGGGTTTCGCAGCACAGGGGCGGCGTTCCAGTATTACCCCACGGTATTGTGGAAAAACGATGAAAGGTTGACGTTCGAGGCCAACAAACCTGATGACGTGCGGCGCCCGGGTATTGTCGGTGACAAAGGCGTTTATTCGGCAGACCTGTTCATGGAGGAGATCTCAAAGTTCATACGAGAAAACCAACAGGAACCTTTCTTTCTATATTTTCCATCCCAGGTGCCTCACGGCAGGTCTCCTCGGGACGGAGATGAAATCCAGGTCCCTGATATGGGTTCATATGGAGATCGGCCCTGGACCCACCTGGAAAAACTGTATGCGGCCATGATGACGCGGTTTGACGATCACGTTGGCCGGATTATCAACCTGCTGAAGGAACTGGATCTTGATGAGAACACTGTCATTTTCTTTACCAGTGACAATGGCGATGAAAACAGCTATTACAAATACACGGATCGATTTCATGCCACTGGACCCTTGCGCGGGAAGAAGAGATATTTGTACGAAGGGGGGATCCGTGTGCCCATGATCGTGCGATGGCCCGGACACATCAAGGCGCGTCAAACCAGCGACCTGCCATGGGCCGCATGGGATCTGATGGCCCCCTTTGCAGATCTGGCCGGTGTGCAGGCCCCGGCACACACGGATGGTCTCGGTTCCCACATTACTGGGCCGACCGGATGAACAGACGCCCCGGGAGTATCTGTATTGGGAATATCAGCACGGCAAACAGCAGGCCGTGAGAATGGGCCCGTGGAAGGGCGTTCGTTTTGGCGGTACAAAAGAACCAATCGAACTGTATGACATGCGCAAGGACATCGGTGAAAAGAACAATGTTGCTGCGGCCCATCCAGATGTTGTCAGGAGAATGCGTGAAATCATGGAAGAGGCACGCGAAGGGTCTGCGTTTACCCAATTCTGGCCGTTGCCGGAATATCGACGTGACGATATCAAACTGGACAACAATATATACAAGACATTGGGCAGGGGGGAAGGCTACTAGTGGTCGCGACCAGGGCACTAACTTGACAGGAGGGGGAACAAGCGGTATGGGGTTTCAACCATCATTCGAAAACCAGATTGGAATAGTGTACTGATCCGATGGGCAGTCTTCGTGCCAAAATCGGTGCCACCAGGCACGAACCGGGCGGGCGTGCATACCCTCCTGTCCTACTCATAAATTCGAACTTGTTTAATCTCAAGAGCTTATGTAAACTCCCTGATTAACGATTAAGTAAGAATTCAACGGAAATATCCGGGAGCAATCAACTTGAAATTCTTCTCCAAACTCATCTATGAGTTTCTCAAGCTCATATTCATGAGCAAACATGACATAGTTCTAGAAAACCTTGCTCTACGACAGCAATTGGCCGTTCAGCAGCGTAGCATGAAAAGGCCGAAGATCAAGAACCGCGACCGCATCTTCTGGATCTGGCTGTCAAGATTCTGGAATAATTGGAGATCGTCGTTGATTATTGTCAAACCCTCTACTGTTATTGGCTGGCATAAGAAAGGATTCAAGTCTTATTTGAGGCGGTCGATGAATGACTTAATCTTGTTCATTTGATACCTTTCTAGTTGAAGACAACCGGCACGCATGCATCGGCCACGAGCTTGTCGAACACCTGTTGCCCGACGTGCGGCTCGAAACTGCGCACGTATGTCTTGCCGTACGCTGCGGCAGTGGCGTCGTAGAACTCTGAGGCGATCCCCCCGAAGGTCGAGCGCTTGCCCAGAAAGTCGGTGGCGCCGAGACCGCTGGCGCTCATGCTGCCCAGGAAACGCGTGGGATTGACGAGGATAACCGAGCGTCCCTGACGCTTGGCCGCCACGGCAGCGGTGACCGCGCCGGATGAGTCACCGTAGACCACGATATCGTAGAGGGGTTCGTCGGCCGTGGTGTCGTCGGCAAAAGCCGAAACCATGCAAAGCACCGCCAGCACAAGTTTTCCAATGCCTGACATCATTTGCCTTCTCCTTTGTGCTTGGGTTTCACGTCTTTGACCCATTTGTTGTGCAGGGCCAGCAGATGAGCCGCCAGTTCTGGCTTTTCCTTGAGGTAGTTCTTCACTTCCGGTTCTGGATCGGCGAGATTGCGTAATTCGTAGCGGGTGATAGTTCCTTTTTTGGTTTCGGATACCAATCAGCTTCCAGTTGCCTTCGCGGACGGCCCATGAGTTGGGCCAGTCGAAGTGCAAAACCTTGTGAGCTGAAGGTGCCTTCGCATCACAAATTACGGGAAACATGCTGCGACCATCGAGTGTGACGTCTGGCTTTGGGATCTCAGCAAGTTCGAGAACTGTTGGGAACCAGTCCATCACGGTCACCATTTGGTCGCGCACGACCTTTTTCGGCAGTGTTTTCGGATATCGGATAATCGCTTGCACACGAATCCCACCTTCCAGGAAATTGCCCTTGTGGTCGATCCGCTTGCCAGTATTTCCACCACCGCCGTGCGCGCTGTAGTAGTGACCTTTAGGATAGCCGCTGGCGTGATTGTTAACTCTGACCCCTTTGAGGTTTTCGGTCGAGTGTCCGTTGTCCCCCATCATGATCACTATGGTGTTGTCAGCGATTCCCGCTTCATCCAATTTGTTTAGAATGCGACCGATGTGGTCGTCGACCAATGAAATCACCCGCGTGTAGGATTGACGCGGCATCGGCATGTCGGCGTAAGCGCTCGCAAACTTGCCGATTGGCTGCTCGGGGTAATTTGGAAGGTTGAACGCGACGTACATAAGGAAGGGGGAGTCCCGATTCGCTTCGATGTATTTGACTGCTTCGCCGACCATCATGTCGGGGTAGTACTCGCCGCGCCGGAAGATCTCTTGGTTCCCTTCCCACAGATCGTGAAAATCCTGGCCGTGGAGAAAGTAGTGCCTGTAATTGTCAATGAACCCGCCAAGGTGACCGAAGAACCGATCAAATCCCTAATCCAGCGGCCCGTGCCCGACCTTCGCACCTAAATGCCACTTGCCGAAGAGGGCGGAGCGATATCCCGCAGCCTTCAGCACCTCGACGATGGTCACTTCTTCCGGCTTCAAATTGGCGGACGCTCTGCTATTGCCGTAACGATTTCCCCGAGCCCAGTCGCTGATTCTCGTCCGCTGTGGATGACGTCCAGTCAGCAGGGCCGCACGTGACGGGCAGCAAACCTTGTGGGCGTATGCTTGCGTAAACCGCACGCTTTCTTCAGCGAGCCTGTCGATGTTGGGCGTCATCAGGTCGGTCGAGCCATAACAGTTTGCGTCGAGCGTGCCGTGATCGTCAGTAAAAAGGATAACCACGTTGGGATGCTCCGCCAACACCAACGCAGGCAGATTCACAGCGCAGGTTGTCAGTAGAATGAATAGTCTCATCATGATACTTTTGGTTTGTCTCATTTGCGTCATCGGGTGGCCACTGTTCATCTATCTGCTCCCATTCAGTTTTCGTTTCCGGATCCGTGCCTTGTCCTGCGCGTTCTTAAAGTTGTCCCCGCCCGTACCGAACGGCACGACTGTATAAGAACGGTCGGTCTGTTTGATCGCCATAAACTCATCCAGCCGCTGCTGAAGCCGACGTCGGACAAACGCATGTGGCACTGCATCGCTGACAACATTCATGTTGTACCGTGTTTGGTTGCTGGAAACCGAGACATCGTAGAAGCGACCGTCCTCATGTAGTCGAAAACGCTCGTCTCGGACAAAATACACGCCGCCTTCAAACGCCATGGCGAAGGTTTCGCGATCCTTGCCCGGTTTGCCCAGCAAGTTGTGAGACAGGTCCATACCGTCCACGTTATGCTGAAGAGTGATGTTCGCCACAGAGCCGAGTGTGGGCAGCACATCCATCAAGGTGATGAGTGGGCCGTGAATCAGGTTCATGGGAAAGTAGGCCAAGAAAGGACGCTGCCGATTGCGTTCAATACAATCCATCAGAAACGCGCAATAGTAGTTAGGACCAAAGACGTCTTCACCGTGCACTTTATACTGCCCGTTTTCCCAATTGTGCGGGGCATAGTAACGACTGTGACGCTTGCCGTCCCAGTACTGAACTCACAAACAGTGTTCGTCGAAACCGTGCGATGCCAGCTGATCCGGGTACCGTTCAAAATCTCCCAAGTGCCATTTCCCGGCAATGGCAGTCTTGTAACCGGCGGATTGAAACACGTGCCCAAAGGTCTTCAGATGGACCGGCAGTCGGTTGTTCCTTTCGGGATCAAGCGGACTGTCTAGACGCTCGAGAAATCCACTTCGGTTCGGGTACAAGCCGGTCAGGATCTTCACCCGGGTCGGAGTACAAACCGGAGTGGCATAGGCGTTTTCAAAAAGCGCTCC
>LJUC01000085.1 GCA_001303695.1 Phycisphaerae bacterium SM23_30
AGGCCCCCGCCTGATCAGTCCGGGCTGTCGCAGATCAAAAGTGAAGGTGGCCCGGATTTACATGGGCACTTTGCACGGTCTGTGGCCCAAACCGAACCTGGATCTGAAGAACGAGGTTCGATTTTATCAATCCGAGTTTGCCAGGTTAAAAGACGAGTTAACCGATGTGGATTTTACCGTTGATGAACTGGTTACCACGCGCGAAGAGGCGGCCCTTCTGATAGATAGATTAAAGGAGGTGGACGGTATTCTGGCGATTCATTTCAATATCGGCATCAACCCGATGCTTAATGAGATTCTCCGGGCGGGCAAGCCGACCATGGTTTTTGCGGCGCCCTATTCCGGTCATGAATGGGTGGGATTCGGCGCCTTACGGGAACAAGAGCCGGGCTCCAAAATGGATTGCCTGCTCGCCAGCGATTACAAGCAGCTGGCGGTCGCTATAAGACCTTTTCGGGCGATACATCATTTGAGAGAGGCCAGGATTCTCAACCTGGCGACGCGTTCTTCGGGTCCCTATGCCCAGGCGGTAAAGGACAAATTCGGCACCGAGATCAGGCAAATCGAGCTGAAACGAATGATCGACATCTATAATGCCGTCGGCGACGCGGAGGCGCGGGCGGAGGCCCAACGGTGGATCAAAGGAGCGGAAAGGGTCGTGGAGCCCTCCGAAGAAGATATATTCAGATCCTGCAAAATGGCTTTGGCCTTTGAAAAGCTGCTCGATGAGGAGCAGGCCACCGTCATGACGGTGGATTGTTACGGCAGTATGCATCGGCCCCTTTGCCAGGCTTATGCTTACCCCTGTATAGGTTTTTCCCGGCTCAACAACCTGGGCCTGGGCGGCATCTGCGAATCGGACCTGTCCTGTGCCATGACGCACATCATCTTCCAGGGATTGGCGGGCAGGCCCGGCTTTATCAGCGATCCCACGGTCGATGTGTCCCATAACACCATCATCCTGGCCCACTGTATGGGAACGCCAAAAATGGACGGTCCCGATCAGCCGGCGGCATCCTATAAAATGCGCACCATTATGGAACGGCAGGAAGGGGCCGTTGTTCAGGTGAAGATGCACCGGGGCCGGAAAGTCACCCAGGCTAAATTAATAAATACCGACCTGCTGCTCTACTTCACCGGGGAGATTGTTGACGCCCCCGTTTTGCTTGAGCACGACCGGGGCTGCCGGACCAAAATCGCCGTTAAAGTGGACGGCGATCTGGATAAACTATGGCAGAACTGGTCCCATGGTCTGCATCGCCAGAGCTGTTACGGCGATATATCCAAAGAACTGGAGTATTTCTGCCGATTCAAGGAGATTAAAATGGTAAATGAGGCCGTATAAGCCCGACGACTTCACGGTGTTTATAAATATAACTGTTTTGATCGTGCTCGTAGAGAGGCAAAATTTTGCGTCTCTTCAACAGCAAGTTAGGGTTTGATCCAGCGCGGGAGCTGAATTGACAAACATGAAAAGCTATCGTGACGTTTTTGCAAACAACCGACGGGCGGCGTTGATTCCTTTTTTGGTGCTGGGCGATCCGGATCAGCGGCGTTCTCTGGAGCTGATCAAAACGATGATTGAGGCGGGGGCCGACATCCTGGAATTGGGGATTCCGTTTAGCGATCCGATAGCGGACGGGCCGACGATTCAGAAGGCTGATATACGGGCGTTGGAGGAGGGGATGAACTGCGGTCGGGCGTTCGAGATGATTCGGCAGATCAGGGCCTACAGCGATATTCCAATAGGGCTGTTGCTGTATTATAATTTAGTCTGTCGTTTCGGGCCGGCGGCGTTTTACCGGGAGGCGGCGGCGGCGGGCGTCAACAGCGTCCTGGTGGCGGATTTGTGCATTGACGATGCCGAAGAGGTAAACGAACACCTGCAGCGAAACGGGCTGGATTCGGTCTATATGGTCACGCCCAATACCAGCCGCCAGCGGCGGGCCAAGATTGCCGCATTATGTACGGGTTTTATTTATACGGTGTCGCTGCTGGGAGTGACCGGGGCACGTCAGGAGTTGGGAGACCTGGCGGGGCCTTTGGTCCGGGCGCTCAAGCAGGAGACGAAGGCGCCGGTTTGCGTGGGATTCGGGGTCAGCAGGCCCGAACATGCCCGGCAGTTGGCCGAGGCCGGCGCCGACGGGGTGATCGTGGGATCGGCGGTGGTTAATATTGTCGAGAAGAACCTGACCGCGCCCGACGGAGGCAGAAGGGAACTGGCCGAGTTTATTAAAAATATGAAACAGGCCTTAAGCGTCTAAGACCGGCAGGCTAAGAGCCCATCCTGCAAATCATTATATAATAATACCTTATGATTATTTTGGGTGGGGGATTTATAACCTGCATAAAATACTTGCCAAACCGCAGGGAATATGTATAATTTTTTGACTTTGCGGGTTTAGCCCAGGAGATTAATAACGTGTACGCAATAATTGAAGACGGCGGCAAACAATATAAGATTGAAGAAGGTCAGGTTTTTTATATTGATGTTCGGCCAGCGGCTGAGGATCAGCAGGAGATCGAGTTTGATCGGGTGCTGTTCTATCGGGACGAGGAGACCACCCTGATCGGTCAACCGGTGATTGAGGGGGCCAGGGCGTTGGGCCGGATCAAGCAGGTGGCCGCCGGGCCCAAACTTTATCCGACCAGCTTCCGCCGGCGTAAGGACTCCCAGCGCCGTATCGGGCACCGGCAGAAATATCTGGAAGTGGAGATTACCAAGATCAGCAAACCGTAAAACGGTTCATACCATATTCGGATGTATCTTGGCTCGATTTGCCGATGAGTAAATCGGGTCTTTTTTTTATGCTTTTACAACTGGTTGGCACCCGTTAAAATAGTAGTGTTATGTGTTTACCGGGAGACCTCGTCCATGGATATGGTGCTTTTAGAGACCCAGCAGCTTGTTAAACGTTATTCCGGCCGCACCGTAGTGGACAGGGTTTCGGTCGAAGTGCACGAGCGTGAGATCGTGGGGCTTTTGGGCCGCAACGGCGCCGGCAAGACGACCACCTTTCGGATGATCATCGGCATGGTCACGCCGGACGGGGGCCGGGTGATCTTTGAAGGGCAAGACATATCAAAAATGGCCATGTATCAGCGGGCCCGCCACGGTATGGGGTATCTTTCCCAGGAGCCGAGCGTTTTTCAACGTCTGACGGTGGAACAAAATCTCCTGGCGATACTGGAGACCATGAGCCTGACCCGGCGGGCGCGGCGGCGGCGGGCCAGTGAGTTGGTCGATCAATTCGCATTGGGTAGAGTGCGTCGTCAGCAGGCGCGGCTTTTGAGCGGGGGGGAACGGCGGAAACTGGAGATCGCCCGGGCTTTGGTAACCAATCCCTCGCTAATCCTGCTGGATGAGCCTTTCAGCGGGGTCGATCCCATCGCGGTGGAGGATTTGCAGCAGGAGATTCGCCGGCTGCAGGAAAACGGCATCAGTATCCTGATCACCGACCATAACGTGGAAAGAACCCTGGAAGTGGCCGACAGGGCCTATATAATTAATGAAGGCGAAGTGTTAGCCTACGGAGAGCCGAAAGAACTGATCAATGATCCTTTGGTGCGGCAGACCTACCTGGGCCGCACCTTTCGCGGGGACGAGTTTGACGAGAATTAACTGATGTGGGAGCAAATACCTCGATACCTGAATTACGTGTTTGTCACCTACCGAGAGATACTGGCACTGGTGCTGCTGGAGTTGTTGCTGATCGGGTTGGTGGTATATACGGTGATGCGTTTTTTGCGGGGCACCGGGGGCGAGAAGCTGTTCAAAGGGATCGTTTTTTTACTTATAGTGGTTTGGGGGATAGGTTTATTTGCCCGGAAGTTAAACCTGGATTTAGACCGTATTGAGTTGCTGTCGAAGTATTTTCTGGTGGCGGTGCTGGTGGTGGCGGCGGTGGCGTTTCAGCCGGAGTTACGTCGCGGATTGATACGTTTGGGGGTGACGCGTTTCGCCCGGCCCGCCCTGCCCCAGATGGCCCAGGTGATCGAGCAGGTGGTGGATGCGGCGGCCGTTTTGAGCCGGGCGCAAATTGGGGCCCTGATGGCGTTTGAACGGGAGGTGGGGCTGGGGGACCTGGCGGCCGGCGGGACGCCCATCGAAGCCCGGGTGACGGCGCAACTTCTGAATACGATCTTTTGGCCCGGTTCGCCGCTGCATGATATGGGGGTGATCATCCGTCAAGGGAGAATAGAATCGGCGGGGGTGCAATTTCCGTTGGCCGAGCATGGCGAGTATGATCGCATGCTGGGCTCTCGTCATCGAGCGGCCATCGGTTTGAGCAACCAGACCGACGCGGTGGTGGTGATCGTCAGCGAGGAGACCGGCCATATCGGGCTGGCGGTGGGCGGCCAACTGACGCGATTTTTAACTTTGGAGCAATTGCGGCGGCAACTGCTGGACCTGATGATGCCTCTGGCCGCCAAAAAATCGGTAAAACCGGAACCGAAGGTAAAAGCACAAGCCGAATCCCCGGACAAAATCCCAAAAGCTGACCACCGGGCGGGGGCCCAAGAAACCGTCGCCCCTGACCCGGCATCGATGCCGGCGGATCAAGAAAAAAGCGTACCCAAACAGGTGTGATCATGTGGACCAAATTTAAGACAGCGCTGGCGGTGGTGTTGCTGAGCGGGCTGATCTGGGTCTTCGCCGAACGTTCGGTAACAAAGTCAGCCACAGTGACGGTTAACATAGGTTTGAGTCAATCCCGGGAAAACCTGCTCGTTCAGTGGGTTGACGAACAGGGGCAGGCCCATGAGTTTATGCAGGTCAAATTGGACGTGGAAGGTCCCAGCGGCCGGATCCAGGATATTGCCGAGAATGAGCTAATCCCTCAAATATCGCCTCTTACCATCGAACAAATCGGATACCAGCAAACCGGGGACCCTGAGTTCACCAGAGAAGTAATATCTCTGCTGAACGGAGAATTGACCTTTGAGGGAGATATCTATCTGCCGATCATTAACGCCTATCCTTCCCAGTTAAGACTTCGGGTGACCAAACTGGAGCGGGCCTTGCTGAATATCAAGGTCTATGATTATGATTCCCGACAGCCTTTGGAAGTTGAAATCCTAAAACCCGAAAACGTGGATGCCTTTGTGGAGGCAGGCACCACCCCGGAGGCGGAGATATTTTTTACCGCCGATCAGCAGTTGCAGGCCTCTTCGGGGCCTATTATGGCTTCTGCGGAAGTGAGACTGCCCGGCCGCGCCCCGCAAAAATTTTCCGTCGAGGTAAAGCTGCGCGCGGGGATCGGCAGCCTCTGGCCGGAAGGGGAAATATCCCGCTCCAGCATCCGGGTGGGAATATTTTGGCCCCGGGGATTGCAGGGATACGAAGTGGAGTTTGAGGATTTGGAAGCCCGCTTAGATGATTATTCCCCGATCAGATTTCAATTTCAATCCCAGGCCGCTCTCAATGCCTACCAGGATCAGGAACATCTTCACTTGATGTTGGAGGTCAAAGAAAGCGACCTGAAGGGCCAATATACCGGTCGGCGGCTGCGGTATCATCTTCCGGAAGGCAGAGAAGATGAGATCAACATCATCGACCCGGAAAGCAAATCGGTAAGGTTTCGGGTCAAGAAAATCACCGGGCCTTCTCAAACGTCGTCCTCAAACGGCAAGGTCATTAAAAAGGCCGGTTAAAGCCCCGCGCCTTTATGTCCGATAACAGACTATAGATATATCAAGCTAAGATATTGTCTCGAGAGGGACAGGTGCTGTTGATAATCTTAGAAATATTGTAAATATTTGAATAATAATCAGTTACGGAGATAGCCTTATGGCTGACGTGCTGGATCAAGATGAGGTGGATGCCCTGCTCAATGCCGTCGCCGGGGGTGAGCTGGAGGGCGATTCGGAAACAATTTCCGCCGACTCTGAAGGCGCCGAAAAGAAGCGTAATGTCCAGACCTACGATTTTAAGCGTCCCGAACGAGTCAGTAAGGA
The DNA here is from genome assembly GCA_001303695.1 of Phycisphaerae bacterium SM23_30. GTDB lineage: Bacteria > Planctomycetota > Phycisphaerae > Sedimentisphaerales > SM23-30 > SM23-30. The sequence goes on from LJUC01000085.1 coordinate 5,959, forward strand.
TCAGGTGCGGGCCTTTGAGGGGCTGCACGAGCGATTCGCGCGTAATTTAGGGGCGGCTTTGAGCGGCTATCTCCGCACCATTATCGAGGTTAAAGTCCGCAGCACCGAACAATTGACCTATGCGGAATTTACCTATTCGCTGCCCTCTCCGACCTCATTTTCCCTGTTAAGCTGCGCCCCGCTGGAGGGTCAGATATGTCTGGAGATCAGTCCGCTGATAATCTTTCCGATTATCGACCGGATGCTGGGCGGTTCCAACGCCGAGCTTTACATCCCCCAGAGGCCTCTAACCCAGATCGAAATGCGGCTGGCTACCCGTATAATTGAACGGGCGCTGGATGCTTTGGCGGAGGCCTGGAGCAACATCGCCGAGGTCGAATTCGAGGTCATCCAGCATGAATCCAATCCTCAGTTAGTCCAGATCGTGGCGCCCAATGAGGTGGTGGTGGTGATCGGCTTTGAAATCAAAATGGGAAATCGGTCCGGTTCCATGAGCCTGTGCATACCTTTTAACGTCATCGAACCGGTGATGAATCGTTTTACCAGTCAGGATTGGTTTACCTACCGTAAACAGGGCGATCAGGAATACCAGAAGGACCGACTGCTGGAGAATATTGCCGAGGCCAAACTTAAGGTGAGGGCCTTTCTGGGCCAAACCACCATTAAGGTGAGGGAACTGCTGACTTTAGAGGCGGGCGACGTCCTGAAGATCCCCAAAGAAGCCCAAAATGAGCTGATCATGCAGGTCGAAGACAAGAGCAAATTTGCCGGCCATATCGGACAATTCCGCGGCCACAAGGCCTTTAAGATTACCCGTCAGGCCAAACCGGCAGAGAAAATTTAACCCTAAATCTCAAGAACGGTAAAATTCCGGTTGACACCTCCGCTCCCTGTAGATAGCATTCGCCTTTTTAGCAGTGTTTTGCCGGACTTTTTCGGCCTGTAAACGGGAAATTTCCGGTTTAACTAAAGAATGCCAAGAGCCATGTTTGCATAAGACCGGCGTTAAAAAAGGAACAAAATATATGGCGGCGAAGAAGTGGGCCGTTAAAACTCCCCTGGTCGAAATCGACGGGGATGAGATGACCAGGGTTATGTGGCAGATGGTGAAGGATAAGCTGCTTTTTCCCTATCTTGATATAAAGCTCGAGTACTACGATCTGTCTCTGAAGCACAGAGATGAGACCGACGATCAGATCACCGTGGACGCCGCCGAGGCGATTAAAAAGTACGGCGTCGCCGTCAAGTGCGCCACCATAACTCCCAATAAGGAAAGGGTCAAAGAATACGGCCTGAAACAGGAGTGGAAGAGCCCCAACGGCACCATCCGGGCCATTCTCGACGGCACCGTCTTCCGGGCGCCTATCCTGGTGAATAATATCAAGCCGTCCGTCCGGACCTGGAAGAAACCCATCCACATCGGCAGGCATGCCTACGGCGACGTGTACCGCAATCAGGAGATCAGGGTGCCGGGATCGGGCAGGGGCGAACTGGTTTACACCCCCCAAGGCGGCGCGCCGATCAGGCTTACCATTAAGGACTTCGAGGGGGCGGGCGTTCTCCAGGGGATACATAATACCGATCAATCCATCAGCAGTTTCGCCCGGGCCTGTTTCACCTACGCTTATGATCAGAAGATCGATCTCTGGTTCGGCACCAAGGACACCATATCCAAGACCTACGACGCCCAGTTCCGGAAGATTTTCGATCAGGAATATCAGACTAACTGGCAGCGGAAATTCGTCGATGCCGGCCTTGATTTTAATTTCACCCTTATTGACGACACCGTGGCCCGGATCATGAGGTCGGAGGGCGGCATGTTGTGGGCCTGTAAAAACTACGACGGCGACGTGATGTCCGACATGCTGGGGGCGGCCTATGGCAGCCTGGCCATGATGACCTCGGTGCTGGTGTGCCCCCAGGGTTATTTTGAGTACGAAGCGGCTCACGGCACGGTCCAGAGGCATTATCAAAAACATATGCAGGGCGAGAAGACCTCTACAAATTCCATGGCCCTCATATTCGCCTGGACCGGCGCCCTGAAGAAACGAGGCGAACTGGATCAGACGCCGGAAATCGTAGATTTTGCCCGGAAACTGGAGCAGACCGCCAAGCAGACTATCGAAAGCGGCATCATGACCGGCGATCTTTTAAAAGTGGCCGAAGCCGCCCCCAGTAATAAACAGGTTTATACCGAGGAGTTTATCGACGCCATAGCTGAGAACTTACCAGGATAGGCGTTTGCCGGACGACATCAGCGCGCGATGATCCAACCGCCGCAAGTGCAAGTGAGAGGGCCATGCGATTATCGCCCAAATACAGAGCGATAATTAGGGGCGCCGACACCGGAATATTGCCATTTTTTGTTCGAATTCTGCTGGCGGCGGGGGCCGGTTTTTACGCCCTGGCGGTCGCCGTCAGGAATAAATTTTACGACCGGGGCTGGCTGAAAAGTCATAAACTGCCCCTTCCCGTCGTCTGCGTGGGCAATATAACCACGGGCGGCACCGGTAAAACCCCCATGGTGATCTGGCTGTGCCGCTTTTTTTTGAATAGACAGGTCAAACCTGCCATCCTGACCCGGGGATATAAAGCCTGCGGTTCGGAAACTAACGACGAGATTCAGATTTTACAAAAAGCCCTCCCTGACGTACCCGTCATAATCGACCGTAATCGAGTTCGCGGCGGACAGAAGGCCCTGGCCGATCCTCAGGTGCGGGTGATCGTCATGGACGATGGTTTTCAGCATCGCCGGCTAAAACGCGATCTCGATGTGGTATTGATCGATTGCACCTGTCCCTTTGGCTACGACCGGCTTTTGCCCCGGGGCCTTCTGCGCGAACCCAAGAATCAATTATGCCGGGCTGATATGGCGATATTGAGCCGTTGCGATCTGATCGAGAAAAACATGTTAGACCGGTTGAGCCGCCAGGTTCAGCAACTACTTGAAAAAACTAAACTTAAGGAAATAGCTGCTCCCAAGATCGTCGCTCACTGCCGGCATGAGCCCGCCGCCCTTTATAAGGCCGAGGGCGAAAAGGTTAATTTAGTCTGGCTGCAGGGCAAAAAAGTGTTGGCTTTTTGCGGTATCGGCAATCCCCAGGCCTTTATCAAGACCCTCCGGCAACTGGGGGCGGACGTAATCGAACGGCATTTTTTCGACGACCATCACCGCTATACCGACCGGGACGGTATTTTTCTCCAGGCATTTTGCGGGAAAATCGATTATGATGCCCTGGTGACCACCGAGAAAGATTGGGTTAAAATAAGCCGGTTGCCGGCGGTTGAAACATTAAAGGACCTATATTGGCTAAAAATAGAAACCGTACCAACTTACAACCGCCAAAGACTTGAGAACAGGCTGGATCAAATATGCCGTGATATCAAGCAGGAAAAACCATGACCGAAACTCCAGGCCGGAAATATCGACCCGTAAACCTCGATAAATTAAAGACTTATCCCACCGAGCAGCGTCGGCATAAAGTGGCTTGGGAAGATTTGGCGCAACTGCCGCCTAAAGACGCCTCCGCCGCTGAAATGCTGGATAGTTTACCTAATTTCCTTGGTGCTAATCAGTTACGACGTCTCTCCGAGGCGATGGCGTCTGCATTTAAAAGAAATCGCCCGGTATTTTTCGCCCTGGGCGCCCATGTGATCAAGGTCGGCTGTTCGCCGATCATTATCGACCTGATGGCCCGGGATATATTGAGCGGGATCATCCTCAACGGCGCCGGAGGCATCCATGATTTCGAGATGGCCTTTTGCGGACAGACCAGCGAAGACGTGGCCGAAAATCTGGAAGACGGCCGCTTTGGTATGACCACTGAGGCCCCTGAAGCACTGGCCGAGGCCGCTCGACTCGGCCGGGAAAACGAGATCGGCCTGGCCCCGGCCCTGGGCCAAATTATCAATCAAAGGCGGCTTGCCCATCGTCAAATCAGCCTGTTGGCCTCCGCCGAGAAATATGGTAAACTATCGACCATGCATGTGGCCCTGGGAACCGACACCGTGCATATGCACCCCCAGGCCGACGGCGCCGATATCGGCGCCGCCTCGATGATCGATTTTCGCAGGTTGTGCACGGCGGCGGCTGATTTAGCCGACGGCGGCGTCTGGGTGAATATAGGCTCCGCCGTGGTTTTACCGGAGGTGTTCCTCAAGGCCGTCGCGGTTGCTCGTAATCTGGGCGCCGACCTGGACGAGATGTACACCGCCAACCTGGATATGATAGATCACTACCGGCCCCGGCAGAACGTCCTGTCGCGGCCCGCCCGGCCCGGACACAGCTTCGCCGTAACCGGCCACCATGAAATTATCCTGCCGCTGCTGAGGATGTGGCTGCTGCAGTTGTTATAAAAACCGATAAGGTGGATTTGTCATTCTGACTGAGCGTAAAAGACTTTAACCCTGAGCAAAGATGAAGTGGTATAGTCTCAATAGGACGTACCTATGTACGAACGTTTGCTAAATCTGCTTGACGCCGCCGGCTCCCCCAAGGTGCTGCTCATCGGTGATTTCATGCTGGATCATTACGTTTATGGCAACACCGATCGGATTTCCCCCGAGGCCCCGGTGGTGATCATCAACGTTACCGAGCGCCACACCCGGCCCGGCGGCGCCGGCTCGGTAGCGGCGGACCTGGCAACTTTAGACGCTCAGGTCGCTTGCCTGGGCATAGTCGGCGATGATATTAACGGACGACTGCTACGTTCGATGTTGGCGGCCGTGGAGCATATAAACGTTGAAGGGCTTATAACCGTAGAAGGTCGGCCCACCACCGCCAAACAGCGAATCATAGGCCTGGCCCAGCAGCGCCACCGTCAGCAGTTGATGCGGATCGACGAAGAAAACATCAGCGCCATTTCGGATGCCATCGAGGCTCGATTAAAGGAATCTCTCGCCCCTCTGCTGCGGTGGTGTGATGTGGTGTGTCTGGAAGACTACAACAAAGGCGTTCTGGGCAGCGGTTTTTGCCAGAAAATAATAGTTAAGGCCCGGGATGCCGGCAAAAGGGTCATTATCGATCCCGCCGCTGTCAGCGATTATCACCGCTACGACGGGGCCTGGATGATCAAACCCAATCGGCCGGAACTGGTCCGGGCCACCGGCGTTGCCATCGATTCGAACGAGGAAAACCTTATCCGGGCCGCCCGTCAGTTAAGCCAAACGCACAATATTGAAAATATTGTCGTAACTCTCGATAAAAAAGGCGCTTACATTTATCAGAAATCTCCTGCTTCCGGCGATGCCGGCGCCGGTGAGTTAATCCCCACCCGTCCCCGCAACGTTTATGACGTTACCGGCGCCGGTGACATGGTATTGGCCATGCTGGCGTTTCTGGCCGGCAGCAGATACGAAAATATTGAAGAACCCACCCTCAGCGAGATGGTATGTCTGGCCAATGTGGCCGGGGGGTTGGAGGTGGAGAGGTTCGGCAGCGTGGGGATCAGTCGAGAGGAGATACTCGCCGAGCTTAATCGCCAGAGGCGGGGATATTCCGGCCGGCTCAAGCTGCGTTCGCTCGAGGCGCTGCTGGAGGAGCTGCAGTGGCTGCGGCAGCAAAAGCTCAAGATTGTTTTTACCAACGGCTGTTTCGATATCCTGCACCCCGGTCATATACATCTGCTCAGTTTTGCCAAGCAGCAGGGCGACGTTTTAATCGTGGCTATTAACAGCGACGCTTCCGTACGGGCCCTTAAAGGCCCCGGGCGACCTATTCTCGCGGAACAGGAACGGGCTACCCTGCTGTCGGCTTTGGAGGCGGTGGATTACGTGGTAATCTTCGCCGAGCCGGACCCGGGCGCCATGATCGAGAAGATTACCCCTGATGTTCTGGTTAAGGGCGCCGACTGGACCGGCAACGTCGTGGGACAGGACTGGATCGAGCGGCACGGCGGCCGGGGGGCGCTGATGCCGCTGAGTAAAGGATTCAGCACTACCAATATTATCGAGCAGGTGATCAAGCAGAATACCAATCGCCTGTCCTCTACCGGTGATCTTAGATGAGTAACCGTGCGGTATTTTTCGATCGGGACGGCACCTTAATCGAGCACTTCGATTATTTAACCGATCCCGAACAGGTAAAATTGCTGCCCACCGTCGCCACGGCACTGCGGCGGCTGAAAGACCACGGTTTTTACCTGGTTATGGCGACCAATCAATCCGGGGTGGCCCGCGGCCTGCTCACCGAAAAGACCCTATTAAAAATCCATGATCGACTTAAGCAGCTACTGGCCGAAGAAGGCGCCTTTTTGGACCAGATATATTACTGTCCTTTTCATCCGGAAGGGGCCGTGGAAAAATATCGCCGCGACAGCGAGATGCGTAAGCCTTCCGCCGGCATGTTAAATCTGGCCGCCCGGGAGATGGACCTCGACTTGAAGCAGTGCTGGGTCGTGGGCGACGATGATCGCGACGTCGAGACCGGCCGCGGCGCCTCCTGCCGAACCATCCTGCTAAAACCCCGCCATTCCCCTTTGGTGCGGCGCGGGGGAAGCGCGCCTGACTTTCAGGCCTTCAATTTGCAGGAGGCCGCCAACCTTATCATCCGCTATGCCGATCAACCGCCCCCGCCCGAACCGCCCGAAGCAGAATCAGAACCGCAAAAAAAAACCGATGCAGGAGCAGGCCTGCATAAAAAAATCGGTGCAGAATCGGATCAACCTAAAAAGGGTACTGCCGGACCAAAACGGCGCAAAAAAAGCGATCCTGAGCCGCCTGCCTCGATTATCGCCGACATCAAATCGGAACCGTCGGAGATAACATTTGCGGCATCAGAGAGGCGCAGGATTATCGCCCATGTGCCGCCCTCTGACGAAGAGGCAAAACCTGCGGCGCCTGCGCCCGAACCGGCTGTATCTTCCGTCACCAGGCCCCGGGAGGCGCAGATGGGCTTGCCGCAGGACAGATTAACATCCTCCCGGCAAAAAAAGACTCGAGCGCCGGCGGCGGAAGCGCCGCCGTCTGCTCCTCAAGAAGAACCTCATCAGGAAGATCAGTTCCGCCCTGAAGAGTTGAGCCAAACGGTGCGCAGCCATGAAATTGCCCGGCGCAAGGCCTCCAAACAGAAAATAATTTCCGACAGCCAGAGTCCCTCCGAAGAAGACGACCCCAGCCAACAACTGCTCAGGCAGATATTACGCGAATTAAAGACCCTCAACCGCCGGGAAAGCTTCAGCGAATTTTCCGTGGCCAAACTCATGGCCGGCCTGGTGCAGATGCTCGTCTTTCTTTGTTTAATTATGTCGCTTTGGTTCATCATCGGCCGAGAGCCCAATCCCGATAAGGCTCAGGTCGCTTTGCTGCTGGCGGTCGTCTTTCAAACCCTCACCCTGACCCTGATGATGATGCGCAGGTAAAAAAGGGATCAGGAGCTTTTTGGCGTAAAAACGTGCATGGATCAAAAAAACCAAGGGCAAAATATACTGGTAGTGCTGCCCAACCCCATGGGCGATGCCATTCTTTGCATCCCGGCCTTGAGATGTTTGCGTCAGGGCCTGCCGGATGGCCGCTTCACCTTTTATGCCAATAAAGTGGTTGCCGAAATACTCGCCGATTGCCCCTGGACCGATGCCTGGCTATCATACGATCCCCGCACCGGGGCCGACGGAATATGGGCCCAGGCCCGGATATTGCGCCGCCGTCATTTCGAGGCGGCAATTATACTGACCAATTCCTTTCGCTCGGCCCTTTTGGCTTTTCTGGCCGGTATCAGCCGCCGCATCGGTTATAGTCGCGACGGCAGGGGGATTTTGTTAACCGATCGCGTAGCTCCGGTGCGTCTGCAGGGGCGTTTCGCCCCGATATCCATGCTGGATTATTACGATCACCTGGCGGCCAAAGCCGTCGGTTTTCTCGGGGGAGTATATCAACAACAGGATCATCGTCTGGAGTTGTTTGTCAGCGCCGAGGCCCGCCGTCGGGTGGATGAATTATGGGACCGCTGGCAAATAGCCCCCGACCAAAAACCCGTCGTTATGGTGCCGGG
>LJUC01000086.1 GCA_001303695.1 Phycisphaerae bacterium SM23_30
CCTACTGTCTTTTTATCTTCCATCCAAACAATTACGTCATAGGGGCAAGCCATCTGGCAATAACGGCAGCCCAAGCACGCATCAATCTCCAGCACCACTATCCCGTCTTCATCACGTATTCGCAAGGCATCGGCAGGACAGGCTTTCACGCAGGGCGGCTCTTCACAGTGGTTGCATGACATAGACAGGTAAATGGTGTCATTGGCGCCGTTATGGGGCGGCAGCTTAAAGACCTTCCGCCAATGCTGATCTCCTTTTATCTGATTGGCATTTACACACGCCGCCACACATCCCTGACATCCGAAACATAAAGAAACGTCAAACACAAAAAAGTGCTGCTTCACTTTTGCTCCCCTTTAATCTCCACCAGCACATTCTGATAAGCCGGCTGCCCTCCCATCCCCAGTTTGGCGGTAACATTGGGCGGGCAGGGCGTGTAGCTGGAAGTTACTTCATTTAGTTGGGGCCAGCAATCATTAAGGCTTACATGCCGGGGAGGTACTTCGGTGGTTATTTCAACCTTGATACGGCCCTTGCCCCTCTCGTTAAACATGATGGCATAATCACCATCATCTAAACCTCTGGCGGCCGCATCCTGGGGATGAATATACAAAATCGGTTCCGGCTCCAGACTCCGCAGGGTTTGAATCACCTGATGGCTGTCATGAAAAGAATGAAAATGGGTGTTCCTGCGGGAAGAAATCAATTGCAGCGGATATTTCTCCGCCAATCCCGGAGTATCCGTAATACTTTCCAAAGGGGCTTCATAAGTCGGTAAGGCCGGCAATCCCATTTCCTTAGCGCTCGTCGAATAAAATTCAAATTTCTTGCTGGGAGAATCAAAAACATAATCAGAATATGGCGCCTCAGGCAAATCGGCTTCTATACCCTCCGGATGCTTCATTAACTCTTTAATCGTAGCTCGACGACAAGCCTTCGACCGAAGACAATCATCCAGGCATTCTTCTTTATTGTCCCAGTAGAAATAATCATTCACACCCAGTCGTTTCGCCAGATCATTCATCCACATGCTTGCTTCCCGGCATTGTCCCGGCGGCTCTAATATCTTCTCCATAATATAAATACGTCGGTTGCTGGTCCGTAATCCCAACTCTTCCAGCCAGCACGTAGCCGGCAGAATGAAATCGGCCGCTTCACGGGCGGTATGGTTCATAAACAAATCATAGACCACCACCATATCCAATTGTCTCAGCTGCCGGCGCAATCTGGGCAAATTCGGCCATTGACTTAAAGGATTGCCCCCTACCACCAGCAGGGTATTGATCTTTCCCTCCTCCAATGCCTTATCGATTGCCGCAAAATTGTTTACCGGATAATCCGCGGCAGGCCTTTTGTCCTTACCGCACAAATCCAGATTGAATTCTATTGTCTCCCCCCATATAGCCCCCCCGCCTTCAACGCCGACATTCCCTGAAAGCCCTATCAAACAAAGTATCGCCCGGACCATCTGAATGCCGTTAAGGTGCTTGCCCAGTGCTCCCCGGGTGAGATTAGTGCTGACCGGCTTGTTTTTAACAAAAATCGCCGCGAGCTCTTCAATCTCTTTTAATGAAATTTCACAAACTTTCGCCGCCTCGGCTGGCGCGAAAGCCTCGATATGATTTTTATACTCATTAAAACCATGGCTATATTTGTTAACAAACTCTTGATCATAAGCTCCTTCCTTGATCAGTATGTGTGCCGCCGCATTAGCCAGCCACACATCGGTGCCGAGCTTGGGCCTCAGGTGGATATCGCTGATGGCCGCCGTCTGCGTAACTCTGGGATCTATCGTGATAACCAGCCCTTTATTCTCCCGAACTTTCAATATATAGGGCGTCATATTCGCTTGTGAAGCGCAAGGGTCCTGGGCCCAGTTAATCAGCGCCGCCGTCTTTTCACACGTTTGGGCCGGATCATGCAGACCCCAGTAACCTGTCAATTGCTGCGCGACTCCCACATCATACCAGCAGGGGAAATTGCCGTCCCAAAGGGTAATCCCCACCAGATTGGCAAAACGCGGCGTCAGCACCTTCCAGTTGATGCGCTGCACAATATTCCCGTGACTATGATACAGAGCCGTAGCTTCCCGCTCCCCCTTTTTAATGTTCGCTGAAATCTTCTCCGCTATCTCATCCAGTGCTTCATCCCAGGTTGTCTCCTTAAATCCCCCTTGCCTCCCATCTCGCCTTAAAGGAGTTAAATGGCGGTCTTTATTAGCGGCAATTTCATGACTGCACTGCCCTTTAACGCAGAGCCGCCCCTTACTGAAATCATGATGCCGATTACCGGTGATTTCAATACGACCGTCATCATAACGAATCACCTGCTGCCCGCAGTTGATCGGCCAGCAATTATAAGGACACGTCGTATAACTGATCTTATTTTGGCCCACTAATTACACCCATTAAAAACTGTTCTATTAATGCCCTTAAAAAAACCCATATCAGAAAGCAGCAAAATCTGTCATGCCGAGCGAAGCGAGAAAACTGGTTAATAGCAACGCGCAAAATCTCCCTCAAAATCATCCACACAAACACTCAAATTTACTTTATACCTCTACCACCCTCTCGTCAATAACATTTTACCGACCATCTGTTATCCTAAACCATTGCAACAAATAAACTTTACAGTTAAACTATATGCCTGAACATGTTATCTTTGGAAATTATGCTCATTTGGCTTGAAACTGCCCTGGTAATTATACTGGCTCTCGGGGGCGCTTTTGCCGGTTGGCTTCTTTCCCGCCTTCGTCGGCCCTGGTGGCTGTTGGGTTATATCCTGCCTATATTGCTGCTGTTAATGATCGGCTCTGCCCGCCATTTCCCTGTCCTCGATTTTAAAATTCCTTTCCGCTGGATTACTCTCGGCCGACTCGAATTCGCCCTCCTCGGTCCTATCGTCACCTGTTTATTCGGCTCCCTTTGGTCCCGCCTTGCCCAATTCCGCTTAAAAATACTGCTTGCAGTTTTCGTCGTCTTGGTGGTGCTCAGCCAATCGGCCTGGCCTTTCGCCGTCCCGTTTTTTGTTCGTCACCGATTTATAAACCTCCAGGGCCAAATCAGCGACGGCGTCTGCCTCCAAAGCACCGGCTACACCTGCGGACCCGCCGCCGCCGTCTCCGCCCTCTATCAACTCGGCATTCGAGCTAAAGAAGGCGAAATCGCCCTCCAGGCCTATACCAGCACCGCCGGCACCGATCCCGACCTTCTCTGTCGTGCTATCAACAAGCTCTACGCCGACCAGGGCGCCTCCTGTACCTACCGACCTTTTAAATCCCTCGAAGAATTAAAACAAGCCGGCCTCACCATCGTCATCATCAAATTCTCCTTCATGATCGATCATTACGTCACCATCCTCGAAATCACCAACGACCAAGTCATCACCGCCGATCCCGTCGTCGGCCGACGCATCCTCAACTATAAGGAATTTAACCAGCTCTGGCGCCGCTCCGGCCTCACCGTCAAAAAAATTAATACCCCCCTGTCATCTTATAAAAATGGCGCCCTTCAGTTGCGCAATAAAACAAATATGCTAATACGGGCAACGACCGACGGGAGCGTCGTCTGAGACACAAAGTCCGCGGCGTGAAATACACGGTTTGCCTTGTGTCATTCCTGCAAAAACGGGAACCCAATCTCCCAACTATTCTGGCCCTTCCTTTTCGACAATTTCTTGTTAGCGCCACGATCGCGGGAATAACAACATGAATTTATCATCTAAAAACTTGTTAAATGTAGCTTAGCTTCTCGCCTTTAACTTCAAGCCTCTCCTAAAATCTTGTGAATTAGCGACTTAGCGACAAAAAAACAACTGGGCCGCCCAAAACCATCGCGATCGCCTCACCCCCCTATCCGGGAAATATGAACCTGCTAAAATCTCGAAATCTTCCCTTAAAACTCGTAAAATTCCGTAAAAATCATTAAAAAAATATGTAACCTCACAACCTGATTTTTCACACCTTTATCGCCTTAAATATCTTTGGATTTTCTCGCCACCTTTACCCTTGACGAAGGCTAGTTCTTGTTATAAAATAGTTTAGGTGGGTTAGAAGAGAAATTGCGACCCTGCCGGCCTGGATTAGCTTGGCGTTAAAACGAGCTTACCCCACACACGGTCAAACGACCACCACCGACGCTAATCCTAGCTATATACTATAGTTATGAAAATACTATACAAACCTGCTTTTCCTCAGTAATGCTATGATAGCAAAACCCGCCAATTTGGTCCGATAATTTATAGTTTTTTATTTGTGTAAATTTAACAGAAAAGATGATATAATTATTGTTTGGATAACATCAGCAGCGTCCGGAGAACGGGATGGCAAAAAAACGAAAAAAACTCTTAGGTGATATTCTCATCGGATGGGGCCTGCTGGATGAAGAGCGGCTTAAAAAGGCGATAAAACAGGCGGAAGGCAACCATCGACGCCTCGGCGAAACCTTGGTGGAAATGGGTTTGGTCGAAGAAGAGCAAGTCACCAAGGCGATGGCCACCCAATTCAGCCTGGAATACGTCGATCTCGATCATCACGTGGTTGACAAAACCGCTTTAGAACTCATGCCCGATGAGTTGATTCGACGTCATTATGTCCTGCCGATGGGCAAAGAAAACGGTCGGCTGAAAATCATTATTCATGATCCCTTGGACCTGGACACCATGGACTTGTTGCGCTTTCGTCTCAATAGTGAACTGGAATGTGCCCTGGCCTCAAAAAGTAAAATTAAACGATATATTGACACGTTTTTAGATAAGTTTAATTCTTCGCTCGATGCTACGGTGGACGAATTGCATAAGTCCATTGACGCTTCCATTGACGCCTCGATCGACATTGACGCCGTAGCCAGTAGCGCCATCGATGATGAATCGGCGCCTGTTGTAAAACTTATTAATAAGTTAATTAAAGAGGCAGTAAAACTGCGTGCCTCGGATATTCACGTCGAGCCGATGGCCAACCGCGTTCGAATCAGGTATCGTATCGATGGGGCCTGTGTGGAAAGAGACAATCTTCCCAAGCAGCTACAATCCGTTGTTGTTACCAGACTCAAGATTATGTCCGGCATGGATATCGCTGAGAAACGAATGCCTCAGGACGGCCGTATTAAGATGACCATCGGCGGTTCTGACATCGACTTTCGGGTTAGTTCCCTACCGGGTTATCATGGTCCGAGTGTAGTATTGCGTATTTTGCGGCCTGAATCCGTACGTGTAGGTATTCCTGCACTAGGTTTTGCTCAGGACGACTATGAACGCTTTTTAAAGATAATTAAACGACCTAATGGCATATTCCTGGTAACTGGGCCGACCGGTTCTGGTAAGACCACCACCCTTTATGCCGCTTTACAGGAATTGAATCGGCCCGATAAAAAAATTATTACGGCTGAAGATCCTGTTGAGTACAACTTTACCGGCATGAATCAGTGCCAGGTAAAAACTGAAATCGGGCTTACTTTTGCGGCGATCCTGCGTTCGATGCTGCGTCAGGCCCCTAATATCATTCTGGTGGGTGAAATTCGTGACCTGGAAGTGGCGGAGATCGCTATTCAGGCCGCTCTGACCGGACACCTGGTCTTTAGTACTCTACATACCAACGATGCCCCCAGTGCTATAACTCGTTTAATAGACATGGGTGTTAAGCCCTTCCTGGTCGCCAGTGCTATTCAAGCCATCATGGCACAACGTTTGGTTCGGGTGATTTGCAAAGATTGTCGTACTGTGTTAACTGACCCTGATCCGAAGTTGTTAAGCTTATTGCGATATAAAAAAGAACAGTTGGAAAACAAGTCCGTATATCATGGTGTTGGCTGTCCCAGGTGTCACGAATCGGGTTACCATGGTCGTCTTGGAATTTTCGAGATGTTGTTGATGAACTCAGAAATTCGAGAGCTGGCATTTCGCTGCGAACCATTAAACCGTATCCGCCATGCTGCCATCGTCAGCGGCATGCGGACGCTTATGGAAGATGGAAAAATGAAGGTCCTGGAGGGGATCACCACTCTGGAGGAAGTAGCCCGAGTAGCCCTCTCAGAAACGGAGGTAGAAGGGTAGTCTTTATCATTATAAAATTAAAAAATACGACTTTTTTTATATTTATTTAACAGTTAGTTTTGTTATTAAATCGGAGTAACAATGGCAACCATTCATATTGATAGAGTATTAGAGACCTGTATTAAACAGGGGGCCTCAGATATTCACCTAGTAGTAGGTCGGCCGCCGGTGCTGCGTTTAGATGGGCAACTGAAAGCGCTTGATACCAAGGTGTTGGAGTCGGATGATACGGTAGCACTTATGAAAAGTGTAACGCCGGAGCGGAACCAGCAGGAATTACAGGAAGAAGGCACCACCGACTTTGGATTTGCTTTTGGCGATCAAGGACGTTTTCGGGTGGCGGTTTTTCGTCAGCGGGGTCTTTTGTCTGTTGTCATGCGTCTGATTCCCACTAAGATGATGACGTTTGAAGAGTTGGGCATGACGACTTATATCAGGGCCCTGTGTCACCGGCCGCAGGGGATATTCCTGGTTACGGGGCCCACCGGCTGCGGCAAGACGACGACGCTGGCTACAATGATTAACTATATCAATGAAACTCTGGACCGCCACATCATAACCATTGAAGACCCGATCGAATATTATCATTATCACAAGAAAGGGCTTGTGAATCAGCGGGCAGTGGGTATAGACGTTCCCACATTCTCCGAGGCGCTGCGGCGGATATTGCGTCAGGACCCGGACGTCATTCTGGTCGGGGAGTTGCGGGACCTGGAGACCATGGAGGCGGCCATCCGGGCCGCGGAGACCGGGCACCTGGTTTTCAGCACCGTCCACACCACCGGCGCCCAGGGCACGGTGACCCGTATTATCGATGTGTTTCCCCCCAACCAGCAAGGGCAGATCCGCATTCAGATATCGAGTAATCTGATTGCGGTGTTAAGCCAGATGTTATGCCGGAGGATGGGCGGTAAGGGACGCGTAGCGGCCTTTGAGTTTATGACGGTTACATCCGCTATTGCCAACCTGATCCGGGAAAATAAGACGTTCCGTATCAATTCGGCCATCCAGACCGGTAAAAAGTACGGTATGCAATTGTTGGACGACCACTTGTGGGATTTATACGTAAAAAAGATAATAGATAAAAACGAGATGCTCGAAACGGCGCGGCTTCCTGAAGAATTGAACGAAAAGGCGAAACAATTCGCCAAGGGATTAATAGATAAAAGAGGTAGAGCGGCAGGAGTGGAGAAGTCGATTCTGGAGAGTGAATTAGATACAAGAGCTCGCAAGTAACTGCTTTTAATCTGCCTGCCAATAGTAAGGGCTTGTAAAGCCTGGGGCTTGGGGCGGCCCGGCTGGTCGTCGGGGAGATGGATTCGTATAATCAAATAGAGTGAGTGAGGTGATAAGGTTATGGCTGTTATGCCGCCCGTGGAACAACTTCGGGGAAGACCCTTAGGCCGGGTTTTTATTAAGATGGGATTGCTCACCCGAGAGAAGGTGGCCAAGGCCCAAAGTGTGCAAAAAGGATCGAAAACCGCGGTTCCTTTGGGACAGGTCTTGATCAACCTGGGTTATATTACGGAAAAAGACCTGAATCTGGCCTTAGCGTTTCAATTGGGGATGTCTTATATTGACGTGGGAGACATTGACATTCCCGACGAGGTTATCGGTCAGCTTACCGGGCAGATGGCCTTGACTTATAAGGTGCTTCCCGTCGAATACGATTCAAGTTCAAATACGCTGTCTATTGCGATGGATTCGGCCGACAATTTCCACGCGACCGACGATCTGCGGACTCTTCTTGGTTTTAACATCAAGGCCTCCATTACCGATCCGGAGAAGCTGGAGAAGGCGTTGGCCCGTTATTACAGTTCGGCGGAGCCGGAAAGCATTAATGATTTGATCGGGGAGTTGGCCGACGATGATTTCTTATCCGAATTCAAAGGGCGCGGCGCGAGTGTTGATCTGAACGAACTACGGGAACTGGCCGACTCCAACCCGGTGAAGCGGTTGTTGAACTTAGTGCTGATGCAGGCGATTCGCGACAAGTCTTCCGACATTCATTTTGAGCCGTTCGAAAACGAGTTCAAGATGCGCTATCGTATTGACGGGGTGCTCTACGAGATGGTGCCCCCGCCGCAACACATTGCGGTAGCTATCGCCTCGCGTATAAAAGTAATGGCGGACCTGGATATCGCGGAGCGTCGTCTGCCTCAGGACGGTCGTATCGCCTTGATGGTTCAGGGACGTCCGGTGGATTTGCGGGTCTCGGTGCTGCCGACGCTGTTTGGTGAAAGTGTGGTATTGCGGGTGCTGGACCGCTCTCAGGTGCAATTGGATTTAGAGCGTCTGGGTATGCTGCCGGAGGAGATCGATACTTTCCGAAACCTGATCAAAAAACCCAACGGTATTATTATCGTCACCGGGCCCACCGGTTGCGGCAAGACCACCACGCTTTATTCGGCCCTGCGTGAACTTAACAAAATCGAATACAAATTGATAACCACCGAAGACCCGGTGGAATACGACATCGACGGGATCATTCAGGTGCAGATGCATTCGGAGATAGGCCTGACCTTTGCCCGCTGTTTGCGCCATATCCTGCGTCAGGACCCGGATATCTGTCTGGTGGGTGAGATTCGCGATCTGGAGACGGCCGAGATTGCGGTGCAGGCCTCTTTGACCGGACACCTGGTGTTTTCCACCCTGCACACCAACGACGCCCCCTCGGCGGTGGCCCGTTTGTTGGATTTGGGACTGGAATCTTTTCTGGTCACCGCCACCATAGAGGCCATCATAGGCCAGCGTCTGGTGCGTAAAATCTGCACGAATTGCAAGACGCAGTTCCAGCCCACGGAAGAGATGTTGATGGAACTGGAGCTGACACCGGAAATGATCGCCGGTCGCAACTTCTATTACGGCAAAGGCTGCGACTACTGCAATAACACGGGCTACCGGGGACGGATGGGTCTCTTTGAGGTCATGAAGATGGATGATGAGATTCGCGAGGACATCATGAATCAGGCATCCACTAATATTTTACGGGAAAAGGCCGTTCGCAAAGGCATGAAAACTCTGCGCGAGACCGGAATTAACGCGATCTACGACGGTTTGACCACCCTGGAAGAAGTGGTTAAGGAAACCATGATGGAAGAAAAATAGATGAGGTGTCATTATGCCTACCTTCCAATATGAAGCCATGAACGCAGAGGGTCAGGAAGTCAAGGACGAGATCGAGGCCCTTAGTTCGGAAGAGGCTATCAGTAAGATTCGTAACCTGGGCTATTTCCCCACGAGAATTCGGGAAAAGGGCGGCCGCCGGGCCGGCAAAAAAGAAATTGCCGGCGCCAAGGCCGGCGCCAAGGCCCGCCAACCCCGGGGCACCCGCGGGAAGGTCAAGGTCAAGCTATTAACGGATTTTACCCGTCAGCTCAGCACCCTGCAGGACGCAGGACTTCCTATACTGCGCTCTTTGCGGATTTTACAACAGCAACAGAAGCCCGGCACCTTAAAGTCGGTTTGTAAGGCCGTCGGCGACGACGTGGAAGGCGGGGCGACGCTTTCGGAGGCCATGGCCCGGTATCCGAAGGCCTTCAACAAACTATACACCAACATGATCGCGGCCGGCGAGGCGGGGGGAGTGCTGGATCTGATCCTCAACCGCCTGGCCGACTTCATGGAAAAGGCCCAAAGGCTCAAGGCCAAGGTCGTATCAGCCATGATTTATCCTATCGCGGTCTTGTCTATTGCCTTCAGCATCGTGATGGGCATTATGATGTTTGTGATTCCCAAGTTCGAAAAGATCTTCGGTGAGTTCGACGTTACCCTGCCTATCCCCACTCAGATCTTGTTAACCTTGGGAAATTGGATCTCGCAACAATACGGGTTTGTGTATATTCTCGCTTCGCCCGTCGCTTTTGTGTTGTTGCTGCGTTTGATCCGCTTCAGCCAGACGGGACGATACATCCTGGACAAAATCACTTTATCCCTGCCGGTTATGGGTCAGATCATGGGAAAGACCGCGGTGGCCCGTTTCACCCGTACTTTAGGAACGCTTATCTCTGCGGGCGTTCCCATTCTTGATGCTCTCAACATCACCAAGGATACCACCGGTAATGAGGTCTTTAGTCAGGCCATTGGCAACGTGCACGAGAGTATTCGCAAAGGCGAGAGTTTTGCCGAACCTTTACGCAAAGCGCGGGTAGTGGACAGCATCGTGGTCAACATGGTCGATGTGGGCGAGGAGACGGGCGATCTCGACAAGATGCTCACCAAGGTCGCGGATAATTATGACGAACAGGTGGACCGACTGGTGGCGTCGCTGGTGTCGCTGCTGGAGCCGTTACTGGTGATTATGCTGGGGGTGACCTGCGGCTTTATCGTCATTAGTTTGTTTTTGCCCATGATTAAGATGATCGAGAGCCTCTCGGGTTAATATACAGCCTGCTGCGCGGGGCCTCGCTAAAACAAAAGGAACGGGAGAAAAGGAAAATGTATTACCGAGTTATTTTGTGGATTATGGCCCTGACTGTATTTACGGTCGGCGGCAGGGCAGCGGCCGACGAAACCTTGACTTTTAAGTTTCAGGAGGACGTCGATCACGGTCAAGGAGTTTATAAGGATTGTAACGACGTGACCATAAACAAACCCGGTACTGTCCCCATAGCTGAATTGTCACCTTATATATACATCAATACGGACTATGCTACGTCAAGAGAGTGGTATAATACCTTGATACGATTTGATCATCTGGCCAATTATTTACCCGAACAGGGATTGTCCCTGGAAGTAGTTGAAGCTTACCTTACCCTTACATTTTATAATGACGGATCCTATCAACCGGCGGTGGAGGCGGAGGTTAATACACATCCGGTCCTGAAGAGCTGGAATGGGACCTTTACCGATTGGAACAACGCCGATGAAAACGTGGCCTGGGAGCAGCCCGGCGCCCAGGGCTCGAGCGACCGGGGCGAACCGCATACCAGTGTGGGCATGGGAGAAAGAGACCCCTTTACAGATCCCTATAAAGGCGGGGAGAAATTTGATTTTGCCTTACCCCCCGAAGTGGTGCAGAGCTGGCTGGCAGATCCCAACGACAACAAGGGGATCATCATGGTCATTAAACCCAGCACCGGTCCCAGTGTGCAGTTTTATAGCAGCGATTACGAGGATGATTTATCCTATCGGCCAATGCTGACCATCATTGCCCGGGAATTGATACCCCCCTGTGAGCCGATTCCGGCCGACTTGAACAACGATTGTTACGTGAACCACATCGATCTTTGGATGATGTCGGCCCAATGGCTGGAGTGCACAGGGGGTTCAGCCGACATTTACGATGATGATGGAGACGGCTGCGTCAACATGCTGGATTACGCCTTCTTTGCCGGGCTGTGGCTGGTATGCAGCGATCCGACCAATGACCGGTGCACCTGGCCGCCCGTCGTCAAGTGCCCCCCGATACCGGGCGATTTGAACGAGGATTGTTACGTGAACCTTATCGACCTATGGATGATGACGGGCCAGTGGCTACAATGTACGGGCGGCTCGGCCGACATTTACGATGACGGTGGAGACGGCTGCGTCAATTTACTGGATTACGCCCGCCTGGCCTCTTCTTGGCTGCAATGCAGCGACTACCAAAACAGCCGGTGCACCTGGGGAAAATAAAATAGAAACGTGATTACCTGATAGATCGTGAGGTAGCGACATGAATACAAGACATAAGGCTTTTTCCGTGGTGGAATTGTTAACCGTCATAACCATCATATCTCTGCTTTTGGGATTGACTATACCCGCCCTGCAAACCGCCCGGATGAGGATGCGGGTAACCGCCGAACGGGCCAATCTACGCATGATCGATTTCGCCCTGGAAAAATTCGCCGATGAATTAGGATTCTATCCTCCTTCTACGCCTCGCCCGCAGCTGAGAATGATGCAGCAACCTCCGGATGTAAATGCCTCATGGGATCAGGGGGCCCATATTTTGTATGAATCACTTTTAGGTTTAGACAATCTCGGATATCAAAAAGATCATTTTTATTATACTCATCCCATGACTGGGCAGCCCCTTGCTCCAGGACCTTCGAGTCCTATCCCCGTAGCTACCAAACGTTACGAACATAACATCCAAACAGAATCAATCCATATAGGCAATTTAATTGATATAACCATCCCTGTGCCGGACACGTACGGCAACAGGGGCTGGGGGCCGGGGTGGAGCTTGAATGATAATCCGGTTTTCCTCGATAAGCTGGATGTGGATAATCCTCGACCTATATTATATTACCGGGCCAATAAGAATCGCACCCTTTTACGCGACCCCACGCCGCCCGGTGACGCTATTGAACCGATCTACGAATATAGGGACAATGAACGCATTACCCGCTACAGCCCCGCCTTTGATCCGGGTAAACCCGATAATGGTCAAAATCTAAGCGCCCGGGAATATTTCTTTCAATATATTCACGATCCCCAGACCGGCGGCGGGGTATTCACCAATGCCGACGCCCGGCCCTACCGGAAGGATTCTTTTATTTTGATCGGCGCCGGTCCGGACGGGATGTTCGGCCCCAATCCGAGAGATAATTATCGAATCGATGATATTACCAATTTCGAGAGACGATGAGCATCTGTATCATGAAAAGTAGGCGCCCCATCCCCTTGGACCGGTCTGATTCGGCGGGATTCACCTTGGCGGAGATCCTGGTGGTAATCGTGATTATCGGCATTTTAATCACCGGGATCATCCAGGTAGGCTCTTATGTCCGCACCAGCGCCCAGATCAAAAACACCAAGACGGTCATTAGTGAGCTGGTCGCCGCCCTGAATGAGTATCAAATACACATAAGAAATCTGCCGGGACTTGACTTTCCCCCCGGCGACCGGACTCCTACCGCAATGTTTCCTCTGGGCGATCCGCCCCCCCAGGCCTTGGATCCTTTGGATTTTAACGGCATTATTGAATTATACCTGAGACTGGACCAGGTCCCCGCCTGTAAAACCATACTGGACCGAATAGCGAAAAAAAACACCGTTACTTTTATAGATCCGGTCGAAAGATTAAGTTACATCGTGCTGGTCGATGCCTGGAAAAATGAGAGAATCAACCAATTAAACTGGCTCCATTACGAGTACGAACCAGGTCAAGGCAATTTTCCAGTAATACGTTCGGCCGGTCCCGACACCCTGTTCGGCACCGCCGACGATATTATCTCCACCGATATATAGCTCGCCGGGAACGATCATCGGTAAAAACCTTCGCATAAGAAAAGGTGAGGATGGGGGAATTTCTTATATCCCTGATAATAAGGCGGCGCTATATAAAACGACGAGGGGGGTTTAAGATAATGCCAAGGGGTAAGCAGGGTCGATAATGCGGCAAAAAACTTGGTTCCCGGCTGGGCGATAGGGGCTTTGGGCCGTATAATCCTTTAGGATGAGGGGAAAAAGAGCAAGGAGCGTGTTACAACAAAACTGCCGGAGACGCAAAATTTTACGTCTCTACCGTAAAAACAGGAACGATTTGGTATCCTTGTACCGTGAAAAATAAACCGCGACAATATGCCTTCTCGCTGGCCGAACTGCTGGTGGTGATGGCCATTATCGGCCTGATGCTGGGGCTGACGATGCCCTCGGTCAACACCATGATACACTCGCATCACCTCGCCTCGGTCAAGACCCTGATCCGGTCGGCCCTCACCCAGGCCCAGGTCTATGCCGCCAGCAACCAGAAATACGCCGGCCTGCGCTTCCAGCAGGACCTCGACGGCAAACAGTACGTCGTTTTGATCGAACATCAACCCCGGTGTATAGTATCGGGGGCCCTGGAGAATATAGGAGAACGTTACACGGCAATACCAAAAGTTAAGCCTATCGCCCTGCCGGACGGTATTGGCCTGATTTCCGGCGCGATCGACCAGCTCGACCTCGATCCCTTGAGCGATAT
>LJUC01000087.1 GCA_001303695.1 Phycisphaerae bacterium SM23_30
CCTATTGGTCGGAGGCATCTTCACGACGTTTTGTGCCGCCCAACGGTCAAGTAGAGCAATTGATTCAGACAGTGCCCAACCACAACAGCAAAGGGAAAAACCCATTGAAGCCAGTCTCTATTACAGCAATGTCGAGCCGAAACAACTCTTCGACATCCTTCAGAAGACCTTTCACGTGCAGTTCGAAGGCATAGATACCGTTACCGGCCCCCTCACCCTGATCAGCTCCGGCGGAAAGATGGTGGATTTGCGCGGCATGTTGCAAATGCTGGATAAAGTACTGCAAGCCCAGGGCAAAAAAACCTCCCGCGACGGTCAGGTCATCCGGATTGAGCTCCGCTCGGCGACCGAAAACAAATTCATTCCTCTGGAAAATGTCAAATCGGCCGAAGTCGATAAAATCGTAAAAATTCTGAAAAGCCGTTTTATGCCCGAAACCACGGAAGTAATCACCAAAGAAGCCGTTAGAGCCACTGACATCATCGCTCATCCGACCCAGAGTGGAATCTTAGTCAGCGGCCCGGAAGAGGTCTTCCGACTCATCGAGGATTATCTGAGAAAAACCTCCATTTATCCCACTCCCTCAAGACCCTCCGAACTACTCGCCCCCGGGGAAGAACCGCCCATCATGCGCGATTATATCGCCCTGGAATTCATGGATCCCCAGGAATTTCAACAGCTGTTGGAATCGGATGAAACTCTCAAGGGCAAATTTACCTCGGGGGTGTATCGCAATTCGCTGGCGATATACAGTCGTGATGTAGAGGTCTTTGAAAAGATCAGGCAAATGAAGGAAATCTTTGATATCGATCGCATGGAGATTCGATATTTCCCTTTAAGTTATGCCCAGGCTCATACGGTGCAAGATCCGAAAACTAAAGTGATTCAGGTCAAAGGGCTGGCGGATTTAATCGGTGAAATATATCCCAAAGAAGCCGTGGAATTGCCGCCGGAAGTGCAGCAGGCGCGCCGGGAACTGACCTATCCGGAACAGGCGCCCGAAGGGGATACGGCCGAAATGGTGGAAGAAGCCATGACCCGCGCCGGCGTTATTGATGAAGGGGTTGCCGGAAGGATGAGCCGCGCCCTTTCGGTGATAGCCACCGGCAATGATGAATTGGTCATCGTGCCCGACCCAGAACGAAATGGTTTGCTGGTTCGCACTTTCAGCCGCAATATCCCCAAAATCCAGGCTCTCATCGATGTCCTCGACCGCCCCCGAGACCAGGTCTTTATTGAGGTTTATATAACCGAGGTTTCTCACGACGACCTCACGGAACTGGGTGTGGACTGGACACTCATGCATAACGAGGGTGTCAATACCCTCCGGCAATCCATCCCCGCCACCGCCAGCAAACTTCCCGGGGGAGATTTTCCCTCCGTTTTAACTTATGAACTTATCAGCGATAACTTCTCCGCCTTTTTACGGGCCCTGCAGCAGACCGGTAAAGTGGATGTCATCTCCCGCCCATCGGTAACCACCAAGGACAATGCTGTTGCCATATTCGAGTTGGGTGATAAAGTGCCTACCGTTAGCAAAATCAGAGTCAGCCCCGAAGGTCTATCCAGCCAAAGTGACGTAGATTACAAAGATATAACCAATCGTTTGGAAGTTAGACCTTTTATTCACCCGGATGACTACGTTACTCTGGATATTATCCAGAAGCTCGATGAGATCAGCGCCCGAACCGTACAAATCTCGGAAAACTTCTTTCCCCAGATTTTTATCACTCGCAAGGCTGAAACCACTGTGCGAATCAAAGATGGTCAGACCATATGCCTGGGGGGGTTTGTCAGTGATAAGATCGTGGAAAATGAGACCCGGATTCCTTTGTTGGGTGCTATTCCCATTCTGGGCGAACTATTTAAGTTTTCCAAAAGGCAGCGGATCAAAACGGAGTTGATAATCTTTATTACTCCTCATATTTTGAAGACGCCGACGGAGCTTTTACGGATGACCAATGAACAGCGCCGTAAAAGCGTCCTGGACCCCCGCGAACGACGCGGCGAGATTATTGAACCGGAGCGGACCCTGCATTACCCCCCCTTCCGCGATCCGATCAGAAATCCCCTCCTGCCTGATGACGGAACAATTATCCCCGCCCCCAAAACCGACACTAACAATCCTATCAAACAACAAACCGAAATCGAGAGCAAGCCAGAGAATCCTCTCTCCCGGCTTCAGAGTGTAAAACCCGACAAAATCAAGAACCCCAATAAAGACCAAAATCAGGACAAAACCAACGCCGACCCCGATAAAACTCAGGATAAAAGCGGAACCTAACACTCTATTACAATTAAGATGATGGATGGCAGGATCAAGCCCCAAAGGACTTGGGGATGGTGTTTGGTTCTTCTATGTTTCATGGGAATTAAACATCAAGGGCCGGGGATTGCGGCGCCTTTAGCGATCCGGCGCCTGGGGAATCAATATCCGCAGCGCCTCATCTAAAGTGGGAAAGGCGATCGGCTCCACTTGAGGTTTTTCAAAGCTGCCCGTGACCTGCACCTGGGCCAGCTCCGGGCCTATCGCCTTGAAAAAGCTCGTCACCAGCGGGATCCGCGGCAATTTACGCGGGCTTTCAATCGCAAAAACCAATTCCAGTTGATGGTCGGGACCGGTCATAATCCCCGCCCCGTCCAGGGCCACGGCACTGCCCCGCAGGAAAATCGAGTTAAAAATCGATCTTTCGGCCACCACGTCGCCGATCAGGATGGCTTCGTTAAAGGCGCCTTCCCGGGGTAGGGTGAGATTAGTTACGTGCAGCAACTGGGCCCAGATCGGCAGTTCCCCTAAAACCGCCTCGCGCACTACGAAATGAAACCTTCCCCGACGTTTTTGGGGCAATCCCGGTTTGATAACGTAGAATCGTCCGTCGCAGCGGCCTTTAAGTTGTTGGTTTTGCTTGGGTTCTGTTGATTCGGCTTTCAGAAACTGGGCCAGGTCAACGTCGTTGAATCGTAATTTCATTTCATGGCTTGACGGTTCTTCAACAAAACTTGCCTGCAACTCACCTGCCAAGCGTCCCTGGCAAAAACCGCTGCTGATGTCGCTGATAACCAGTTTCTTTTGCTCGCCCTCATAGTGGAACAGCCCGCTCAGCCTGGTTAATGGTCTTTGATTAATCCGCAGGGAGTTCCCTTGCAGTTGGCCCGAAACAGCAAGATTTTTAGTTCGACTGTCGTACCGGGCTCGACCCTGTAGCTGAGCGTCTATCTCGTCAGAGGGCATGGGTTGAGCCAAGCTCCCGTCGGTCCATCCGGTTTGGCCTTCCAGGTTCCATAGACCACCCTGATCGCCTGACTGATGGCTGTCAATATGCAGATCTAGATTAATTCTTCCTCCCGGCTCAAATCGATCCCATACGGCTACCAGCGTTTGAGGTAGGGCCTGTCTGAGTTTCTCATCCAGATCGACCGCTTCGGCCTGCAGATGTAGGTTATAATCCTGCTCTGCTGGTCGGTGCTTGATAATCCCGGTCAGATTCACCCATCTCGCGTCTTCGGTGCTGGTCAATTGATGGATGGTAATCAGGTTCGGCTTGGCAGTTATTCTTCCGGTTATATTGTTGAAGGGATAGGGAAAATTGGATAATTCAAAGCTGCTGAGAAGCGGTTCGATCTGGGCTGTATAATTATCGGCAAAATCCTTCTCTGCTGAGGCTTCCCCTGCCGCTTGACGTTCCAGGTCCATTACTACATGGGCTGATCCGCTGGGATTGAGTTTATCCCAGAACCACATTTCTTCCTCACCAAACGCCTGGCGTAATTGCTGATCCAGTTCCAGGGGTTCACCTTCGATATGCAGCCGATATTGATTGGCGCTTTCCAGAACGCCCTCCAGACTAATCCGGCTTCTTTCGTGGCGGCCCTGCAGGGATTTTATTAAGAGTTCCTTATTGCTCAGCTCGACCTGCGCCTCCACCGCCTGTAATTCATATGGAAAATCTTCACATATTATGCGACTGACCTGAAGCTTCGCCGCAATATGAAAATCAAATTCAACTGTCGGTCTAATAATATTATGGGATTCGGCCGGTAAGCCTTCCTCAAGTTTCTTGCTTAGCGCTCCCTCAAAATAGGCTTGCCCCGCCGCCCGGCCTGTCAGGGCGACCTTTGCGAAAAAATGCCGGGTCTGTTCCGGCAGAGTGGAACTGAAATGTTCATCCAGGTTTATCTCGTCAAATTTCACCTCTCCTTTAATTACAGGCGCCGGAGATCTTGGATTCGTAACCGTTCCTGTAATAGACAACTGCCCCTTTGACGCCTGGGCCTCGGGGATATCGAATACCACTTGATTATCCGCCCAGTGAACCTCACCCTTCATCTGCGATAACGGCATGGGAAAGGCTTGGTAGCAGGTGTCAGCCTCTACTATTTCAACATCGAGCCGCTCTTGCGTGGTTTTTGAACCTTTACGTTTTACCTGATATACACTATTAACGGTGCCGCCGGGCTGAAATTGCTGCCATAACTTCTGGTGAGACGGTCGCAGGGCCGCGTATAGCTTTTTATCTAAAAACAAGTTCTTAGTATCTATGGTTATTTCAAATTCCGACTCTTTATCCTTCTTACGCAACCATTGCCCCTCAGCGCGAACCTCAAATTCCCCTTTCTGAGATTGCAGCGGTCCGATGATAATCCGGTCCCCTCCCAGGGTGATTTTCCCGTCGATCCCTTCCAATTGGTAAGGAAAATCCGCATAGCGCGCTGCGGCATTATGACATATCAATACCCCCTTATATTCAGATCGGTGGCCTTTCTCCGGCGGGAGCCGCCGGATTTGAAGCTCCAAATCTATCTCTCCGGTAGGGGAAAACTTACTTACCGTTCGCCGAGTTTTGGAAGGCACTAATCCCAGCAGACCTCTAAGCGGCGGTTCTAATAAGTCGAGCACTTCGTTGGGCTCCGTTTTGATCATCGCTTCATTCACCAAAGCCCATTGGTTCGACGGAATGATTAATCCTTCCGTTTTAATTTGTAGATCGAAAGGGGCGTCTAAACGATAGCCTTCGATGATGCCGTTGATGTTGAATCGGCAGTAGTCTTGGTAATACCCGTTAATATTTATTATATTAATGAACCGGTTGGTGCATAAAATCTCCGCCTTTACCTCACGCAGCGGCAGTTCCACCCCCGGCACCGGCAAACGCAGGGAACCGTTCTCCAAAACCAGACGTACATTGTGCCCGGTGTTGGGATCGTACCAACTCTCGGTCTGTACCTGACCGATCGGTTGGCTGATCTCATATAGACGCTGCCATTCGGCAACCTGCCGCTGTTGCGTGAAATCTCGTAATTGAAGGATGAAATTACCGTTAGTGTAGAGTTGTTTGCTTTGTAGATTGTAGCTGCCCTCTAAGGTTCGCAGCACGCCCATACCGTCACTGCTCAAATCAAATCGGTACACGCCAGTCGGCTGTTGCGGATCCGGGAATATCCGTCCCCGCAGACTCTGGCGGGCTCGAGATGTGCTTTGCCCATCAACCAGTTCAAAGTATTCAATCGTCCCCTGATGCAGCATTATTACCGGTCGTTCGGAGAGGGGCTGGGATTCTTTCAAAGGCCGTAAAAGTTGAAGATTGGTGATCTTTTTATCTCTATCGTACCAGATCTGCAATCTTGGCCCGATCGCCACGATCTCTCTCAAATGCAATTGGCGCTGCAGAATGCTCCAGGGCTTATATCTGATAATGACGTCCTCAGCCCCTAAAACCAGATTATCCTCATCATGAACCATGCCCGTCACAAACACCTTCAGCCCCTTGATCCGGATTTGTTCCGGGAAAACCAGCGATGCTCCTTTTAGTTCCACTTCCCCGCCTGTCACCCGCTCCAGGGCCTTGACCACCTGTTGCCGCACCCGTTCGTCGGCGCTGAAATACCAGAACCAACTGATGATGATCCCCAACAGCAACAGAATAAACATCGCCGCTATTGTCCGCCGCCGACCCAAACGTTGCGAATGCCGACGCGGCCGCCGACTGCGAACATGGTGATGCCAAAACCACAATTTTTTCCAATAGTCGCTAAACGACATGTCTTATTTTTGACGGCAAGATAATCTTACTTGCTCCAGCAGTGTTTCCACGGCCTTTTCCGCTGCCACCGTGGCAACTTTCTCTCCCTGACGGTAAATCACCACTTTATTCTTTCCGCCGCAGAGGGCAACATCGGCATCATCCGCCTCCCCCGGGCCGTTGACCACACAGCCCATAACTGCTACCTTTATCGGCTCTTTTATCTCCTCCAGGGCTTTCTTAACCTTGCCCACCATCCCGATCAGGTCAATTTCCGTCCGCCCGCAGGTGGGGCAGGCGATCAATTCCGGTTTTCTTCGCTTTCGCAAGCCCAGGCTGTTAAGTATCTCCCAGGCCGCTTCAATTTCCGTCATCGGATCGCCCGCCAGTGAAACCCGCATCGTATCGCCGATTCCTTCGGCCAACAGCGTTCCCAGTGCGGTTGCCGACCGGACCGCCCCGGTTTGGCTGTCGCCAGCGTGGGTCAGGCCCAGATGCAGAGGATAGTCAAATTCAGCGCTGACCGCACGGTTGACTTGAATGCATCGGGCCGCATCATGGCATTTTGCCGATAAAATCAGGCTGTCAAAGTGGTTATCTTGAAAAATCTCTACATATCCTCGGAGCTTATCGACCATTAAGATGCTCAAATCCTGCTCTTTTTCCCGGGCCCGGACTTGCAGGTCCCGACGCTCGACAACGCTGCCCTGGTTTACCCCCACCCGAATGGCGACCCCCTTGTCTTTGCAGGCCGCAATCACCCGTTCCACTTCGCCTCGATCCTTGATATTGCCGGGATTGAGCCTGATTTTCGCTACTCCCGCATCGATGGCTTCCAGGGCCCGCTCAAAGTGAAAATGCACGTCCGCCACTATCGGCACCGAGACCTGCCGCAATATTTCCGGCAAAGCCGCCGTATCTTCGGCCCGGGGCACCGCCAGCCGCACCAGCTCACAACCGTTCTCTGTCATTTTGTTTATCTGGGCTGCGCATCGGTCAATATCATGCGTAAACACATTGGTCATGCTCTGGACCACGATGGGACTGTCGGACCCGATTTGTAGCTCGCCTACTTTAACTTGCCGGGTCGGACGCCGAGATCCTAAATTGTATGTATGTTCCATTTCATTTCCGTACATTAAAAAAGCATATTTTTCTTGCCGTATCCCTCGGCCTGCCTTATTTTATCTGACTCGAAAATATGGTACCCGAAGTTTTGGGAAACGGCAATAGTGCAAGTATTTAGCTCTCTGGACGACTTTGTAAAACCGGAAAATGGTTGTGTCTTGACCGCGGGCAACTTTGACGGCGTTCACCTGGGCCATCAGGCTATTCTGGAGCGGGCCCGACATTTGGCCGATGCTGAATCGCTGCCTCTGGTCGCCCTGACGTTTGACCCGGCTCCGGTGAGGATGCTGCGGCCCGACAAAATACCCCGCCTGTTGACCCCGCTGGAGATCAAAAAGCGCCTTTTCCGGCAACTTAAAATCGACCAATTAGTGGTCATAGAGCCCACCGAAGAATTATTGGCCTTATCTCCAGAGAAATTCACCAACCAAATCATCGTTGACCGTTTTGCTGCCTGCCATGTAGTTGAGGGCCAGACTTTTAGTTTCGGCAAACATCGTTCCGGTACTATCGTCACCTTGCAGAAATTGGGCCGAAAATTGGGTTTTGAGACCCATCTGGTCCCCGCCCGCACCTTCGTTTTGGAAGATACCCCGGCCGTAGCCATCAGCAGCACCCTGATCCGGCAGCAGATCGCCACCGGCCGCCTGGACCTGGCAACTCAATGTCTGGGACGCTTTTATACCTTTTTTGGAACCATCGTTCGCGGTCAGGGCCGGGGCCGACACCTGGGATTTCCCACCGCCAATATTAAACTCCACCATCAGGATCAATTGGCCCCGGAAGACGGCGTCTTCGCCGGCTACGCTCGCCTGGGGGACGATCTTGACCAAGTCTGGTCCGCCCAAATTGTGTATCGAGCTGCCGTCAGTATCGGACGCTGCGAAACTTTTACCGACAGCGCCTGGCAAATCGAGGCCTTTCTGCTTAACTACCCGGAAAATGGTCCCAATTTGCTCGATAAGCATATTTTGCTTTCGATGGTGGAGAAAATCCGTCCCCAGTTCCGTTACGATACCCCTCGTGCCCTGGCCCGGGCTATAGAAGCTGATTGTCGTGACATCAACCAGATTCTCCAGCGAAAAGGAATCCCGGTGCTATGAATTTTAACCAGGCCATAGAAGCCATTGAATCCGCTCAGCAAATTTTGCTCACCACTCACGTCCGCCCCGATGGCGATGCGATCGGCAGTATGGCGGCCCTGCAAAGACTTATCGAGCAGGCCGCTCAAAAATCCGGCCGCCCTTATCGGACCCAACTTCTTTTTCTCAGCAGAGTTCCCGCCCACTACCGGTTTTTACTCGCCGAAGAACCCTGGGAGGTATCGAACCAGATCGATCCGCAGCCGATCGCCGCTGCTGATTTGAACTCGTTTGACCTGATTATCGTGGTTGACACAAACGCCGTCCGCCAATTGCCCGGCCTGAGCGATTATCTGATCAACCATTCAGAGCGGGTTTTAGCTATCGACCATCATCTTGCCACTGACGGCATCGGAGCCATCCGCCTGATAGATCCCCACATGGCCGCTTTGGGTGAGATCATCTTTAAACTTGCCCTTGCCGCTGATTGGCCTCTGGATGAAACCGCCGCTACCGCCTTATTTGTCGCCCTCAGCACCGATACCGGCTGGTTCCGCTTTGAGAATGTCTCCGCCCAGACGTACGAGATCGCCGGTGCTCTCGTCGCCGCCGGCGCCCAACCCCATCTAATCTTTCGGAAAATTTTTCAACAATTTCCGCCCGCCCGCGTCAAACTCTTAGCCTTGACTCTACAGACCCTCCAAATGTATTGTGACGACCGCTTGGCGGTAATGCACATTACTCGCGAGATGCTCATCCAAAGCGGGGCCAGAAGGTCCCATATCGAAAATATGGTCAATGAGCCTCAGCAGATCGCTACGGTTCTCGTTACGGTTTTGCTGGTGGAACAGGACGACAACACCACCCGCGTCAGCTTCCGCAGCTCCGGCGAAGTGGACGTAAACAAAGTGGCCCGGCAATTCAACGGCGGCGGCCACGCCTCCGCCGCCGGCGCCACTGTTAACCTGCCTCTCGATGATGCCCGCTCCCGGATCATCAACGCCCTCACCGCTGTTATGTAATCCTTATGGTATCCCCCTCAAAAGTTTCCTCTATCCTTTACTATATGCACCTAAGAATTCGTCTCGAGTGATACCGGATTGAGTGCAAATCGTTCTTAAAGTAGAGGCTTTAATCTTCGAATGATTAGGCATTGTCAAGGGAGTTTTACTCCCGTCCGCATTCTCTCGAATCATGGAAATGTGTTCTTTTTCTCTGACCATTCGGAATCCCAGCATCTCTAAAGTCTTAATGACTTTTTGTTTGGGCGCATTAATGGGAAATTTTGTTGTCAAATTTCCACTCCGGTCTCGGCCACAAAGGCCTCAATGATTTTGGGTTCCGCTTCAAATACTTCATTTCCAAAGGTCTCGATATGAAACCGAATAGCTGACTTAACATCAGCCAGCGCTTCTTCGTAACTGTCGCCCTGACCCACTACTACTCCTTTTAGTCCCAACGGATAGGCTACATATCCGTCCGGGTGCTTTTCCAAAATAATTTTAAACTGTCTCATGATAAGTATCTCATCAATAGGTAATTACAGCATAAATCAAAATCGCTATATTAGCCAAGTATCTCGGTTATAATTTTCACCCTAATTCCTTATTTTCGGCAATCGACTTTTAAATTATTCAAAAAGTGCCGTGCCGATCCGGACCATGGTGGCGCCTTCTTCGACGGCGGTAACATAATCCTGGGTCATGCCCATTGACAGGTGCTTGAACTGCGGCCCGACGATTTTTTCACCCCGTATCTCTTCAAATATCTCCCGCAGCCGCACAAAGCAGAAGCGGCAGATCTCCTGGTCTTCCGTCAGCGGCGCCATCGTCATCAGCCCCGCCATCTCCAGGTTCGGAAGTGTCTTAACCTGCTCTGCCAGCGCTGTTATCGCCCCTACCGCCAGGCCATATTTTTGCTTCTCCTGACTGGCGTTGACCTCCAAAAATATCTTTACTTTTTCCACTAGGCCCAGCTTGGCGGCACAGGTGTTAATTTCCTCCGCCAGACGCAACGAATCCACCGAATGAATATATTCCACCACCGGCAGTAATTGTTTGACCTTGTTCCGCTGGAGATGACCGATCATATGCCATTTGGGACGATGTATTGGCTCGGGAGCCTCCGCTCCCGTCAGTTCCTGCCGCCGGCTCAGCGACTCCTGGATCATGGCGGTCCGCTGCATCAATTGCTGGACCCGCGATTCGCCGATATCTATCTGTCCCATCTCCAATAACAGCCTTATGGTATCGACCTCAACCGTCTTGGTTACCGCGATCAGCCGCACCTCCGAAGGATCACGCATCTTCCGCACGCATGCTTCGGCGATGTTATCTTTAATCCGCTTGAGATTTTCCGTAATCTTCTTTCTCATCTTTATCAGCCGGTATCTCCGTTTCTATGATTTTCGCCAACTATAACTCTATGAATCTCGTATTTTATGTAAAAACCACCCTTATGCAAGATAACTTTTTGGCTCCCCTCAAAATTAAGCTTCTTAAGCGGCGTCTTCCAGCCGTAATCCCGGAAGTGCTTAAAAAGGCCGGGTGGAATATAACACAGGCGTATAACGCCGAGGTCTGGTCAATCCCTCAACAGGCGCCGTGGCTTGCTTTGTCTGAGCGTGCGGAATATCCAAAAAATTTCTTCTTGCCAATCTGTAATCGCGCTCTTATTATCTTTACCATGGCAAATGAAAGGATTACGAACAGTCTAAATCCACAGGAAGGACCGTTTCGCGTCTGTGCCGTCAGTTATTTTAATACCTGCCCCTTGATCTTTCAGATGGATCGGCATGCGCAGATTCAACTTGAACTGGCCCCGCCGGCCCGCTTGGCCGAAATGATTGACAACGGCCGGGCCCATGCAGCCCTCACTCCCAGCATCGACTATCAGCGGACCAGCCATGAATGGTCCATTTTACCCGTAGCCGCCATCGGCACCAAAACGGAGGTCTTGAGCGTGCGGGTCTTTTCCCGGGTGCCTTTCGAGCAAATCGAACAACTTTATTGCGATACCGAGTCGCATACCTCCGTTGCCCTCGTGCAGGTGATCTGGCATCTGCGCTATGGCCGCAGCTTGATGCTCGAACCGTTAACCGCCGAGGCCTCGTCCTGGCCTTCGGTGCTGCTGATCGGCGATAAGGTCGTCCCCCAGCTCGATCGGTGGCCCTACCAGCTTGATCTGGGCGGCGCCTGGTGCGAGATGACGGGTTTGCCCTTTGTTTTTGCCTTTTGGGCCGCCCCTGCCGGGGCCCAATTGGACCGCCTGGTTGATATACTCCGTCATGCGGCCCAGCAGGGCCGGGCCCACGTCGATCAGATTATCGACCGCCACGCCGCCGAGCACGGCTTCAAACCCGAATTGGCCCGAAAATACCTCACCGACCACCTTTGCTTCGACTTCGGCCCGCCCCAGATACAAGCCCTGCAAAAATTCTACCAATTAGCCCATCAGCTAAACCTCACCCCCCGCCACCGCCCCCTCCACCTCTACCCCCAGCCCGACCTCGCCGCGTTATCCCCGGAATAAAAGTTGTCTCTCTGTCATTCCGAGCGCAGTGAAGAATTTCAATTATTCACCCCATAAAGAAAAAAAACAATCCCGCTTTTTCAAGCCGGACGTTAAATGCAACCCAATTTTCTCAGACCCGCCTGGTACATAAATATCGTCGGTCTATTTTAATACCTGCCAGTTGTCGTTGTAATAATATTGTGTTTTTTGTTTCCGCCACCATATCGTAAACCTGCATGCGACGACCGAGTGCGTCGTAAGCATACTCAGCTATGTCAGATTCGCCTTTGGTTATCTTTATCAGCCGATTCTCGTAATCATACTCATAGGCGTAGTTCGGATCGCCGGTCATATTGCCGGCATCGTCGTATTGGCGAACAACATCTTCGCCCTGGTCGTTGTTGTAGCGATTCGTTAAGTAATTGACGGCATAATCTTCATCGGAACCATCCCTTAAATTAACAGATTTCCGGTTGCCTAATTTGTCGTAAGTAAATCCCTCATCGCTCCTGTCGTGATGAAAACTACCTACCCTCTACAATTTAACGCCCTTTAATTCGATGATCTATCACAATAGTACCTTACCTGTATCGTAGCCCTTAATTTATTATTTAAGGTATTCTTTCCCTCAATTCCAATTCTTTTATTTAATCAATATAATTCATTATTTTAAAGGCCCAAACTTCAATTGCTTTATATAAAAAATATGACGTAAAGCATGATATAAATCCAAGAAAAAAATTTATAATCTTCTCGAATCCCTTACCTCCAATTATAGAGATTATTAATGATATTATAACCCCAAATTGACATATAAATATCATCATTATTCGCTCAGGCAAAATTGCGAAGTACGCGCCTTCTGGATACCGAAAAATAATAATTCCATTAATGGCAGCAATAACGTGTAGAAGTATGCAAAAACCTATCATTATTATTCCTGCATTGATTTGTGTTTTTCTATTTTCTTTCATGTTTTTGAAACCCAAAATATTTGTTATCATTTTATAAGCAAGTATTTTTTAAATCACATAGAAACATAATATAATTAAATGTATTAGTTTGGTTTTATTACTGGTATTTCTAATTCTGGAAAAAGTGAATATACATCACATGGTTTACACTCCCCTTCCCCAGCATAATTATCTTCTTGCTCAGATGACATTTGTTCTTTATTTCCTATAATATCCATATCAGCCATATCTATACATTCGCACATTTCGGACCAAAGCAATAAATTAGTTTTATCATTATTATCTGCATCTTTATGTGCCATTTTTCCTGATATGCATAAAACAACTTCATTCATTGTTAAATCTGCCATTGACACAACATCATCTGAACCTTTAAATTCTTTGCCTTCTGTAAAAAATCCCAACCAGAAACTTTCTTGATACTGCCCCGCACTCCTTGCTGTTCTTATTCCGTAATTTTCTGCTAAATAAATCATGATAAGAAAATGATCAATATGATATCCGGAAAAACATTTTTCACATATTGTATATGTTCCTTCGCAATTTATTCCTTTTGGGCAAAAACGTTCTGTTCAAATTGAGGCGGTATCTCTAATAATTCGAGCATTTTCACGAGCTATATCTGTAAGGCCCCAAGCACCAATCCACCATATATCACTTAGATTCCCTCGTTTTTGTGATATAAAATCATTATAATGCTTGAGCAAAACTTTTGTTATATCAGGTCCACAGACTTTTTCTTCACACTCTCCAGGCTCATCACCATTTCTCCATTCTCCTTCGTCATCGTAACACCCATAAGGGTCTTTATACTTAACCGTACGTGATCCCACATACTGATATAAACTCAATCCATGTCGGTATTGCCTTAGCATAGAAAATCCATCCGGATTTAATACATTTTGTGTAATGCCCCAGGGATCATGCGTCAACCATCGTCCGGTATGGTAGTCGTAGTAGCGGTTGCGGGAGTATTGTAATTTCAAATCGCCGTCATCGAGGACATCGACGCGGCGGCCGGTGAACAGGTAGGGGTTGTCGTAATTTGAGGTTGATCTTTCGCTGGTAAAACCGGCATCCCAGAGCGCCGGTTTGCCGTAGGCA
This sequence comes from Phycisphaerae bacterium SM23_30, assembly GCA_001303695.1. GTDB lineage: Bacteria > Planctomycetota > Phycisphaerae > Sedimentisphaerales > SM23-30 > SM23-30. The sequence goes on from LJUC01000087.1 coordinate 13,822, forward strand.
TCATATTCATATCTTTCCAAAACCATACCTTCATCGTCTAGTTGCCGTAAATATAGCTGCGCTGGACAGTGCCGTATTCATTAGTTTCGGTCAATACCTGCCAGTTGTTGTTATAATAATACCGAGTCTTCTCATCGGCGATCTTATCATCTTTTTGGATTCGTCTTCCCAAGGCGTCATAGGCATACTCAACTATTGAGGTATTGTCCTTATCTTTAATCTCAATAATCCGGTTTTCATAATCGTA
>LJUC01000088.1 GCA_001303695.1 Phycisphaerae bacterium SM23_30
GGCGCTGTGGAAGAAGGCGGAATCGGAGCCGCCGTTAAAGGTGGGGCCGTTGTCGCTGCTGAAGATAACGAGGGTGTTTTGGTCGAGGGAGAGCTGCTTGAGGAGGTTCATGATACGGCCGATGTGTTGGTCCATGCGGGTGATCATGGCGGCATAGGCGGCGCGGGGGGCGGGATGAGGGAGGTAGCCATTTTCGCCTTGGTAGGGGGTTTCGGGGAAGGCATTTTGGTATTCTTTCAAGGAATCTTCGGGGACCTGGAGGGCGACATGGGGAACGGGAAAGGGCAGATAGAGAAAGAAGGGTTGGTTTTTATGGGTTTTGATAAATTGCAGGGCTTCGTCGGCCATCAGGTCCACGGAATATTGTTTGCCGGCGTAGGGGGCGTAGGAGGCCTTGTCGTAGGGGTCTTTATCTTCGGGGAGTCTTTGATGGGCGGAGAAATAGTCGTTTTCGAGGACGACCTTTTGGGTATTGCGCCAAAGATGGGTGGGGTAATAATTGTGGGCCACGCGCTGGCAGAGGTATCCGAACCAGTGATCGAAGCCCTGGCGGTTGGGGTGGCCGGTGGTGTCGGGACCTCCCAGGCCCCACTTGCCGACGGCGGCGGTGGCATAGCCGGCGTTCCGGAGCAATTTGGATAAGGTTATGGTATCGGCGGGAATGTGGAGCTGACCTTCAGGTTCGTCGGGTCCCCAGCCGCCCATTTCATAGTTGGAGCGGATGTAACAATGGCCGGTGTGTTTGCCGGTCAATAATACACAGCGGGAGGGGGCGCAAACGGTGCTGCCGGAATAATGCCGGGTGAAGCGGATGCCATCGGCGGCCAATTGATCGAGGTTGGGGGTGCGGATTTTTTTCTGGCCGTAACAGCCGAGGTCGCCATAGCCGAGGTCGTCGGCCAAGATGTAGATGATATTGGGCTTATCGTCCGGTTTGCCGAACCATTTTGAGCCGTTCAGGCAGCCCGGCAGGGCCCAGGCCGAGGCGCCGGCGGTTAGCGTGCCGATGAAACGTCTGCGCGTAATTTTTTCCATTTGGGACACCTATAAAGCCGATAGAGGGCGGCTGCGGGTTCGGCGTTTAAGTCTGGAGGGCGAGGATTGACTCTCGCCCTCCGGGTTGAGGAATAAATTTTTTACATTTCGACCAGGCCGGCGAGTTTGAGGACTTGGAGATAGTTGACGACGCTCTGCAGGTCGGAGATTCTGCCGCTCTGGGCGTCGAGCATTTTTTTGATGTCCAGGATGCTGTGGGTGCCGTTGACCAGTCGTCCGAGTTCGGTGGTGTCGCCGGCGGCGCGGCGGTCGTAGGGGAATTTGTCGCGTTCTTGTTGGGGGACCTGGTTGATAAACTGGCTGTAGCCGTTGTAGCCGTTCTGGGTGACCTTGGGGGTTTGTCGGGGCACGATGCCGGCGGCCTGTCTTTCCAGGTCGGTCAGCTCAGTGGAAACGGGGCGGGTGTTTAGTTTTTCGGCCACCGCCTCCATGTGGGACTGCAGGGCGGTGAGGTGGGCCAGGCTGATAAAGTCGATAGTGGCCTGCATGTCGGCGATGTAATTGGCCACTCTTAGTTTGTCGGCGGCCAACTCCAGCACGGAAGCGAGGGTATCACCTTCATTAAGGGCGGCTGCCTCGACATAGGTCCGGGCGAGGTAATAAGCATCGGCCAGGTTTGACGCGTCGGCGTTATTTAGCTCTTCGAGAGCGACGATAAACTGATGTCCGAGGCGTCGGGTGCCGTTACTGGCGATTTCGCCGGCGATTTTGATGGCCGTGTCGTCGTCGGCGTTGGCGATGGTGTAGGCGGCGGCGGCGGCGATGACGGCGATGCGCTTCATCTGGGTGGGATCGGCCTTATCGACGCGGTCGCCGGAGGTGTGGTACCACTGGTCGGGCCAGGCGATCATCATCACGCCCGGGACCTGGACGCCCCAGTTGTTGAATACTTCGTGATCGGAAGAGCCGTAATGGGTTTCGATAGAGTAGTAGAAGGGTTCGTCGGCGCCGGTGGGGGCGACGATACGGTGGGGGATTTTGTCAAAATTGCCGCGGTTTTGAAGTCTTTCGCGGTTTCCTTCGCCGACGAAGCGATAGTAATTTTCCATGACGTCGTTGATATAATGGGGGTTGCCGTAGGTGGTCCGCATGAGGCACATAAAGGCCTTATTGAGGCTGAGCCATTCGCCGACCATGTCCATGTTGATATTGCAGAAGGTTTGATCCATGAGGTCCTGGTTTTCCTGGACCCAGGGTCCGGTGCCGGAGAATTCGGGACCCCAGAGGAAACGGATGGTGCGTTTGGGTCGGGGCAGTCGTCCTTGTTCGATGAGGGTGTGCAGGATGCGGGCGACTTCGAGGATGCCGGCGCTGCCGGATTTGTTGTCGCAGGCGCCCTGTTTGGTGATGCCTTCAAAGAGATGGGCCGATAAAATAACCGCATTGGTGTCTAAATCTTCACCGGGTATGTGGCAGATGACGTCCTGCAGATCATAGGGTTGGTTAGTGGCTTCCACCTGGGCGTGGACGGTGATGGTTTCACCGCGGAGGAGACGTTGTTTTAGATACTGTCCTTCGCGGACGGGCAGCATGAACCCAAAGGTTCCTATTCTTGAGCCGGAGGCGGGGATTTGCAGGGGGTCGAAATAATTGCGGGAGGTGCTGATGGTTACGGAGCCGGCCACACCGGATAATCCGCCGGCCCCGCCGCCCCTGCCGCCACGCCCCACACCGCCTTCGGAGACGACAATTTTGCCTTCCAGGTCCATTTCCTGGAGATTTGAGTTTCGGTCCACCCAGACCAGCTCAGTGGTGACATCGGCGGATTGGCTGCCGGAAGCCAGCATCGCTCTCATATCCTGGAAGGAAGCGATCTTCTGGCGTCTGGGGGAGACTTCCCAGAGTTCGCCCTTGATGCCGTCCCAGACGGTGCGGCCCGGGAAGCGTACGATCTGGGCGTCCGGCAGGCCGTAAAGTTTTAGCTGTTCGAGGACATACTGGGATTCGTAAAAGGTGGTGGCATATTCTTCCGGCTGACGATCCTTGTTGTAGCCGCCGGTTTCCATGATGGTGTTCCAGGCGGTTTCGCCGGAGGCCTCGCCGATAATTTCGGCCATCTGATCTTCCGGCAGGAAGGTCCAGTAGAGGGTCGGGTTCAACTGGGCCCCGGCGGAAGCGGCCAGAAACAAAACGACAGTTACAATAATTGCTGCTCGGTTAAACATTTCTTACCTCCATAAATTGAGTAAAAAAAATAATTAAAACAACCACAGGTTTTTTCTAAGGTTTTATGGTTCGGGGGATCAATAAAGGGAGATTCATGGGTTTATCGATGCGGGAGTCAAGGTTTTTGCGGAAATCGACGTTATCGGCGTTGGCGATATCAGTCACCGCCAGGAAGATCAACTGGGCGAGGTCTTCCATAATTTCGGGGGTGATGGTTGAGAGATCATCATGGGTGTTATGGTAAAAGGAAGGCGCCCCGGCCGAGGAGAAGGAGAGGGTGGGGACGCCGGCCCACATGAAGCGGGCGGCGTCGAGTCGGGGTCGGGCGATATTGGCGAAAGAGCTGGGCCGGATAGTGCGGTGGATATAGTTATCGTTGGCGAGCCGGATAAACTCCCAGAAGGCGGGATAATTCTGGGCGGCCTGGGCGTTTAGGCGGTCGCCGCAGCCGACGCCGTCCATATTGATCAGGCCGACAGTTTTTTCCAGCGGGAACTTGGGATTCTTCAGGTAATATTCCGAGCCGTAAACCGCCTGCTCTTCGGCCCCGAAGCATAAGAACATCACCGAGCGTTTGAGCTTGATCGGGCTTTCAGCCAGGGCCCGGGCCACTCCCAGGATAACGGCCACCGCCGAGGCGTTGTCGTTGGCGCCGGGCATGATCTCCCAGCAGCGTCCCAGGTGATCGAGATGGCCGCCGATAATGATTACCTGGTCTTTTAATTTCGGGTCGGTTCCTTCCAGCAGGCCGATCACGTTGCTGCCTCTGCCGTCCGGATGATGCTCGGTGACGTTTTTGATGGTAACGACCTTGCCGGTATTGAAAGAATGCGGTTTCAGTAGCAATCCGATATCACCTAGATTTTCGCCGTAATCCCGTCCCGTCCCGGAAAATAAATCCGCCACCACTGCGCTGCCCACGTGGGTATAGATAAAATCTTTATGGTAGGCGTTATTGGGGTTGCCGATGGGCCCGTAATTATAAAGCATCCCCCGGGCCCCGTGCTGGACGGCGTTTAATAATTTATACTGATGGAAGGAGTAGGGCCGCCACTTTTTAAAAACCTCAGCTTTGGCGGTTGATACCGGTACTTCTCGATCGATTAAAATAATCTTTCCCTCGACGTCTATGCCGGCATAGTCGTCATAGCCTAATTCGGGGGCGGTGATGCCGTAGCCGGCGTAGATCACCTCGGCGGTAATCTCTCCGGAACCGGAGGTGCTGCCGGGAATGAACTCGTCATCGTAGCTGTAATACTTTCTGATGGTTGAATCTTTATAGGGAATATGCAGGTAAAGCCGGCATCCTTCAAAGACCAGGGTATAGGGGATGTCGAAATGCTGGTAATAGTTACCGTTATCGCCGCCGGGTTTGACGTTCCAGGAGCGGAACTTTTCGGCGACCCAGGCGGCGGCGGCATCGTACTCCTTGGTGCCGGTGAGGCGTCCGGCATACTTATCCGAGGTTAGTTCCGCCACATAGTCATACAGATCGTGACTGGAGATGGAATGCAGACTGGTAAGAAGCTGCCGGTCAACGGACCTGGCGGCCTGTCCCCGACCCATAACAAGCTGCCGGTCAACGGGCCTAGTGATCTGGCCCCAACTATGCAGGTTCAAAGAAAGGGTAATACAGACCAGAGCCGCAAAAATATAACCATATTTTTTAGTTTTCATCCTGACCTCCAAAGCAAGGGTAATTATAAATTAACAGGTTTGATTCGTCAAACCCACTTTTTAAGTTACTTTTTAACAATTATTTGTTAATCTGACTTGTGGAAGTGATTTCCGCCTGTTACGGTATTTCCAAAATAATATAAACCAAATAATTAATCCCGAAAGGCAAGCCACTTTCCAAAAAAACCATAACTCAAGTTCATAATTTGATTCTTCTTCAAATCTCATTTCGCCGTTCTCAAATATCTCTATATTAATATAACCTGAGCTGTCCGATTCAAAATATAAACCCAAGTCTCTCTCAAATTTTTTGCCTTGAGAATTTATGTATGATATTTCTAAAGTTGATTCATTCCCAGGATCAACATGTTTTTTTCTGGAGGCATTGGAATTTAACGAAGCAATTTTACGCATTCCTCCAGAATACATTAACTTGATATCTGATATAGTTTCAGAACTATTATTAGTCACCGTTACATCTATTCCCACAAACGGATCAGCATTTTTAAGCACAATCAAAAACACAAAAGAAATAAAAAATAAAATTTTACGTTTCAAATTTCTCTTCACCCCTCATTTTTTCGTGCGTATTCTTAATCCATGAAACTCTTTTTGATTAATCAGATTTCGTCATTCGTAATTTGCCTCGTAGGGTAGGGCTTTGTCCCACGTGTGGACTATTCTACGGTTTCTGCGGCGGGGGGGTAAAAGACGGCGTTAAAGAGGAACTTGAAGGTGCCGTGCATCTGGGCGCGATGCTGGACGGGCAGGGCCAGGACCGCCACGCGACCTTTGCCGACGTGAAAATCGAGGATGGCCGGTTTTTCCGAGAGATATTTTTCTCCGATGAGCCAGCCGCTCTGTAAGATATTTTCCCGGTGATAGCGGGCGGCGACGCCGATTTTATCGTCAAAGCGGCCGGCGCTGACTCTAAGGACGGGGCTGCTGCGATATAATCCCAGGACATTGGGGGGTAAACCATATCCTAAAGGATGGGCGTTATCGACGCTCAACTTAACGGTGGAGCCGGGGCAGTAGAAGTCGCGGCTGGGGACATCGGCGATGGTGTCGGCGAGGGGCAGATTAAAGACCTGCCGGGCAAAGTCCGCGGACTGGTTGAGGGTTATTAATATTCCGCCGTTGTTGACAAATTGCCTGATATTTTCGAGGCCCTGATCGCCCATGCCGCCGCGAAACTCAGGCGGGGTGGCGCTGGAGCTATCGCCATTGACCATGCGGCTGTAACTGTCGTCGGGCAAGACGATCACGTCATAATTTTCGGCCAGGGCAGCATCCCGGATGTCTTTGTTATAGAGCGAGTCGAACTCGAATTCAAAGTCCTGCAGGAGCCAGTTGGTCCAGCCCTCGTCCATGTTGCCGCCGGCGAAGCGTTTATACAATCCCAGGCGGGGTTGCTCCAATTGAAAGGTTTCAGGTATTGAGCCAGGCTCTGCGGCGGTGAAATCCAGGCCGAGGTCCCGGCTGATTTTAGTGACGAGGGGTTGGGCATCAGCGGCCCGGACAATAAAGGTTCCGGGGGGGAAATATCTCCCATTATTTTCAAAGCCTTGACGGGCGACTTGAATAGCGGCGTTCTGTTTCCAGAGTCGGTTGACGGCCTTAAAGCTGTCGTTGCAGCGGCGTTCCAGTAGATAAGATCCGCTGACACCGATAACATTGCCGGGGGGCGGGACAATATCGGTTTGGATTTTGGTCATGGCGGTTTTGAGGGAGGGATCGAAGCGGAGGGGTTCGAGGATGGGAATGGCGTCCACGCCCATATGTTCGGAGACGGAATAGCCGGCCAGGTCGTAGGGGCGGAGGGGGTCTCCGGTGGTGTGCTGTCGGGTCCAGGCGTTGTCGGGGTAGTTGACCTGCTCCAGAAAGGCGATGACAAAGGCCCGCAGGGGCTGGGCGCAGGAGATCACGAGGCTGCCGGGGGCGAACACACGAGAACCGACCTGGTAGGGCTGATCGAGTTTATGTATTTCCACGCCGTTCATCTGGAAGGTGCGTGCCAGTTTGACGGCGGTGGGGAAATCATGCTGATCCTTGGGGATGATAAAGGCATAAGGAGGTTCGTTTTGGCCGCGTTCGACATTGCCCAGGGCCTTACGCACGGAGTTTCGGAGCATGGTATCCTTGTAGCGGGCGCCCAGCTCCAGGACCGCCTTGGAAGAGATGATCTGCTGTTCGACGATGTCGCGGAGGCGCCACCAGCCGCCGGGCCAAAGCCGGGGCATGGTCATCTGGGGTTTGTATTCGGGTCGGCCGCGGGTGGGGCCCAATTGATCGGGCATGACGTAAACGGGGTTGCACCAGTTGGCGCCGGCCGATTCGGTGAGCATGCCGGCGATATTATGGTAATTGGTGGACATATGGAAGGAGGCCTGCCACCAGCCGGTGTAGGGGGCGCCGGTCTCGAAGCCGCTTTTGTCGGCCTGCTCCAGGGCCACCGCCATGTGTGAGCCGTAAAGCTGGTGCTCCCGCCAGATCAACGGATCGACGTGGGGATGAATGGGATCGAGATAAGGGGGGATGTAAAAGCGGGCGCCGGAGCCTCCCATGTGATGATGGTCCACGTATGATTGCGGCGCCCAATCGCGGTACACTATTTGGGCAAAGAGGCGGGATTCGTCCTGGGTCAACTGGTAGGAATCGCGATTGTCGTCGTGACCGGTGTAGAAATGATACAAATAGGGCAGGCGGGTGTTGTTATATTCGGTGTCTTTATATTTATAGAACCAATCAGCCACCATTTTGAGCCCGTCGGGATTGAAGCAGGGAAACAAAAGAAAAATAGTGTTTTGGCGGATCATCCGGGTGGTTTCATCTTCACCGGTGATCAAATCGTAGGCTAATTCGTTGACGCATTGCGTGCCGCCCACTTCGGTGGCGTGCAGGGAATAGGTCTGGGCGGAGATGTATTTTCCACTGTGGATCAACTGCTCGATTTGGTCGTCGGAGAGCCCGCGGGGATCGGCGAGTCTTTTATTGATGCGGCGGTACCTTTGGAGGTTGGCGAGGTTTTCCGGCGCCGATATGTAGGCCAGGATAAAAGGATTTCCCAGGGTCGATTCGCCCAGGGTTTCGACGGTGATCCGGTCGGAACGTTCATCGAGCAGTTCAAAGTAGGCGACGATCTTATCCCACGGGGCCAGCTCGCCGTCGGCGCCCATCTGAAAGCCGAAATACTCCCGGGGCGAGGGGATCTGCTGGGCCGGCAGCGAACCGGCCGAAAAGAGCATAAATACGCCACCTACAACAAGATAGAAGAGAATTTGGCGTCTCATAAGGACCTCCTTGACAGGAAAGAATTTAGTTAACACCGGCTGCAAAATGCTTCCATAACGAAATAGATAGGATACTTTATCCTTTAGACACAAGCAAGAAATTTTCCTTAAAAGGGCCAACGGCCAGACGTTTAGAATCGGTCGAATACCATCATAACCGGTTCAAATTGCAACACTTAAAACTTCTTGGGGGCATAAGCCCATTAGAACAAGAAGTATTGAAAATATTCACCGGGACAGGGATTGCCGATGGTTTATCACGCATTTTACCGGGCCCATCTTGACGACCACCCCGAAAATGTGGTATGATATTGTTGTAATTGATATGCTCTCACGGAAGGATTATGGCGGGCGTTTTTTCTCCCAAGGTTAAGAGACTCTTAGCAGCGGGAGGAGGTTATGCGTAATATACGTATCTTTCGATCCGAAATTCATCGTAACTGCCGATTTAAAAGCCGACATTGGTTAACTCTGCTTATAATAATCAGTTATATCCTGCCTGGGTCATTGCCGGCCTTGGCCCAATATCACGGCGGCAACGGCGAGCCCAACACTCCCTTCCTCATCGCCGATGACTTCGATATGTACCAGATCGGCCTCCACCCGGAACACTACTCCAAACATTTCAAACTTATTGCCGATATCGACCTGTTCATGTTCACCGGGACCCTTTTCAACATCATTGGTTCCGATAGCAAGCCCTTTGGCGGGGTCTTCGATGGGAGCGGTTATAAAATTAAAAATTTTACTTACACTTCCACCGACAGCGATTATATCGGTCTTTTTGGATATGTCGGCGCTAAGGCCCGGATACAGGACTTGAGTCTGGTGGGGGTGAACATTGATGCCGGTTCGGGCAGTAATGTTGGCGGGCTGGCAGGTTATAATGAGGGAACTATCGTCAACTGTTCCGTTGTCGGCAGCATAACGGCGACTAAAACAGATATAATTACCGCCGTTTGTATCGGCGGGCTGGCAGGAGAAAATTTATACGGTTCCATTACCAACTGCTCGGTCGGCGGCAGTGTTTCCGGAAATATTTACGTCGGCGGCCTGGTGGGAAGGAATCTCTTTGGATCCATAACCGGCTGCCATACCTGTAACACCGTTACCGGTAAAGAAACTACCGGCGGTCTGATAGGTCATAACAACGAAGGGGTATTAACTAACTGCTATAGTATTGGTAATGTGTATGGTAAATATACGGCGGGCGGCCTGGTGGGAATAAACGGTCCGGAAGCATGGATTTACCCTCCTGATCCGGTTGACTCTATTCTGGGTTGTTATGCCGGCGGTCAAGTTAAAGGAAAATTGAATGTCGGCGGGCTGGCGGGCGGAAATTATGGAAACGTATTTAATAGTTATGCCTCCGGGTCGGTGACGGCCACCGAAGATTACACCGGCGGATTAGTCGGAGGCCATACCAGTGGAATAATAAGTAACTGTTATGCCTGCGGCCTGGTTATTTCGCCGGGAAATGATGTCGGGGGTCTGATTGGACACGACTTATGGGGTCGTTCATATCAAAAGAGTTTTTGGGATGAAACAGTTAATGCCGGACTGAACGGTATTGGCAACACCTCCGATCCCAATGTGATCGCCGAGACCACTGCCAACCTGCAAAAGAGCGCTACCTTTACCAACGTCGGCTGGGATTTTGTCGGTGAGACATATAATGGCGATTTGGATTACTGGCGGATGTGTGGGGATGATCTGGTTTATCCTGAGCTTTCCTGGCAGTTTCTCGCGGGCGATTTACTCTGTCCCGCCGGGGTGGATATTCTGGATTTGGCCTATTGGGCCGCTCATTGGCTCGACGTTAATTGCGACGCTTCCAATAATTACTGCCGCCGCGGCGACTTCAACCACGACGGCTGCGTCGATCTCTTCGACTACCGGTTTATAGCCGCCCATTGGCTTAAAATAAACTAGCTGATGCGGGGCGGGGGATTGTTAGCTCAGACGCTTATCTACACGACGGGAACAATCCGCAAGGGTTTTAAGTTGAGAAGGCGAAGACCCGAGCAGATGATAATCATTCCGTGTCGTAAGAAATCAGCGCGCGGACCGGATATTCTATGAGTTTGTCTCTGCCGTGGAGAAAGGCCAATTCGATCAGGAAGCTGATCCCTACAATATGACCGCCCAATTTTTCGACCAGGCGGCAGCAGGCCTGCATGGTGCCGCCGGTGGCCAGCAGGTCGTCCACCAGGAGGACCTTTTGGCCCGGTTTTAGGGCGTCGGCGTGCATCTGCAGCTGGTCGGCGCCGTATTCCAGTTGATATTTTTCGGTGACGGTTTGGGCGGGCAGCTTGCCCGGCTTGCGTACGGGGACGAAACCGCAGTGTAATTCCCGCGCCGCCAGGGCGCCGAAGATGAAGCCCCTGCTTTCGGCGCCGACGACCAGATCGACCATTTGTCGCCGGAAGGGATCGGCCATTTTGCGGGCGGCCAGGGCGAGTCCTTCGGCGTGGGCCAGCAGGGGGGTAATATCACGAAAGACGATGCCGGGCTTAGGGAAGTCAGGTACGTTACGAATAAGGCGGCGTAATTTTTCAGACATGTTATTTCGTCAGGATTATATCAGTCTTAGTGAGGGCGATTTTCGCTTATTCTTCATCGGCGGTGAGAATCTGGTTGAGCTTGGCCAGGGCTTCCTTTTCGATCTGGCGGACGCGTTCGCGGGTCAGGCCCACCAGTTTGCCGATCTCTTTGAGGGTGAGCGGTTCTCCCTGGTCGAGCCCGAAACGCAACCGCAGCACTTCCGCCTCCCGTTCGTCGATTTCATCCAGCAATCTTTTAATGGTCTGCAGTTCGTCGGTGTTAAAGACGGCTTCATCGGGGCGGGGGGTTCTATCATCCTCCAGCATCTCCTGCAGGCTCGGCGCGTCGTCGGCCGAGGCCATCTGACTGGGCGCGGTAAAGGCCTTGACGGCCCGGCGAACGATCTTGAGCTTGCGCGGCGGAATCTGCAGGGCCCTGCTCATCTCATCCACGGTGGGGGAGCGGCCGAAATGCTCTTCGAAGTCAATGGTGGCCTGTTTCCAGCGGGCGATCATTTCCACCATGTAGGCCGGTATATGAATGGGCTGAATCGAGTTGATCAGGGACCGTTTGATGGCCTGCTTGATCCACCAGGAGGCGTAGGTGCTGAAACGAGAACCGTGAGACGGATCAAAACCTTCCACCGCCCGCATCAGGCCCAGGTTGCCTTCTTCGATCAGATCCTGAAGGGGCATGCCCCGATGACTGTATTTCTTGGCGATGTTGACTACCAGCCGCAGGTTGCTGCGGATCATCCGGTCCCGAGCCTCCGGATCGTTCAGTTCAATTATCCGGTGGGCCAGCTCCTTCTCCTGGTCGGCACTTAATAAGGGAGCGGCGTTAATTTCCTGAAGATAAAGCTGTAAGGTTGATTCCACCACTGGTTTTTCCTCCCCCACCCGTGGGTGAAAATTACTCCCTCAGCTAACAAACCCCCTTAGCCGAGCATCAAATTTACGCTTACCAATACGGTTAACTTATTTTATCGGCTGATAAACCCGACATCATTAATTTGAATCGCTAAACCTGGTTCAACAAACCTCATAAACCCCGATTATGCCGAGGGAGGGTTTTGCTTTGGGGCATCATCGTTTTCCACCTCGAGGGCATCTTTTCCGTCCGGCGTTGTATCTTCGGTTGAGGTCTCGGCAGGGGCGGCCGACTCCGCGCTGGAGCCGGCGGTTTGACCTGGAGTCGGTTTTTCGATCTCCACCGGTGAATCAGTCTCAATATTATCGGCACCTTCGGCGGCCGGCTCGGTCGGGATTGATTCTGCCGCTTCGGTTGACCCGGTTGCCCATTTGCGGATTATATCCGAACCTTCGGCGGCAGCGGGGCCGGTGCTTTTGACAGGGCTTTGCTCCGTTTTCTCGTCGGCGCCTTGGTCCGTTTTCGCCTCGGCGGCCTGGTCCGTTTTCACCTCGGTGACTTCCTCTACTTTCGAATCAACGCCTTCCTCGGTCTTCAAATCAGCGGCTTGGTCCGTTTTCACCTCGGCGCCTTCCTCGACCTTGAACTCGGGGTCTTTAGGGGGGGATTCGGGCTTTTTGGGTTTACTGACGGATACCTGCTGCACGTTTCGCTGCAGCAGGGAGGTGTCGATATAATCGGTTCCCATCCCCGCCGCCCCGTCCAGGCCGCCCCGTTGCGGGGTTTTTTCCTCTTTGGCTTCGGTTTCTTCGGCCGCCCACCGGGCCCGTTTGAGGGACAAGCCAATTTTTCGATCGTCGGCGTCCACCCGGAGGATCTTGACCTCCAGTTCCTCTCCCACCTTAACCACTTCCTGAGGCGATTCCACCTTATGGTCCGACAGCTCCGAAACGTGCAGCAACCCCTCCAGGTCCGGCTCCAACTGGACAAAAACCCCGAAATTGGTCAATTTGGTGACTTTGCCCTGCACGATTTGGCCGGCAATATATTTTTCCGGGATCGCCTTAATCCAGGGATCCTCGGTCATCTGCTTCATCCCCAGCGCCACCCGCTGCTTATCCTCATCCACGGCCAGCACCACGCATTTGACCGTTGTGTTTCTCTTGAGCAGCTCGCCCGGGTGGCCGATCTTCTTGGTCCAGCTCATATCCGAGACGTGCAGGAGACCATCGATGCCTTCTTCGATTTCAATGAAAGCCCCATAGTTGGTCAAATTACGCACCCTCCCTTCCACCACGCTTGCCGGGGGATATTTCCGCGCCACCCGGGTCCAGGGATTCTCCGATAGTTGTTTGATGCCCAGCGAGACCTCTTGCTTGGCGGGATTAACGTGCAGCACCACCACCTCAATCTCCTGGCCCACCGCTAATAGTTCGCTGGGGTGACTGATCCGTTTGGTCCAGCTCATTTCACTGATGTGAACCAGGCCCTCGACCCCTTCCTCCAGCTGGATAAAGGCCCCATAGTTGGTGATATTAACCACCGTGCCTTTGACCACGCTTTTTACCGGATAACGCTCTTCGGCCGTCACCCAGGGACTTTCGGTCTTTTGCTTAAGCCCCAGAGCTATCTTTTCCTTTTCCTGATCGATGCTGAGGATCTTGACCTCGATTTCCTGGTCCAACTGCACCACCTCAGACGGATGGTTCACCCGGCCCCAACTCATATCGGTTATATGCAGCAGCCCATCCAGACCCCCCAGGTCGATGAACGCGCCGAAATCGGCAATATTCTTGACCACTCCTTTACGAACCTGTCCCACTTCGATGTCCGAGAGCAGGTTGCTTTTGGCCGTGGCCCGGTTCTCTTCCAGCAATCGGCGCCGCGAGATGACTATGTTGCGACGCTCTTGATCGATCTTTAAGATGCGGGCCTCGATTTCGCGACCGATGAACTGAGAGATATCGCCGGGCCGGCGGATGTCAACCTGGGAGGCGGGCAGAAACACCGGCACCCCCACGTCCACCAATAATCCCCCTTTGATGCGGCGGGTGACTTTTCCGGTGATGGTGTCGTCTTCCTTGTAGTTTTCTATGATCCGCTCCCAGCCCCGGATGCGATC